>JAEUUX010000106.1 GCA_016787295.1 Chitinophagales bacterium
TTTAAAGACAAAAAACTGCCGCTTCATGAGAAATAACCCACATTTCGTGACAAAAATCTACATTTTAACTTAAAAATTGTTGCATTTCACAAAACCATAATAATATGTCTCTTAGCGAAACACAAATTTTAGCCTTAGCTCCTGATAGTTCGTCTGCCAAATCGGGTAAAGATTTAGCAGCATCGGTGGCTAAATGGAAAAATATGGGCAGTAATGATTTGGCAATTTGGGGTGAGTGTCAAGGCAGCGGAAAAGATGCCTACAAAACCCAAATAGATGTACAAAATACGGCTTTTAAATGTTCGTGTCCAAGCAGGAAGTTTCCTTGCAAACATGGCATTGGTTTATATTTACTGTTTGTTCGTCAACAATCTTTGTTTTCGGAGCAACAAACGCCAGAATGGGTGTCGGAATGGATAAAAAAACGCAACGAAAAGGCTTCCAATACAGCTACAAAGGAAAGCGAACCCGTGAGTGCCGAAAAATCAGAGAAACAAAGCAAAGACAAAGAAAAACGCGCCGCACAACGTACTTCAAAAGTGGCTAATGGCATGGCAGAAGTAGATTTGTTGTTGCGAGACTGGGTGCGTGCGGGTCTATTATCGTTGCAAAGCAAAAGCCCCTCTTATTGGCAGGAGAAAGCCGCCCATTTGGTAGATGCGCAAGCGAATGGCGTTGCTAATATCTTGTTGGCATTGCGCGACATTAACTACGCTGCCTCCGATTGGCAAAGTCAATGTTTGTATCACATAAATCGCCTACACCTTTTAAGCAATGCGTACAGGAATATAGACCATCTGCCGCCGCTTTTACAGCAAGATGTTAGGCAAATCATCGGCTGGACATTGAAAAAAGAAGAGATTTTGTCCGATGATAACACTTTGCAAGTAACAGATACATGGTTAGTAGCCGCAAAAGTGATGGAAGAAATACCTGAACAAAAACTTACGGTGCAATATCTATGGTTGTATGGACAAGATAGCCAAAAATATGCTTTATTATTGGATTTTGCTACGCCTTATAGCCCAATTACAAACCTTTTTGTCCCGCAAACAGCCCCAAAAATGACCTTAGCTTTTTATCCAAGCATTACGCCTTTGCGCGCTTTGGTAAATGGAAATGCCGAAAGCGAAGTTTTTGCGAAACCTACCCATTTTTATGAAAATTTTACGGACATGGGTGACTATTTTAGCCAACAATTGCAGCAAAATCCCTTTTTTGATAATGCACCTTTCTGGCTGTCGCAAGTATGCCTCGTTCCGCACCAAGATAAATGGTTTTTGTTTGACCAAAATGGCTTGTACATACCTATTCATTCCAAATTTTCAGCGGCATATCAGTTGTTAGCCATTAGTGGGGCTGCTCCTTGCAACCTATTTGCTTTGTATTATCAGCAACAACTCATTCCGTTGGGCATTTGGTCGGATGAGCAGTATCTTATCCTTTAAAACAACTTAATTTTAGCATGAAAAACAACGAATTATTGCAAATTGCTTTGCTCGGAACGGCTAAAAAAACACTCAATAGCAATATTTTACCGCCTGTTTTGCAGCCTGCGGTGGCAAACTCGCCCGATGCCGAAACAAGTTTGTTGAATGCTTTGGCAGCTACGAAAGCGTATGAGCAAGGGGTGTGGAATGGTGACGCTTTGAGCATACCGCATTTGCCTATTGCCCCCGCCGAAGTGCATAATTATGCTCCTGCCAAAGTCAGTCGCTTGTTGTGGGACATATTACACAGTGATAAGCCGCAAATACCGCTCGAAATCGTTGAGTTATTGCTTCAAAAATGGGTAGAACACCAATGGTTGTTGCCTATCAATTGGTTAGACGAGCTTAGTGGGTGGCACAACCAGCTACCACCGCATCTCTTGTTGCCCATAGCGGGCGAACGTGGCAGATGGTTGTGGCAAATCAAGGCAGACAAAGACGATGAACCGCTGGGCAAATATTTGGCGAAAAATATACAGACCGACTCCTCTATTGACGAAACTGTTTGGCAAGAAGGTAGCTACGCCGAACGCAAAAACGCTCTTGAACAGTGCCGTATACAAACACCCGATACGGCAAGAGCGTGGTTAAGCAGCACATGGAACAAAGAAAATGCCAATGACAAGGTGAATTTCCTCAAAATCCTCGAAAATGGTCTATCGGAACAAGATATACCTTTCTTGAACGATGTTTTGAGAGGTATTAACACCTTTGAGGAAGCCAAACTGAAGCCCAAACAGCGCGAATTGCGGCAGGTGGTAGCCAGCTTCTTAGCTCGTATTCCGCAAAGCGAATCGCACGAAGCAGTAGTGCAGGCAGTGTTGCATTGTTTCCAGATGACCGAAAAAAGACAATTGGCTATCATAAAAAAGGTGATTTTTGAGTACAAAACACCTGATTCAATGGGATTTTGGGAGCCTATTAACTTGCAAAAACAATATGGCATAGAAATTCCCAGCAATTTGCCCGACGGATACAAGGTGCAAGACTATTGTTTAGTGCAATTGATGCAGTATGTTCCGCTTTCACGATGGGAAAGTTTGACAAATTGGTCGGCAGAAGCTGTTTGCAATCATTTTTTATTGGATAAAAAGATGCCAATAGCTGTTCAGTTTCGTGACGAATTGTTTGTGGCTTTGCAAACCGCTGCCTACAATTATGCTAATTCGGTTTTTGCTTATCATTTCATCGATATGGCATTGAGCAAAAAAAGTTTATTGGAACAATTACAGCCTCAACTTTATAAAGTTTTGTCTATTGAGGATAAAAAACGTTTATTGCTCCACCATTCATGGGTAGATGTGCCGCAAATGTATGATTTATTGTTGTCTTTGCCGCGCGAAATGTTGCATGACACGGCATTTGCTTTGCACTTGTTGGCGCAATCAGAAAAATACGTCCAACGTGTTTACACTAACCCTGCTCCCAGAGTCATGGCTTTGTTTTCGCAAATAATACCGCTTTCGGTCTTAGAAAAATTTAAAAAAGACATAGAAAAACGGCAAAATAATGAGGCAGAAAAAAATTATTATCTCCCACAACTCCAAACCCATATTGCTACACCTTTGTTACAACTGCATAATATTATTCAACAAATCAAATCTATTTAGCGTATGAATGCTCAAACAGGAGTGCTTCGCGCACATGCCGAAGAACAATTTGCTCAAGAGTTAGACGAACTCAAACAACAAGATAGTGGTATTGTTCCTTCACAATGGACAATGTCACCTGCGGCTGTTGTCACGTATTTAATGGGTGGAAAACTCAAAAATGGCTTCGAAATCCAACCCAAATACATTGGTAGTCGCCGTTTAATGGAAATTGCAGTGGCAACACTCACCACCGACCGCGCTTTATTGCTATATGGTTTGCCCGGAACCGCCAAGTCGTGGGTGTCGGAGCATTTGGCAGCGGCAATAAGCGGAAATAGTACGCTACTTATCCAAGGCACAGCAGGCACAGGCGAGGAAGCTATTCGATATGGCTGGAATTATGCTCAATTATTGGCACACGGACCGAGCGAAAAGGCATTGGTTATCACTCCCCTGTTGCGTGCAATGAAAGACGGCAAAATAGCGCGTATAGAAGAGCTTACGCGCATTCCCGCCGATGTTCAGGATACGCTAATAACGGTTTTGTCCGAAAAAATCATGCCCGTTCCCGAACTAAATACGGAAGTGCAAGCAATCAAAGGCTTCAATGTTATTGCAACAGCCAATAACCGTGACAAAGGGGTTAATGAGCTGTCTGGCGCACTCAAACGCCGCTTCAATACCGTTATTTTACCCGTTCCCGAAACGATGAAAGAAGAAATAAACATCGTTCAACGACGGGTTAATAGCCTTTCGCGCGCCCTCGAACTGCCTGCCGAGCAGCCTTCTTTGAAAGAAATAGAGCGAATAGTCACTATTTTTCGCGAATTACGAAGCGGCATGACCATAGATGGCAAAACCAAGCTCAAAACCCCCAGTAGCACCATGAGTACAGCCGAAGCTATTTCGGTAGTAAATAATGGCATGGCGTTAGCAGCTCATTTTGGTGACGGAGTTTTGTGTGCCGATGATATAGCTGCGGGTTTGGTTGGAGCAATCGTCAAAGACCCTATACAAGATAAAATTGTGTGGAACGAATACCTCGAAACAAGCCTAAAACCGCGCAACGAATACAAAGATATTTATCGGGCTTGTAAAGAAATTGTGTTGTAATATGCCTCATTCAATCTAACAACTGTAAAATGACTAACGAAACCCCAAACCTAAGCATCAAACAGTGGGCAGAAGAAGATCGCCCACGCGAGAAACTGCTCCTCAAGGGTGCAACAGCCTTATCCGATGCCGAACTAATTGCTATTTTGTTGGGAAGCGGCTCCCGCAACGAAAGTGCTGTCGATTTGGCGCGGCGAGTCCTCCTTACGGCAGATAATAATCTCAACAATTTGGGCAAAAAAAACATCGCCGACCTGATGAAACTCAAAGGTATCGGCGAAGCAAAAGCTATTACTATCGTAGCCGCTATGGAGCTTGGACGGAGACGCAAAGCAGCAGAAATTAATGCCCGAAAACATATCACAGGCAGCCAAGACATCTACGAAATGATGCTGCCATTGTTGGGAGACCTACCACACGAGGAATTTTGGCTATTATTGTTGAGTAGAGCCAATGTGGTTATCCGCAAAGAGCAAATTAGCATTGGAGGATTAAGCTCAACGGTTGTTGATGTCAAAAAAATCCTCAAATTAGCTATTGAAAACCTTGCTACAAGCATCATTGTTTGCCATAATCACCCATCGGGCAACCTACAACCCAGTCATGCCGACCATCAAATCACGCAACAAATCAAAGAAGCCGCCAAACTTATTGATACTAATTTGTTAGACCATGTTATTGTCACTGATAATGGCTATTATAGCTTTGCAGATGAAGATAGGTTATAATTGCCTGTTGTTCTGCTTGTGGTGCTGCCCCCAAATACACGTTTTGGGGCAGCATTTTTTTGTGGCAAAAACAAATATTCGGGAGAATCTTTTTGCTATTTCTTTGATGTGCTGAATTAGCGATTTTTAATTGCAAATTATCAACCAATGTCGTTATCAAATTTTAATATTGGGTTGCCCAACAACAATAAAAAAGTGGCTGTCTCACCAATTAGCGAGGCAGCCACGATATTGTTAATCAATCGTTAGTAATTTTTTTATTGTACCACGATATTTTTGCTCACTATTTCGGTGCCGTTGTTCATCAGCAACATATATTGTCCCGCTGATAGTTGGCTAATGTCAAGATTACTTTGTTGTGTGCCTTCGGGCAATTGTTGCATACTAACAGTGCGTCCCAACAAATCTACAATACTTAACTGCACCGTGCTGGAACTACTATAATTGATAGTAAGTTGGTTGTGGGCTGGAATAGGATAAACTTCTGCCACCAAAGTAGTGAACTCCAATTCGCTTGCCTCGCCTTCATTTTTGCAAGGATTCACGACAATGGTCAAAGGTGCAGACATTTTTTTACAACCCGTTGAAGTGCGTGTTACTTCTACGGTATAAGTACCTGCTTTTTTGACCGTACCACCTGTAACAGTATAACCTGTGAAGACACCATTCTTGAACCAACGATAAGTATAGCCATTTCCGCTTGGTTGTGCTTGCAATTGTGTGCCAGTAGTTCCGCAAACCGTAACAGTAGAGCCAACCGGTGCCACACTACTGCTAATAGCCGCAGCAGGTAAGGCATTGACAGTCACCACTACTTGATCGCTTACGGCACAACCGTTGCTATTGGTAAAATTAACGGTATAGGTAGTTGTTGCACTTGGCGTAGCTGTTGGTCGAGCTATATTGGTTGCACTTAGTCCAGTAGCAGGAGACCATACATAATTGCTTCCACCTGCATAACTTTCAAATTGCGCTCCTGAACCCTGACAAACTGCTAAATCACGTCCGCCAAAATTGAGCAAAGAAGTCTTTGTTTGGGTTTGATTATATGCTGCTCCGCCAATGGTTGTTACAAAAGTACTCAAAGCTGTGCAATTGCCTTTGAGCCAATAGTTTAGCCAAGGAAAAATAGCTGCATTCATTGCTGCGTGTTGTTGGTCTATATAAGAATTAGAACAACCTGAACTACCTTCGCCAAAGTTGCAATTAAAAGAAGAACCGTCCGAAAAATTACAGTGATTGCCATTGATAATACTTACAAATGCTTTGGGTATGCCCGTAAAATTGTTGTAGATAGGCGTTGGTCCGTCAGCGGCAGGCACTACACAATCGTCCTCACCAACCACCACCAAGGAAGGAACTTTGGTATTCAGCGCGGCACTGATAGACGAAGGGTCAGTTTCGGCAGGAGCCAGCGTGACCGTCGTAGCGATTTGTGTATTGTTGGCGGCTGCCAAGATAGTTGCACCACCACCCATAGAATGACCCATAATAGCCGTCTTGTTGGTTAGTTTTTGGAAGAAAGGAGAAGTAGATGTGCTGTTTTCGCTTTGCATTTTTTGCGCCATAAAAGCCAAATCACCAGCAAAATTGCCATGACTCGTACCAAAAAGGCTTGTCTCGGTATTCACCAGCACCACTACATAGCCTTGCGGCACTAATGCTTGCCCAATATTGTCATAATTATCACCACTCATCGCAAAACCATGTCCAAAGATAACCACAGGAAAGGTACCAGCGGCAAAAGCAACATCAGTGCCTGCTGCTGTTGCAGGATATTGCACAACAACCGCCACTGAACGGTTGGAGCGGGCAGCATCGGTGTAAGTAATAGAACGGTTCCCAATGGGGTAGTTTTGAGCAAATAATAGAACAGTAGAAAAAATTAGCAAAAACAAGACAGATACAATTTGTTTCATTGAGGATTTTTTTAGTGTGTTTAATAAATGTACAATTTTCAGATACAAAGGTACGATTTTTTGAGATAAGTCAAGTATTTGTTTGAACTTTTTGGCGGTTTTTCCCAACAATGTGGATTAAATAGGGTTTTTTAAAGTTTTTTGGTTATCTTTGCGGCTTATTTTCCATTATAGGTAGCCTTGTTCAGGGCTGTTTATCTATTGTTAGTTTCCTTAAAAAATATGACTGAAGAACACCTAATACAAGAATTGGCGCAAAGTAGCGGTTTGCGCACTCACCAAGTATCGGCAACTATTGGCTTGTTAGACGAAGGAGCTACGGTGCCTTTTTTGGCGCGGTATCGCAAAGAAGCCACAGGCAGCCTCGATGAAGTGCAAATCATGTTCATCAGAGACACCATACAACGCCTGCGCGAGCGCGAAGCACGCCGCGCTTATATCCTAAAAACCATTGAGGAACAAGGACATTTGACTCCCGAATTACAACAACGCATAGAATCTGCCACCACCCTCACGGAGTTGGAAGACTTGTATCTGCCCTATAAGCCCAAGCGCCGCACCCGCGCCGTTATTGCTCGCGAGCGTGGTTTAGCGCCTTTGGCAGCCATTTTATTGGAACAAAACCATCGTGGTAGCCTTGAGGCATTGGCAAAAGCGTATATTTCGGAAGAAAAAGGCGTGCATACCATAGAAGAAGCCTTAGCAGGCGCACGCGACATCATTGCAGAACAAGTCAACGAAACTGCCAAAGCACGCGATAAAATGCGTCGATTGTTCGAAAGACAAGGCAAAATCGCAGTAAAAGTTGTTAGTGGCAAAGAGGCAGAAGCACACAAATTCAAAGATTATTTTGAGTTTTCAGAAAACATTAGCCGCATTCCGTCGCACCGTTTGTTGGCAGTATTGCGGGGCAGTGCTGAGGGTTTGCTGCGCTACGGCATCGAACCTGATGAACAAATGGCTATCGAACAATTAGAAATACTGTTTGTTAAGTCGCGCTCCGAGTCGGCAGAACAAGTCAAAATGGCAGTGAAGGATAGCTATAAACGCCTTATGCAGCCGTCTTTGGAAACCGAAATGCGCAACCTTGCCAAAGAACGCTCCGATAAAGATGCGATTGTGGTGTTTGCCGAAAACCTGCGCGAACTCCTCTTGGCTCCGCCGCTCGGAACAGCAAGTATTTTGGCAATTGACCCCGGTTTTAGGACGGGTTGCAAAGTCGTGTGTTTGGACAAACAAGGACAATTATTGCATTATACCGCCATTTTTCCGCATGATAATAATCCTGTCAAACGTTTCGAAGCCACCGACCGCATAGTGGGTTTGTGCGATAAATATGGTATAGAGGCTATTGCGATTGGCAACGGAACCGCTGGACGCGAAACCTTTCAATGGCTCAAAAAAATGGAACTGCCCAACAATGCACAAGTGATTTTGGTGAACGAAAGTGGTGCATCGGTCTATTCGGCATCGGACGTGGCGCGCGAAGAGTTTCCTGACCAAGACATAACGGTGCGCGGCGCGGTTTCTATTGGGCGGCGTTTGGTTGACCCCTTAGCAGAGTTGGTGAAAATTGACCCCAAAGCTATTGGTGTTGGACAATATCAACATGATGTTGATCAAAACCAATTGAAACAACAATTGGACGACACAGTTGTTAGTTGTGTGAACAAAGTGGGTGTCGAAGTCAATACGGCAAGTAAAGAACTGTTGATGTATGTTTCGGGTATTGGACCCAAGTTGGCGCAAAACATTGTGGATTATCGAAGCCAAATCGGTGGTTTTAAGACGCGTGCCGAGCTGAAAAAAGTGACAGGTTTGGGACCCAAAGCGTTTGAGCAATCGGCAGGTTTTTTGCGCATTCGCAACGGCAGCAACTTATTGGACGGCAGCGCTGTTCACCCCGAAAGTTATGGCATTGTGGAGCAAATGGCAAAAGACCTTAATGCCAAAGTAACTGATTTGGTGGCGAATGCCGATTTGCGCCAAAAAATTGACCTACAACGCTACGTCACGCAACAAGTAGGCTTGCCCACTTTGACCGATATTATGACCGAGTTGGCAAAACCCGGACGCGACCCACGCCAAGATTTCGAAACAACCAACTATGACGAGCGCGTCAGTAGCATCGAAGACCTTAGTGTTGGCATGATATTGGAAGGCGTTATTACCAATGTCACTAATTTTGGTGCTTTTGTGGATATTGGATTGCACGAAAGCGGTTTTATTCACATCAGCGAATTAGCCAATAAATTTATTAGCGACCCACGCCAAGTGGTGAAAGTGCGCGACAAAGTGATGGTCAAAGTCATTGGTATCGACCTCGAACGCAAACGCATTCAGTTGAGCCGCAAAGCTACAATGGAAGGCTAAAAGTTGGCATGTCATTATAATTCTGTTTTAAAATTTTGTCGAAATAAAATGCTATTATGAGCCGAATGCCATAACTTGTTCGAATGGCGAAGCGCGTTAGGGATGTGGCGGGTGGCGTTAGCCAGTGCGTAGCTTGTCGAAGCACCGCAGCGGTAGCGAAGCCCAGAACAGCCCGACCCGCAGGGAAACGCCCAAAAAAATGTATTTGACAAAATAAGGTAAATGGAACACCATTATCCTGTTTTAACTATCTTGTCAGAGTTTATACCTCAACTTTTTTTAAAATACCCGATGTAGGTGGTCTGACATCTTATTTTTCTTCTACTTTAAACCCATATTATGCATACCCTTAGTGTCCCTAATTCTACTTGTTGGCTGTTGCAACCCTCTTGTGCAGTGCCTATTTGTTCTTGCGATGTACAGGTTTTTCATAGTATCGCCGATTTACCTGCGTGGAAATGGGACGGGCTATTGACTGATAAACAGTATTTTTTGCGCACCAATTATTTGCGAATCATCGAGCAGTCTTGTCCCCATATTGAGCCGCGCTATGTGTTGTTTAGTGAAAACAATGAGGTGGTAGCGGTGGCAGTTTTTCAGTTGCTACAGTTGGAAGGCAGCGATAATTTTCGGTTCAAAAAAAACATTAGCACCCAAAAAGCTTGTTTGCAGCCCACCATATATTTCCAAAATTTGGCGACAGACTGGGTAAATAATCTGTCGTTGCGGGTGTTGGTGAATGGTAATGGTTTTATTACGGGCGAACATGCTTTTTATTACAACACCTTGCGCTTGGACGGCAAAACGGCTTTTGCGGGACTGCAAAAAGCCATCAACACCATTTTGGCAGCCGAAAAACAAGGCGAGAAAAAGGTGCAATTGGTGTTGGTCAAAGATTTTGAGCAACAACACCTGCCTTTCGCTCGACAGTTGGCTACTTATAATTTCCATGAGGTGGCAGGGCAACCCAATATGATTGTCAGTTTGCGACCCGAATGGCAAAGTTTCGACGATTATATGGCGGCAATGTCTGCCAAATATCGTACCCGCACCAAAGGTATTCTCAAAAAAGGAGCCGCTTTGGAGCGACGAACCATCGACAAAGCTGTTTTAGCACACGAATTGCCCGCTATGTATGCCTACTACCGCGATGTGTGTTTGCGTGCCGATTTCAATTTAGCCGTTTGCACACCCGAATACTTTGCACAATGCTTAGAACAATTGCCCGAACAATTCCACATTTTGGGCTATTATCTCAATGGCAATTTGGTGGGTTTTATCAGTTATTTCCTCACGCCCCACGACATCGAGGCGCATTTTATTGGTTATGATTTTGACCTCAACCATCAATATCCTATCTATAATACTGTGCTGCTCGATTTGGTGAAAATTGGTATCGAACATCGCAAAGAACAGTTGCATTTGGGCAGAACCGCCACCGAAATTAAAAGCACTGTGGGGGCTGTTCCGACACAGCAAAACGCTTTTGTGCAACACCTCAATCCTATTGTAAATCGGGTTGTGGCACGCTTGGTCAATAGCTTGCGAAACGATAATTGGGTGCAGCGGCATCCATTTAAGGAGTAGGTACTAATGCCTTGCGAGTTGTATTTGATTTTGTGAGATTATAGCATATAATAAAACCACCTTCTAGAATACTTGTTCTGGAAGGTGGTTTTGTTATGGGAAGATATTGGTAATTTTGGACTTATTTGTAAGAAAATTTGTGTTGACCTACTATTTTGGTAGGTAGACCTACTATTTTGGTAGGTAGACCTACTATTTTGGTAGGTAGACCTACTATTTTGGTAGGTAGACCTACTATTTTGGTAGGTAGACCTACTATTTTGGTAGGTACTACCTACTATTTTGGTAGGTCGACCTACTATTTTGGTAGGTCGACCTACTATTTTGGTAGGTCGACCTACTATTTTGGTAGGTCGACCTACTATTTTGGTAGGTATTACCTACTATTTTGGTAGGTCGACCTACTGTTTTGGTAGGTCGACCTACTGTTTTGGTAGGTACTACCTACTGTTTTGGTAGGTCGACCTACTGTTTTGGTAGGTCGACCTACTGTTTTGGTAGGTCGACCTACTTTTAAGATATTTAGTATTCAACAACCTAAAGTTGAAACAATACAAATACCACAACAATAAAATGGTTAACATAAATCCCAACAAGCTGAAATTATTCAAAAAACATAACATAATGTCACCCCTTCGCGGTTTTTGCCTTTTTTGCTTCGTTTTTTTGCTATAAACCTATCATCCTTTTAGGGTTTATTTGAATGTTTTTTTGGCGTTGTCATTTTCTGAAATACCACCTAATGTCGTTATCAAAGTGCAAACAAAAATTTGGGCGTGTTATTCATTATTAAGTCCGATTCAAGCGGGGGTAATATTGAGATTTATTTTTTCACAACTTCTTATAAGCCCAAAACTTCCCTCTAAGTTGGTACTTGGAGGGAAGTTTTTATGTTATAACTGACAGATTTTTCCTTTATTTGTAGGCAATAAACATGTCTTCGGCTTTCAAAATGTCTCTTACACAATTCTTAAAGTCTGCATAAGCAGTGGCTTTGAGGGTTTGTGTGTTGATGATAGCTTTTCGAGTGATTTTCATTTTGTTGTCACTCAAGGTTTGTGCTTTGATTTCGTATTGCATAAATGCGTTATTGATAGCCACACTTGTAGGCACATCGACAAACTTGCTACCTGCGGGAATTTCGATAATGACTTCTGTTTCGTACATATTGGTGGGTTCATACGCCCAGTAAAAAATAGGGTATTCGCGCGTTTCGTCGGTAAATACGCTTGCAGTAAAAATATGGTCAAAAAATGGCACTTTAACGGCTTTCATGCCACCAATATTGACCGTTTCGTCTGCCACACTAAAGTCTGATGACAGCACAAAGTTGTTGTTGCGATTATCGATGTGTTGTATGTCGTACTTTTTGAGTTTTAATTCGTTCTTAAAAGCATCGTTTAACATAGATAAAACCTCGTTTTGGGTTTCTTGCTTGTTGAATCTATTAAAATGGTGGCGATATTCCGAAGCTCTTTCGCCTATGGCTTCTATGGTTGTGCTACCTATAACTTGGTCTGCCTGTACTTGTAATTGGGTTTTTCGTTTAAGCTGATTCAGTATTTTGGCTTGATTCGGAATATGTATGAGAGATTTGCCTTCGTTTTCGGCACTATTATTAGGAATAACCAAGGCTTGTGCGTTGATAAGGTTGGCGGGTATTGCTCCAAAAGGTAAATCAGAATCGGTGAGTTCTTGGTAGAGTATTCCGTCGGGTAGGTCTATTTTTACTATACAATGGTTAAAGTCTATGGAAGGCAATTGTATGGTTTCTTCACCATTGTCGCGGGTATTGACCAATACCAAGTGGGTTTTCAAACCTGCTTTTCGGGCTAAGGTGTGGTATAACACAGAAAGGTCTTTGCAATCGCCCAATTGTGTGCTAATTGTGACCATTGGTTTTTGGGGCGTATAGCTACTTTGGCGGAAAGGAACGGAGCTATATTTGATATTATCACCAATATAGTTGTAAATAGCTTTGGCTTTGTCGTAATCGGAGGCAAAAGTGTTGCCATCGAATATTTTTTTGTAGGTAGATTCGAGGTTATAGTCTTCTTTTGCCATAGGCAGTGCCGTATCGGAATACCAATCGGCAATGGTTTTCCAATCTTTGACGGTCGACATGTATATACTTTTTCCTACCTCAACAAGTGTTGGCATATAGTTTTCGGATTTGCAAGGAGGCAGGTTTTTAAATTTCCATTCATACATCTTAAATTCGTCAAAGGAGCTTTCGGTAGGTTTTTGGTCAAAATTGTTTTTGAAATCAAACTGTATATCAGGATGAGCCAACACTTTTAAGGTGCTTTCTTGTATAGGTACAAAAGCATCGAAAGTCCATGAATCCCAAAATTCTTTGCTTAATTTTCCGCCAGTATAGTTTTCTAAACGATAAACAATATATACCCCATCGCCAACTTCCAAAGAAGGGAATACAAATTGGTTGTCATCTTGTTCGGCGGCAATTTTCTGACCACTTTTTTTCACTACTTCTGCTTTTTCTATCGTCAAATCCTGATAACTACCATAACCAATACTGTTTTCTTGCCAACGTTTTACGCCTTCTTCGTTTAGCATTTTCAACCCAAGTGTAGAGTGCAACACCGAGGCACCTTCGGAAAAACAGATATTGATTCGGTCATAAAAAATGTATTCATAATTTTCGTCCGATTTGCTTTCTTTTTTGAGTGCGTTGGCAATGGTTTCATAAGGATCTTTTCGGCTTAAACTCTCCAAAATAGGCTTTTGGTTGTTTAGTGTGCGCAATTTTTCGCGTGCCGAAAACAAATTAGGGTTGTAATGCACTGCTTTTTTAAGGTCTTCTATTGCTTCTTTCTTTTTACCCATAGCCTCGTTAATAAAAGAGCGTTCATACCACAGCGTGCCATTAAAAGGCATATTGCCTATGCAACGGTCGGCATATTCCAATGCCGATTTTGAGCGGTCGGTTTCATAATATAAGTTGGATAATTGACGAGAAATCTCCAAAAATTCAGGAAACAGCGCCAATTGATTCTGCAATAATTTTTCGGCGCGTAGCACATTACCTGCATTCAACAGTTCTTGTTCCAACATTTGGAATAGCGCATAGTTGTAGTTGGAACGCAAAAATTTGTCGAGTATTTCTATGGAGGCAGTCGGATTTTTGACTTTTTCTTTCGTGGATAAATATTTGTATTGTACAAACAAAGGTTCGTCGGGATAGGCTTCGTATGCTTCGTCTATTACTTCGAACAATTCTTTTACTCTTTTTTGGTTGGCTAATAATTTAATATAGTTGCTATAATACTCCGATTTATCCTCCATTTGCTCTTTCATATGCTCCAAATGTTTTTCAGCAGCAGTATAATCGCCCGATTTAAAGGCTGATTGTATGTCATAAAGGTCAAACAATACCAAATTGGGATTATAGCTTCGCAGCAATTCTATTTGGCTCAACATTTGTGTTCTATCTTCTTGTTTGATGTAGGAGTTGAGGAGATTATAGTTAAACATTGCGTTTTTGGGATATTTCTCCAATACTTTTTGTTCTACAGCAATAGCTTTGTTGTATAGCCCCCGTCGTTTGTGACAAAATGCCAAAAAACAAGCGGGGATAGGATTATTAGGTTGTGTTTGTTGTAGTTTTTCGAAATAAGACTCGGCAAAGTGCGGCAATGCTTTGGGCATGGTAATGGCAGTGGCTTTGGTATAAGGAGCATACGTGCTATTGATTTTGACATCTTTTAGCGGCATACTTTTTTCATCTAACAAACGCACCGTAAAATTTGGGGAATCTACTTGGCGCGAATATCCCAACTGTACCAGAATGCGGTTATTGCCCGCTGCCAACTGAATAGGCACTTTAATCAGGTCGATATCCGAAATTTGCTCTTCTTCTTCGCTAATGACCAATTGGTCGTTCACCCAAACTTTGACATTGCCCGAAAAACCAATTCCCAATAAAGCATTTTTTGCGGTGGAACTTTGAACAAATGTTTGTGCATAGATAATACCTTCTGCTCCTTCCATATAAGATTCTATGCCCACCCAACCGTCGCGCTGTAGGTGTTCGGGTTTGAACCAATGAATGTCGGAATTGAGGCGCGATTTGAAACGAGCCGTAGGGGTAGGGTCAGCAATGGGTGGATAGTTTTTATCAAAACCGCTGCGCGAAGTATTGTCAAACAAACCCACAAACTGCCAATCATTGATGCTATTAATGGCATCAAAATACTCCTGATTATCTCTGCTATTCGCAAAAGTGTAGTGCAAACCAAGCATATATTGCACACAAGCTTTCAAACTTGGATTAACTTTGGGGTCATTTAACAAACTTTTTAGGAAAGCCAGACGCTCTTTGCTTTTTTTGTTGTAATCTTTCATTACAGCCTCCGAAAACCACAAAGCATACAGATAAGGAGAAGGATCGTCCAAAAGAGGCATAATTTTTTGCATCAAAGCCAAGTTGTTTTCTTTTCCTTCCAAGGTGTTGAGCATCATTAAGGTAAAAAAAGCATCGGTTTGGGTGGCGGGCTGCTTAACCAAATCATTGAGCATCGAACGAGCGTTTTCTAAATCTTGATTCTCAAAAAGTAACCACACATTGTCCATACTGGCTTGTGCCAATATGCGAATACTTAACACAAAATAAAATAAAGTGTAAAAAAATACTTTCTTCATGAGTAGGGGTTATTTATGTGAATAATATTGAGTTGAACATCTTTGCAGGCAAAGGTAGTGGTTTCTTACAAAAGTACAAAATAATCAATGATTTTTGAGCAATATTTTTTAAAGTTAAAATTCCTTAAAAATACAAATAAATTGAATTTTAAAAAATAATTAATATATTACCCTTGTTTTTGGGCTGATGGCGCTATACAAGCGTTTTTGTTCGCGCGAGGAAATACAAATATGCCAAAGAAATGTGACAAAAATTTTTGCTTAAAACTTGCCAAAGGAAAGGAAATTTGTGTACCTTTGCACTTAGATAACATACTCAAAACCAAAACTTGATGCTTATAATCAAAAAACTATTGCTGGCAATTCTTGGGTTTATTGCCATTGGGTTTATTATTCCGCAGAACTTTATAATGCCTGTTCAAGATGCAAGTAAAGGAAGTTATCATCAACAGTCTTTCTGGTGCTATCCATGGGGAAAATCAGTTACCCACAAAGGCGTTGACATCTTTGCAAAAAAAGGCACCAATATCGTTTCAGCAACAAATGGAATTGTATTACACACTGGGACTGTTAAATTAGGTGGAAATATCGTTTATATTCTTGGTCCCAAATGGAGATTTCATTATTATGCCCATTTGGATAAAATCAATGTGAAGAAATTTGATTGGGTTGGTCATCAAACAGTTATTGGCACTGTCGGAACATCGGGCAATGCTGTTGGAAAAAGCCCTCATTTACATTATGCCATTAAGACGATAATTCCACACATTTGGAGAATTGATAAAAGCCCACAAGCTTG
The DNA here is from genome assembly GCA_016787295.1 of Chitinophagales bacterium. Taxonomy (GTDB): domain Bacteria; phylum Bacteroidota; class Bacteroidia; order Chitinophagales; family UBA2359; genus JAEUUX01. Next base: position 16,264 of record JAEUUX010000106.1, read on the forward strand.
GCGTAAAATGTATTTTTTAAACCCGACGGATTTTCTGAATGAATACTTCGATAAGCAATAGCAAGCAAGTGTCTATAGCAAAGTTGGCAACAGATTAACTGTTCAAAACAATTGCCGAATTCTGTCATCATAAACATTTAATTAGGACAATATGAAACAAAGAAAATTACTTAGCCAACGACACCCAATTTTATATTTCATTGCTGTTTGGGCAAGACGAATTAGGCGTTATGCTGATTGGTATTTTGACAACAAAAAATATGCAAATAAGCAGACAACTGAAAAACTTGCTTTTAGAGTAAAAAAACATCAATCTGTTTTATTGAAAAAGCTTGGCGACAGCGATATGCAATTGCAAATCAACAAAATAACAAACCTAAAAATTGCCGTAAAGCAAATTAACGGAATCGTCATACAGCCAGGTGAAACTTTTTCTTTTTGCAAACTTGTTGGTTTGCCAACCAAACGAAAAGGCTATTTACTCGGAATGGAATTGACCTTTGGAGAAGCAAGGGCAGGAATTGGCGGTGGAATTTGTCAAATCTCAAACTTAATTCATTGGTTGGTAATCCATAGTCCGCTGACTGTCACCGAACGCTACCACCATTCATTTGACCCATTCCCAGACGATGGACGAGTTTTGCCATTTGGTAGTGGTGCCACAGTTTTTTATAATTATCGTGACTATCAATTTACGAATAATACTGACCACGTTTTTCAACTAAACTTGTGGTTTACTGACAAGTGTTTAGAAGGCGAACTTCGTATTGACACCGAACTCGACTACGGCTATCATATTAGTGAAAAAAATCACCAATTTATAAGAATAGATGGGACATTTTATAGAAAAAACGAAATTTGGCGCGAAAAAATTCTTAAATATAAAAGCGGGCAAATTGTAGAAACAGAATTAATAACAAAAAATTTTGCAAGAGTAACATATACTCCTGACAACTACATTGAAGACACTAACTACACAGATACCAACAAAAAACACTTATAACCAGAATTGCCCCACCATTCTCACTCCTGCGAAGCGCTAAAAACTTTGCAGGTAATATGTTTTATTAGATACAGTAGATGCTTTTTTCAAAAAATCACCCAATATTCCCTAACACGAAAGAAAAATGCCTATCTTTGCACTTAGATTTGTTGCTTTGCTTGATTGTTTTTAAGGAGAGTAATGATAAAAACACATTACAAAAGTCTAGTTTTTATTTTTTGGTAATAAATAACTGCGCATAATTACATGAAAAATACCATTAATATATTAATAATATTAGTTTTAATAGCAAATCTTGCTAATGGACAAACTATGGACAAAACTTTACAAAAGCTTATAGACAATAAACTGATTGAACAAAAACAATCTAAAAATTTTGAAAAATTCCTTAAAATTCATGGAGTTAGTAGTATTACTGATAATGCTATATATCTATTCTGGCTACTTGAAGAAGAATTTATGAAAATCACAGGTATACTCCATTCAAGTTCGGACGCAAGAAGATACATAGAACTTAAAGGCGAAAAGCCTACAGCCTCAGAACAAATCAAAATTAACGAAGAACTTACTCAATACCTTTCAAAACTTAAGGCTTGTGATTTAATAGACGAATATCAGTTTAATCATTTTCAAAACAGAATAAACAATAACGATTTTATAAATTCCTCTCTTCTATTGCTAGATATTGCCGAACAAATAGCACTAAAAAAATATATGAAACCCGAAAAACTTAAAGTATTTGCAGAACTGCTTAAAAGCAAGGAAATAGTAAATTCCCAATATGATAAGCTTCTTATAGACATTGCGCAAGAAAAACTACAAAAACCAATTGAGTTTCTAAATTACTGTGATAAAGCTGTTATTATTAACGAACAAGATTATCCCGATGAACCAGAGAAATACCTTGAACTTATCTATCAAAAAACTGCTAGTGTAATTTCAGATTTAGGTTTTACAAATTTCGAGTTTAAAGTTGTTTCTGACAGTTTCCTCTTTGACAATGATTACCGTTTTGTTGTGTCTTTAGAATCAAATGGCACAAAATATAAACAAAAAAGCTATTGTTCTACATGTAGTCAGGACGAAAGCCAATACCAAAGATATAAAGTAGAACGACAAGCATATTACAAAGTATTCAATAAAGTTCTTGCGGACTTACAATCACCTTACAGACTCCATACAGTACAAGCTGAGGAAGGTGTTAGTCGAGCAGTATTTGGCATAATTGCTTTAACAACAGAACAAGCAGATGTATTAAACCGTGAAAGCGGTTATATTAAGCCAAGTTATGAAGATTATGAAGGCATATCAAGTAAAAAAATAGAAAAATTGATTGAAGAATATAACAAAATTGGGTTATTGTCTCATTTAACAAACAAACAAATTGGAGCAGCAAAAGAAGAAATGTCTGAGGAAGGAAGTATTGGTATCAATGATGTGCTATTGTTTTTTCCTGACGTTGTATATATGTTTGATACCGAACTAAGCAATTTTGAAGACCCTTATGCCGAATTGATAAGAGAATACAAAAAAATATCTCATAATGACTTTGATGCAACCGAAATTTCCGACAATTTTGACATAGAAAAAAACACGAAAGTTGTAGTAAAATTTAAAATAGACAACAAACCATATAGCAAGACACTCAAAATCGAAGATGATTGGATTGATACCGATTTCTTTGATTTTATAGATAATGTTGTGAAAGAAAGCAAGTTGCGAGGACAGTTCTATACTCTCGATACAGGCGGACAAGATGCAAGCATTATTTATTTAACAAAAGAACAATACGACTATATACGAACAAATAAACTGTTAGTATTTTACGACGAATCGCAAATAGAAGAAAAATAGTTCCACATAACAACAGTTTGGCAAAATGGAGCGTTACATTAAACTCACTAGTTGTTAGTATAGCTATTCATTTAAACTTTAGTACAAGAACCGAACCATTATGCTTTATTTTCCACCACTTTGTCAAGTTGCAAACTATTGATTTTAATAATCACACTTTCTCCCCAAAAACAAACCGTCTCACCCTTCGAAGAACAACTTTCGAAGGGTGAGACGGTTTTATTATTTGTTTGTTTTTTTGTTTATCCAATGCCACACCCACACCTATTGTGCAGGTTTAACTTTAGATTTGGGTTTGCCACCGTTCATTTGGTCGTCTACCATTTTTTGCTGTAGCGAACGGTCACAAAGTTGGTGGTAGTAGGTGCGGGCTTTTTTGCTGCCATGTTTTTGCCAAGATTCTTTTGCCCAATTTTTTGCCAAGTCCAATTTACCTTCCACTTCACAGGCAACAGCCATGTTGTAGGAGGCACGTTGGGCTATTTTTTTGTCAGCAGATTGGGTGAGAGGTTGCCATGTTTTAGCGGCTTCTTGCCATTGGTTGCTGCGAGCTTTGCGGGCGGCATTTTTCATCTCGTCGCTACCTTTGTGGTAATACTCGCGCCCGATTCTTATCCAAGTAGGCGCGATTCGCATGCCATATTTTTGTCCTGCTGCAAAACACACTTGGTCAATGGCAGCTTGTTGCGGAGGCAATTCTGCAAGGGCTTGTTGCTCGGTTTTGCCCGAACTATCCCAGCCAATATTTTCGGTAATGACCAATTCATCTATGATTTTTTTGTTTTTGGGGTCATAGAGTCGCCAGCCTATTCGCACAGAGGCATCGAGTCTGCCTTGATAGGTGGTAGTGGTCACGTCGTTGCCTTTACTATCTTTGGTTTTGTTCACAGTGCTTTTGGTGGCATAGCGCGTATCGGAGTCGAGCAATTCGAGGGCAGCTACAGCATCGGTACTATAGGCTTCGCAAATTTTGTTGACTTCGCTCCATTCCATTGGCATTCCCATCGACAGACCATCACTGTTGGCGGTTTCTACTTGGGTGTATTTGACATTGAAGCGCGGCGTGCGGGTGAGGGCTTCGCTCAAACCGCGCGTGGCATTGGCTGCACCACTGCGGTCTTGCATCAGGTTTTCGCCTGTTGCCATGCCTTCGAGACCATTGATAAAGTTCTTTTTCGGGATACTACGGTTGACCGTAGCAACAGTGTTGATATGCGACGGAATCGCAAAAGCAGCCGGACGTAGGGCTTGAATAGAGGTGGTGGTGGTGCTACAACTGTTCATAAAGCAGCAAAAAACCAAAGTTGCTATGGCACTACCAAACAAAAAGCGTGGATTAGTCATTGCGTATGCTAGTTTTATTTTTGGGGGATACTATCCGTTGTAGACGTTACAGAGCCGGGTTGGTTTAATTTTTCGCGCTTAAAATCGATGAGCATATTGCGAATATCGCGGTCAAAACCCGTCAAAATACTTGAGGTGGTATCCATAATTTCGACCAAATTGCGGTGCAATGCTTTGGCATCGTTCTGGTATACCTCACTGACTTGGTTGCGGCTAAGTTTTTTGTATTTTGCTAAATAATACATAATCGGATATTTGCCTATTTCGAGTTTGTCGTGATAGGTCAATTCACCCTCATGTATGTAGTATTGGGTTTGTGCAAAATCGTTAATTTTTCCGTCTGCATTATTCCAGTCTTTGGAGTCGAAAATATTGGAATTTTGCTGCACATCTTGCATAAAACTTCTGTAAGCGGCTAAGTATTCGTCTTTCGATGGCTTGGATTTAAAATAATCGCAACTTTGATAGGTACTAAAAAACACTACGATTAGCAAGAATAGAATTTTGTTGATAGTTTTCATCTAAACAAATTTGTTGGGTGAATACAAGGTGGACGGTTTGCATGGCATAAATCGGGCGTAAAGATACGCAAAAAAAAGCGATTAGCCTACAATAAACAACATTTTTCGTTCTACGGCTTCGATATACGCAATATTGTGGGTGAATATATTGCTTTATTGCTGATTCATGTATTTTCTATGAATTTCATTACTATTTCTCGTATTTTGTGCGTAACTTTGCCCCTAAAATTAGTATCGTGATAGAAAAATTAGAGCAACTTAGGCAAAAATGGACAGACTTGGGCGAACAATTAGCCTCGCCCGAAGTGATTAATGACCATAAATTGACTGCCAAAATACACAAACAATACAAAGAACTACAACCTATTGTAGATGCTTTTACACGTTATGAGTCGGTGTTGAGCAACATCGAAACGAACCGCGACATCGTTCATAACGACAAAGACCCCGATTTTAGGGAGATGGCAAAGGAAGAGTTGTCTATCCTTGAGCCACAATTGGAAGATCTCGATGCCGAATTGCGCGACCTGCTCCTTCCGCGCGATCCCGAAGATAGCAAAAACGCCATTCTCGAAATCCGTGCAGGAACAGGTGGTGACGAAGCAGCTATTTTTGCAGGCGATTTATACCGTATGTACACCCGTTTTGCCGACCGCAAAGGTTGGAAATATTCGGCTATTACTGTGAATGATAGCTCCGCTGGTGGTTACAAAGAGGTGGTGCTGGAAGTGACTGGCGACAACGTATATGGCGAACTCAAATACGAATCGGGCGTACATCGCGTGCAACGTGTTCCTGCCACCGAATCGCAAGGGCGCGTCCATACCTCCGCTGCTACGGTTGCCGTATTGCCCGAAGCCGACGACGACGTAGAAATTATTATTAACGATGCCGACCTAAAAATCGATACTTTTAGGGCATCAGGCGCGGGCGGACAACACGTCAACAAGACCGAATCGGCTATCCGAATTACGCATATGCCGACTGGTGTGGTGGTGGAATGCCAGAAAGAGCGTTCACAAAACCAAAACAAAGAGGTAGCGATGCAGGTGTTGAAAACCAAACTGTATGAGGCAGAATACCAAAAACGCATGGAAGAAATCGCCAAACACCGCAAAACATTGGTATCGACCGGCGACCGTTCTGCCAAAATCCGTACTTACAACTACCCGCAAGGACGCATGACCGACCACCGAATCAATTTAACCATCTATAATCTACAGGCAATTATGGACGGTGATATTCAAGAGACTATTGACCAACTCCAAATCGCTGAAAATGCAGAAAAACTGAAAGCAGGAGAGGAAATTGGGGTGTAGGCTGACGACCTTCGAAAAGCTATTTGGCAAGACTCACAGATGGGCAAAGAGTATATTGGGCATGTGTTTCGTGTGGCGCGCGATATCATAAAAAATCAAGCAACATACGCCTAACCCCACCATTCTACCTACTTTTTGACAAGGCGTTAGCCGCCGCAAAAAAATTGAGTGCAATAGTTCGAAGGGCGAAGCGCGTTAGGGATGCGGAGGGTGGCGTTAGCCAGTGCGGAGAGCAACGCAGCACCAAGCGTAGCGAAGCCCGCAGCAGCCCGCCCGCCAGGGAACGCCCAAAAAAATAATATCATATCGGCTGTTGTGAATCGTTCTGTTTTTGGGCTATTATCACTCCACTACCACCTTATAATGCGCCATCAAATTCCCTTTTGCATCGTTGAGTTGCAGTAGGTAGATACCCGCAGCCAAGGCTTTTCGGTTGAACGAAAAAGTGTTGTCACCTGCAAGGGCTTGTCCGCTATATAATTGGCGGACAGACTGTCCCAAAAGATTGTATAACTGAATGCTGATGTCTGTGTTGCGGGGCAAGGTAAAACGGATAGCGAATCCATCATAACTCGGATTTGGATAGAGCGACAGGTCAGATAGCAACATATTGGAAGCAGGTGCAATGCCCACAGGGTCGGCAAGACTGCCCGCAATCCAGTTGCGCCAATTGCCATTGGCACGGGCTGTTTGTCCCATCATCCATGTTTCGGTGATGGTGTTGTATTTTCGCTGAATGCCTGTGTAGTCTCCCCAACGACAATTGGCATCGCAACCTACTGTGATAGCTCCGTTTCCGACACGAACAGTTTGCAAGGTGGTCGGAAGCATGTTGTGGTCAAACTGTATGGTGCGCATTTCGGGATATACGTTTTCGCTACTTGCCAAACACACCATCGTAATGGCTCGGTTGTTTTCGTCGGTGCCACTCGATGCGATGGCTGCGTAGCACAAATCAACGTCGCCGCCCGACAAGGTATAGGAAGTGTTGTTGAGGTCGGATAGGCGCAAGCGGTTATAGCAAATGCCGTTCCAACCCGCCGCATTGGGCGAACCTGAGTCGCGGTCTTTGGCAAAAGCATAATGCACCATACCGTTGAGATAGAACGCACTGCGGATAACTGTGCCTGCGGTACGCAGTTTTTTGTTGCTATCTTTTTGGTAGGCAGGCGTACCGGACTCGTAGGTGTCGATGGTCACGTTGTAGTACAGTATTTCGGGATTACCGTCCAAATCGTCGGTCAAGTCATAAAATTTGACGCTGTTGCCGCTGGTGGTGCTACTTGTGGCAATGAGGTAACAGCCTGGTCCATACTGTTCGGATTGTCCTGCACTCAAAGGCACTAAAGTCGACGGACTGCCTTGTATGTCATACCAATACTGGAACGAAATTTCGTTGCCCTCATAGCCATCTGCTTTGGTGATTTGGTAGAGCAAGGCTTGGTCAAAACCTGTGTTGTAGGAATTACCCGAAATGTAGAGTTCGTTTTGCGAAAAACCTACTGACGGATAATCGAACCATGTGCCATTGTCCAAAGGATTGCCGTCTAATTCATACAAATACCAACCATCAAGAGGGTCGTTGGAAACCGAAAAACACAACAAAATTTTGGAGTTTTGGGGGCTTCGGTCGTTCAAGATGAGCATCATAAAACGGTCGGCAGCAGGGTCATAGACCACGCGCGGGTCAAAAAGGTCGGCGGAAAGGTCAAAGTCGGAGAATAAATTGTCGAAAGTTGTTCCGCCCAACAAATTACCGTTGGTATCAAAATAAGAAATTTGGGAGTTGATAACCCCCACAATAATGCCATTGTTGGAGATGGCAATGTGGTCGTCGGGCGGATACCAGTTGGTGGTTTCGTTGCCTTCGAAAGAAGCCGTTATAGTACTTGGTGCAGTGGGAATGAGGTCGGTGTTTGGGGTGCGTTGTACCACTTGTGCGGCTTTTCGCTGCATTTTTTCAGCTTGGCGCAACAAAAATTGCTTGTCTTGCTCCTCTGGCAAGGATTTGTGGCTAACCCTATGATGCACCAAACGCGGCTGCCATGCCACTAAATCGGATTGAATACGAACTATACCTTTGCTTGACCGATGGAAAATAGCCGATTTTTTTGCCACTTGCCCATCTTTGATGGCTGCCACAGGAAGAGGTATTTTGGAGGATTGTGCCAGAGCGCTTATGCTCACACACAACAAAAAATAGACAAATAGATTTTTTTTCATAGTTCAAAAATTTATTTAAAATTAAGACCAAACAACCTAAATTCTTGCACAAAAACATTTGTAGCTTAAACCAAAATCTGTTTGGTTTGTCTACTATAGATGGCAATAATGTGTAGACTTTCAGGCTTTATATTGTTGTTTTATAGACTCAAAAAAGACGATTATTTAAATTATTATGAAAAATTTACTGTACTTTGTAGGTTGTTTACTTATCTCGCTTGTCACTTTTGCACAAAATGAAACATCATCGCTCCAAAACACGCCACCTATTTACACCAAAGGCATCGATATACCCCAAATGGACGAAATGCCCAATTTCAAATTTTATGATTTGGCGGGTAATGTGGTTAGTAAACAAACCTTGCAGTATAACAACTATCTGACCTTCATTTTTTATGACACAGATTGTTCACATTGTCACAAACAAGCCGAACAAATTGCAGCAAATCTCAAAAAATTTAAGAAAAGCCAAATTTTGTGGGTAACAATTGGTGAAGATGTTCAAATTAAGGCTTTTCAAGAAAAATACTTTGCCAAATTGCCCGCCAATGTGCTGTTTGTCAACGACCGCGATATGAATATCTTTGAGGCATACAACGGCACTGTCACCGAAACACCTACCATTATTATCTATAACAAAGCGAAACAAGAAATCGCTCGAATGTACGAAACACCCGTAGAAAAAATCTATAGCCAATTCAAATAGATCCAAAACTAAATTTCTTTATCGTTCTGTATGCAGTCAATTAAATGGTTACAATGGGGTTTATGTTTGTTTTTTTGTGTTCAGTCGGTGCTGGTATTGGCACAAAAAACCTTGCCCGCCTATTCTTTTGAAGACCTGAATGGCAAAATGGTGCAATTAGACCAGCTTCCATATAAGAAATACTTAAGCATTGTGCTGTATGACCCTGGTTGCGACCATTGTCAGCATGAAGCCGAGTCAATAGCCAAATCGTTCAAAAAATTCAAAAAAACGCGCTTTGTGTGGATAACCATCAACACACCCGCCACAATGCTCGAATTTAGGGATAAGTATTTTACGCCTGAAATGAGCAAAGATATGGTATTTTTGTATGATAAACAAATGCTTATCCTCAAAAAATTTGACGATTTTATAGAAACACCAACAGTACTTATCTATGATAAGCACAAAAAATTGGTGGCTGCACCCGTGAAAGCCCTTGCTCCTGATATTTATAAGTATTATAAGTAGATAAAACAAGTGGTTCGTAACGAAAAGTTGATTTTTTATGAATCTAAATGAAATTAAATTGCATAGGCTTACGCATATATCTAATATCCGCCATATTATTACTTATGGAATTACACATAAAAAATCGCTTAATCGCAACCCTAATTATAAAGCTATAGGAGACAGCGGCTTGATAGATAAGCGAAGTGCAATCATAATACCTAATAATAATACTTTGTTAGGTGATTATATTCCTTTTTACTTCGGCACTAGAATGCCTATGCTATATATTATACAAAAAGGTTTCAATGGATTAGTGCTTATTGACCCTGAAGAACTAATATATTGTATTACTAATGTGCAACAGATACTTGACATGGAAATTCCTTTTCTCTTCACCAATGCACATGCCTCCACAAAGCGGTGTCGTTTTTATGGTTTTGACCAAGTTAACCAACTTGAAGAAATTGTGGATTTTGTGGCAGTACGTAATCAAACATGGGGAAAAGAAGAAAACTTGGATACCAAACACAAAAAAGAAGCAGAGTTTTTAGTGTATACTGATATTCCATTTAATGGTATTACTAATTTTGCAGTATACAATAGTTCAGCCCAAAAACAACTGATTGATTTGGGTATTCATGCTAGTCAAATTGTAATAAATCACAAATACTATTACTAACAAACTACAAATAATCTCGAAAAACTAAGTACGCATGATACAATACATAACAGGGAATTTATTGGAAAGCGATGCCGAAGCCCTCGTCAATACTGTAAATACGGTAGGTGTGATGGGTAAAGGGATTGCTTTGCAGTTTAAAAATGCTTTTCCAGATAATTACAAAAAATATGTTCATGCTTGCAAACAAAAAACATTACAAGTTGGTACGTTATTGGTAGTACAAGATCATTCTCAATTATATGGGACTAAAATCATTATCAATTTCCCCACAAAAACAGATTGGCGCAAACCATCTGAATATACTTATGTAGAACAAGGCTTGTCAGAGCTATCGAAATATATTGAAGACCATAATATAAAAAGCATTGCTATCCCACCTTTGGGTGCGGGTAATGGTGGTTTATTGTGGGCAAATGTAAAAACGCTTATTCACCAATACTTAGCAGAAAGTCCTGCTACTATTTGGGTGTACGAACCTAATTATGCGGTACAAGAAATCTTAAAAAAAGAACGTGTTCCTCTTACACCTGCGCGAGCAATGCTTTTAGCGGTACTCTATGAATTGGTAAGCAATGGCGAATTTGTATCAGAATTTGCCTGTGAAAAAGTATGTTATTTTTTACAGCGATTTGGGGCTGATGAACATTTCAAGCTAAATTTCGAAGCCCAATACTATGGTCCCTATTCTGGTAAAGTAAAACATGTTTTATATTATCTAAATGGCAGTTATTTGCGAGGTTATAGTAGTAAGGATAAAAAACCTTTCGAAATTCTCGATTTATTAGTACATTTTAAGCCTGATGTTTTGGCATATCTAAAACAATACCCCAAAGAAAGCCAAATAGTTGCTGCCACAAGCACCTTTCTTGAGGGCTGGTATGGTAATTTTGATTTGGAACTATTGTCCACATTGGATTACTTGGTTCAGACCAAAAAAACAACAGACATAGTCATATTGAAAGCCGAGTTAGCGAGATGGAATGCCAGAAAATCAAAATTATTTGCTGATAAATCAACTGCTTTGGAAATGGCTATACAGAAAGTTGTGGAAATTGAGCCAATTAATTGATGATTAAGGTGTTTTTATACTTTCTTTCAAATATCGTCCTATTGCCAAAATAGGGCGATATTTGTCGTTTACAAGCATTTTCAAACAACATTTTTGGTAATCAGCTACAAATACCAACAAAAAACACTACTTTTGCCGTTAAAAAAACATTGCTATATAATACATAATCTTCAACAATATGAAAATCCTAAGTGTTCGTTTTGCCAATCTCAACTCCTTACGCGGAGAACATCTTATTCGTTTTGACGAAAGTCCTTTTACAGACACCGGCTTGTTTGCCATTACAGGACAAACAGGCGCAGGAAAAAGTACTATCCTCGATGCCATTACAGTAGCACTTTATGGGCGTGTGTCGCGCTATGGTTCCGATACACCGAACGAAATTATGTCGCGCCAAACGGGTGAATGTTTTTCGGAAGTAGAATTTCAGGTGCAACATACGGTTTATCGCTCCAAATGGAGTTTGCGCCGCGCCCGCAACAAAGCCGACGGCACACTACAACCATCTGAAATGGAACTTCACAATGTGACCGAAGACAAAATCATTGAGGGAGACAAAAAAACAGAAGTTGTCAAACACATCGAAGCCATCACAGGTTTGGATTTTCAACGTTTTACACGCTCCGTTTTATTGGCACAAGGCGATTTTGCGGCTTTTTTGAAAGCCAAAGAAAACGAACGCGCCGAATTGTTGGAAAAAATGACAGGCACCGAAATCTATTCTACCATCTCGATTCGCACCTTTGAGCGCACCAAAATAGAACAAGAAAAATTACAACAAATTGAGGCACAACGCATTCAATATCCCATCTTGACCTTTGAACAAGTTATGGAACAACAAAACATTTTGGAACAAGGAGATAAAACTTTGAACCGATTGCGCACCGAATTGAACATATTACAAAACTGTCAAAATGTCATTTCACAACTTAATATACTACAACAAAACCATCAAGAACTGCAAACACAACAAATCCGCAATGAACAAAAAAAACAAGCCTTAGCCGCCGATTATGACCGCCTAATGCAACACCGAAAAGCCGCGCCTTTTCGCGAAGAATTAGAACGTTTAGATTATTTTGTGGCTAATGTCAACAAAAATCGCGAAGAAAAAAAGGCAATTGAACAACAACTCAAAAACCTTGGACAACAACAAAACGAACTTCATGAGCGCCGAAGAAAAGACCGCGAACACCTCCAAAAAGTGCAAAAACACAATAACGATGTGGCTCCATTCATAGACCAAGCCTTTATTTTGGAACAAAAAATCACACAAAAACAACAAGACCAACAACAAATTTATCAACAAAAACAACAGTTAGACCAAAAAATTGTTCAGCAATTACAACAAATTGAGCGCCAAAAAAGTAGCCTCGCACAAATCGAACAACAATGTACAGAACTGCAAAATTGGCTAAACAATAACGAAAAAGATTCGCAACTAAATGTTTCGTTAGTAGAAGAAAAAATAAAAGCTTTAATAGCAGAGCGCACCAAATTTGCTCACAAAAATGAACAACACAAAAAAGAACAACAAGAAAGTCAAACCTATAAACAGCAATTAGAAAGTGTTTTGTTGCCCAAAATTGCCGAATTAAGCGCACAAAATACTCAAAAAGACACCGAATTGCAGCAAAAAGAAGCCGAATTGCAACAATTACCGTCTTTGGAGTTGTTGCAAGCCTTTTCGCGCCAACTACACAACGAAGTGCTAACTTTGCAAAAACTGATAGAACTCGGCACTATATTCGACGAAAAATCGCAACAACGCGAACAACTTCTCCAACAATGGCACGCCGAAAAGCAACAACAAACGCAATTAACAACCGATAAAGTTGCTTTGGAACAGCAATGTGAGGTAGCTAAAACAGCATGGGAACAAGCCGAAAAACTGTATGAAACAGACCGCCAAATCGCCGATTTGGTGACCCAACGACAATTGTTACAAGCTAACGAAGCTTGCCCTTTGTGCGGTTCCACCACTCATCCTTTTGTAGAACAGCATTATAGCACCAACGTGTCGGTGGCTAATCAACAGCGCATGGCAGCCAAACAACAATTGGAGCAACTGCAACAACAACTTGCTACTACCGACCGACAATTAGCCACGCACATTGTTACCTTAGAGCAAATTGCCAAACAAGGTAAAGAACGCAAAGATGAATTAGAAGTTTTGAAAGAAAAATTCTCACAGCTTTTACCCAATAATCTGTCTTTTTCGATAGAAAATTGCAATGAACTAACTGCCATTTTGTCCGAAAAAGAAAAAAAGCACGAAGCCGAAGAACAAAAAATCAAAGACCGACAAAGTCTTCAATCATTCATCGAAAATTTGCGACAACAGTTGCACCAACAACAACAAACATTACTACAACTGAAAGGCGACCGCGATGTGTGGCAAAGCAAATGGCAACGCAGCGAAAAAGACCAAGAGCAATTGACACAAGAGTTGGACGCTATCCGTCATGCTGCCGAAATTTTGCGCAACGAGATAGCAGCCCTTTTGCAGCCTTATCAACTCAATTTTCCCGACAAAGGCAAAGAGTCGCTTTTTATCGCCGAATTGCACCAACGATACGAGCATTATCAACAACAACAAAACCAATTACAACGCCAACAACAACAACGCCAACAACAACAAACCGAATACCAAGCCGCTCAAGTTGCTTGCCAAAAAGACCAACAACAACAAACCGATATAACGCACCGTTGGAACGCGGAACAAACAGTTCTGGAACAATGGCAACAAAATTTCGGCGAAATAGTTACACAACATTTTAGCAAAAAAACGCCACAAGCCGAGCGCGAATACCTTAAACAACAATTGGAACAAGCCCAAAACGAACTGCAAACCGCCGAACAACAATATACGCAAATACAAACCGCTCGCAAAACAAAAAACGAAGATTTGGATAGATTAAATGCAAATATACAACAAGATTTTGCTCTTTCTGAGTCAGACCACAGCAACCTCTTGCAAAATATAACGCCGCATTTTTCCTCTTTGAACGATTTGCGGAATGCCTTGCTCAAACCCGAAGAGTCGCAACGCATCGCCCAAGCCATACAACAACAGGAAAATGAAGCTGCCAATATCAAAGGACAGATGGCTGCCAACGAACAACAACAAAAACAACTGCAAGAACAAGTACAACACTTGTCCGATATCGACAATTTGGAAGAAAAAATAAACCTTCTGAAAACCGAACAACAGCAGATTTCAGAGTCTATGGGACGTGCCAAACAACAATTGGAACTCCACGACCGCAATAGTCAACAATTGGCGAGCATCGACGAACTTGCCGAGCGCCAAAAGGTGGAGTACCAAAAATGGAGCGACCTCAACCACCTTATTGGCTCAAAAGAAGGAGACAAATTTCGCCGTTTTGCACAAGGAATCACCTTGGAACACCTTATTGTTCATGCCAATAGTCACCTCCAAAAACTCAACCCACGCTATGAAATCAAAAAACGTCCCGAAAATTTGGAACTCGAAATTATTGATACCCACCAAGCCAACACCATACGCCCTATGCGTTCTTTGTCAGGTGGCGAAAGTTTTTTGGTTAGCCTTGCCTTAGCTTTGGGTTTATCCGATTTGGCAGGACGCAACACGCGCATCGAATCTTTGTTTATCGACGAAGGTTTTGGCACACTCGACTCCGATGTATTGGACATTGCCATCACAACCCTCGAAAACCTCCAAGCACAAGGCAAAATGATAGGCATTATTTCGCATGTTCCTTTGTTGAAAGAACGCATTGGCAGCCAGATAAGTGTCGAAAAAGGCAGTGGCGGAATTAGCAAAATTTATGTACAAGCATCGGGCGAACGCAAAAGTTTAAGTATTAAACACTAAAACAAAGCAGATTCACACAACAAGCCTTAAAAATCCCTAATAGACCAACAGAAAGCACACATTTTCGCTAAATATCCGTATCTTTGTCCCCAATATATCCATCATATTTCCCATGAAAAAAAATCTCCTTTTCTTCTGGCTCACCATTTGCTGTCAATTGGCACTTGTTGCCCAAACCACCAAATACGCCTATCATACCGATCTCACAAAAGTTGTTGATGATAAAGTAAAAGTGACCTTGCTTACGCCCACAGTCAGCACATCGAAAACCACTTTTGTCATTCCAAGCATCGTAGCAGGTACTTATGCAAAAAAAGATTATGGACGCTTTATCTCCGACCTTAAAGCCTTTGACGACAAAGGGCGTTCCATCAAAGTTAAACGCAAAAGCGACAACTTGTTTGAGATTTGTAAAGCCAAACGTCTCCACAAAATAGAATATTGGGTAGAAGATACATGGGATACAGGTAATACCCAAAATTGGGTATTCGAACCCAGCGGCACTAATATCGATGCCGATAAAAATTTTGTTATTAACCATCATGCTTTTTATGGTTATTTAGAAGGCTATAAAAACCTTCCTTTTGAACTCACCTACACCAAACCCAGCAACCTATTTGGGGCAAGTGCATTGAAATCCCAAAAAATCAGCGCCACCGAAGACCTTTTCAGTGCGCCCAACTATGTGTTTTTGGTCGACAACCCTATCATGTATGCCGAGCCAGATACCGCCGTTTTCAAGGTCAATAACATGACCGTTACCATCGCCTCATATTCTCCCAACAAAGTGGTCAAAGCCCAGCAGTTGCGCAGCTATTTAGAACCTGTAGCACGTGCATTAGGCAATTTTTTTGGCACTTTGCCTGTCGATAACTACCATTTCTTGTTCTATTTTGCAGACCCCAGCGCCGAACGTCCCGAAATTGAGAGTGGCTTAAGCGGTTTTGGAGCATTGGAACATTCCTATTGTTCGATGTATTATCTGCCCGAAATAGAATTGGTAGATTATTTGCGACAATTGGTCAATGATGTAGCAGCACACGAATTCATGCACATTCTCACGCCGCTCAACATACACAGCAAAGAAATAGAAGACTTCAATTTCATCACCCCCAACATGTCTCAACACCTATGGATGTATGAAGGCATGACCGAATACTTTGCCCACATCGTGCAATTGCGCGGCGGTGTGACACAAGAGGCAGATTTCATAAAAGAAATGCGCCAAAAAATAGAAGCTACCGAAAAATTTGATAATTTTTCTTTTACCGAAATGAGTCGTCGTGTAGTCGAACCCAAATTCCAAGATTATTACCTCGATGTCTACCAAGAGGGCGCACTCATAGGCTGGTGCTTAGATGCTTTGCTCCTCAAAGAAAGTAAAGGCAAAATGGGTGTGCGCGAACTTATGTTGCAATTGTCACAACGCTATGGTCCCAACAAACCTTTTGAAGATGGCAAACTATTCGACGAAATCGTGAGCATGACCTATCCCTCTGTTCGCCAATTTTTTGACCGCTATGTGATTGGCAAACAAAATATCCCTTACGAAGATTATGCTAAATATCTAGGCTATGAATACATTCCGCAAGAGTGGATAAGTGCCTATACTTATGGACAATTTGGCATCGGATTTGACCCCGACCAACAAGCTTTATTCTTCACCACAGTACCACCCGATAATACCCTAAAAGCCGAAGCAGGTGATATTCTGGTGGCTATCAATGGAGAAAAACTCGACCCCGCTCAACCTATGCTCATCCAAGATATGTTGATTAACAATATCTATAAAAAAGCCGATGATAGTCCTATTACGCTCACCGTTATGCGCAAAGACAAAAAAATAGACCTTACAGGCTCACCTACCAAGACACAAATGGCACAAAAACATGTTTTGCGTCCCATAGAGTCGCCCACACCTGAACAACAACAATTGCGCGAAATTTTCTTGAAAGGCGTGCGTTAAGGAGTAATAATAAAATCTATCAAATATCCTAATATCTTTCATAACTTTCTGATAATCAATTAGTTATGAAAACCTTGTGGCTATATTACCGATATATTTAGACCTGTTTTTGCTCCTTTTGTTCCAAATTTTATCCCGAAAATTACTTTTCAAAAGTGTTTACGAACAAAAAAGAAAATATAGATTGGCTACTGTTGCTGCTCATTGTCCTGCTCATTGGCATTGGTTGGTTGGCAATATATACCGCCGATTTTAATGCCAAATATCCCTCCATTGTTGATAGTACCCGCAGCTATGGCAGACAATTCCAATGGATTGGTTTCTCGTTGCTCATCGGATTTTTTATACAACTATTAGATACCCGTTTTTTCAAAATATTTGCCTATCCCATCTATCTTTCAGCCATTGGGTTGCTCATCATGGTTTTGATTATCGGAGCCACCATATCAGGTTCGCAATCATGGTTCAAGTTGGGAGGGGCAAACCTACAACCCAGTGAAATAGCCAAATATGCCACTGCTCTTGCCCTCGCCAAGTGGGTTAGCACCACCGAAATACAATTGGATTCGTGGCGAGAGCAAATTTTCACCGCAGGCATTATCGCCTTGCCCACCTTAGCCGTACTTCTGCAAGGTGACACGGGGTCGGCACTGGTGTTCACTTCCTTTGCTTTGCCGCTCTATCGTGAAGGCTTATCCGGTATTGTTTTGGTGTTTGCGGTATTCATGGCAAGTATGTTTTTGTTGGCTTTGCTCGTCAATTTCGATATCATTTTGGGTATATTTGCCACCATCGTCCTATTGGTATTAGGTTATCGCGAAAAAGTTACTCAAACCGACATGTTTACCTATATTATAGGTAGCGTGGCGATGATTCTACTTTCGCATGTTGTTAGCCAAACCACTTTTTTGCTCATATTTTTTCTAATTAGCACCATCGTTGGACTGATGTATTTCGGCACTAAAAGGTTAGTTTTCTTTCTTTTGCTGTTCACTTTTGCGACAGGTATGTATGTCAAAAGTGTGGATTATACCTATAATAATGTCTTAAAACCTCACCAAAAAAATCGTATTGGCGTTATTTTGGGCAAAATAGAAGACAAAAAAGGCGTGGGTTACAACCTCAATCAATCAAAAATAGCTATTGGTTCAGGTGGTGTTTGGGGCAAAGGATTTTTACATGGCACACAAAATAAAGGAAACTTCGTGCCTGAAATCCACACCGACTTCATCTTTTGTACCATTGGCGAAGAGTTTGGTTTTGTTGGTAGTGCCGTGTTTATTAGCCTTTTCGTCTTTTTGTTGGTTCGAATAGTGAGTATTGCCGAACGACAGCGCTCCCGTTTTAGCCGTATCTATGCCTACTCGATAGCCTCTATTCTGTTTTTTCACTTTGGTGTAAATATCGCTATGACCATCGGACTTATGCCCGTTATTGGCATTCCCTTGCCTTTTATCAGTTATGGGGGGTCGTCCCTATTGGGTTTTTCGCTCATGGTGTTTACCTTGCTCAAATTAGATACCGAACGCAACGCATATGTCTAATTCCCCAAAAACTGCCTTGTTTTTAGACCGCGACGGCGTGCTGAATCGTCGCCTCCCGAACGACTACATTAAGTACCTATCTGAATGGCATTGGGAGGAAAAAGTCTTGGAAGCCTTAGCAATAGCTGCGCAGCATTTTTCGCCTATTGTGGTACTGACCAACCAACAAGGCATTGGCAAACAACTTATGACTGCCAACGACCTACAACAAATTCACCAACATCTTTGCACCGAAGCCCAAAAAAATGGCGGACGCATAGATGCCATATACCATTGCCCACACCTTGCAACAGACATTTGCAGTTGTCGAAAACCCGAAATCGGCATGGTGCAACAAGCCCAGAAAGATTTCCCTTTCATTGACCTTTCTACCGCTATTATGGTAGGCGATTCGGTGAGTGATATGGTTATGGCGGAGCGAGCAGGTATGAAATCTGTCTATGTCCACAACAACGACCCTATCCCCAGCCAACTGCTATCGTCCTCGAATACTTCATTTTTTGCCAAATTGTTCGATTTTATACAATTTTTCATACAATAATAGGGCATACTTTGCAACCTTTGGGCGCTTTTTTTCGTCAATAGTCGAAAACACACAACAAAACCGTTTCCATTTCATCAATCCATATCATTTTTAAAATTTCTACATCAAACAAGCTCATTGATCTTGTTCAATTTTTTCATTTTCATCAAAACATGAGAACAGCCATAAAAAAATATAGCCTACTTTTGGGATGTCTACTTTGGCTTATTTCGGTCTCTTTGTCGGCACAAATCAAAAATGGTGCTTTGACCATCGACCCCAAAAAAGCCCTATCGGCAGGAAAATCTACCACCGATAAAAAACCGACTACTCCCAAAAAGAAAAAAACCAACACTCGCTCCACACCTTTGAGCCGAGCTTATCAAGACCTAACATCACGCTATAACCGTTATTTTAATGCCAAATTAAAATATACCGAAAGCGTTAAACTGTTAGATGCTCGACGAAAAGAAAACTATAACGAAATTCTGCCTGTTTATAGTTACAAAGGTGGTGATGGCAAAGCAGTTAGTTTCAATTTGGACGAAATTAACAAAAAAGCAAGTATCAATATCCAGAAAAAACCCAATAGTAAATGGGTAGATGATTCGTTTCTTATCTTGGGACAATCAAATTATCTTTTGGGTAATTATGAAGATGCTGCCAAATCATTCAACTATATCATTACCAGATATGGTAACAAAATTCGTATGAGTTATGATAAGCGTTCCAAAGAACAAGAGAAAAAATTGCGCGAAAAAGAGCGCGATGAACAAAAGAAAGACCGACAATACGAACAGAAAAAACGCGAAGCAGAACGCGAAGCTAAAATAGAAAAAGAACAGAAAAAACGCGAGCAGGTGAAAAAAGACCAAGAAAAAGCCCGCAAAGAACGCGATAAAGAACGAGCTGATGACAAAAAACAGCGCGAAAAAGACCAAAAAGTTCGCGAAAAAGAAAGAGAGAAAGAAAAAAAGGCTCGCGAAAAAGCACGTGAAAAAGAGAAAAAAGCACGCGAAAAAGCTAAAAAACAAGGCAAACCACTGCCTCCCAAAACAACAACTCCTGTCAAAACAACCGAAGAAAAAGCCGAAGAAGCCCGCTTGAAAGCAGAACAAGAGGCTGCCGAAAAAACTAATAAAGAAGCCGAAGAAGCTGTCGAAAAACAACGCAAAGAAGCCGCCGAAAAAGCAGAAGCAGAAGCCAAAGCCGCCGAAGAAAAAGCAGAAGAGGCTGAAAACAAAGATTTGGTGGAGCATAAAGACGGTAAAGACAAAGAATATGCACGCGGCAAAGCTGGTCACAAACCCGCTAAACCCGATGCCATGATTTGGTTGGCACGTACATTCATGGAAACTAACAACCTAAGTCAGGCAGGCGAGCTTATCCAAAAAATGAAAAATGACTCCCAATTTCCACGTCGAAAACTCACCGACTTGGGTGTATTGGAAGGAGCTTACCATTTGGCAAAAGGCAACGAAGACCAAGCAGAAACAGCCCTGCTTACCGTCGTAAAAAAAGTAAAACCCCGCAAAGAACGCGCTCGTTTGTACTATATCTTAGGACAGTTGGCACAAGAACGCACCGACCACAAAGCCGCTTTGACTGCTTTTGAAAAAGTGCTAAAAAGCAAACCGCCTTACGAAATGGAACTTAATACACGCCTCAACATCGTGCAAGAAAAAATGGGAACAGGTGAGTTTACTAAAGACGAAGCCATTGCAGCATTGACCAAAATGTCGAAAGAAGATAAAAACATCGACTATGCCGACCAAATTTTATTTGCTATGGCAGATATTGAAGCACAAAACGGCAATATGGACAAAGCCACAGCTTATCTAAACCAATCCACCCAAAAAAGTACAGTCAACAAAGAACAAAAGGCAAAATCTTTCTTGAAATTGGCAGAAATGAACTACAAAACAGAGAAATACCTGCCCGCAAGTGCCTATTATGACAGTACTTTCCTTCTCATTGCCAAAACTAACCCTAAATACGAAGAGGTTAGCAACCGCAAAACACAATTGGGCGAATTGGCACGTCATCTCAAAACGATAGAACTGCAAGATAGTTTGCAGCGAATTGCCAATATGTCACCCAACGACCGAAAAGAGTATTTGCAAAAACTTATCGCCGACCTCAAAAAACAAGCTGCCCAAAACGATACCACAGGTACAGCCGACATGAACAACGCTATACTTGCCAATAGCAATTCGGTCAATAGCGGAGGTACTTGGTATTTCTACAACGATGCCGTAAAATTGAACGGTTACAAAGATTTTGTTACCAAATATGGCAACCGAACATTGAGCGACAATTGGCGCGTTGCCTCCAAACAAAGCAGCGACTTGGCAAATACGCCAACATCTGAAACCGTAGACACTGCTGGCTATTCGTATGATAAATTGGTGGAAATGGCAGGCAAAGGCGAAATCAGCCTTGATGCTATTATGCAAAAATTGCCTATCTCCGCCCAACAGAAAGCGGTATCAGATAGTTTGCTCACCGAAGCACTTTTTGCTGCCGCCAACATCTTTAAAGACGGCATTAAAAACGACAAAAAGGCTATCGAAACCTTTAAAAAATTGGATACACGTTATCCCAACAACCGCTATGCACCCGAAGCCCTCTATACTTTATATGGCTTGCAAATGGACAAAAAACAGCAAACCGATGCCAACGATACCAAAAATAGCTTAATTGCACGCTTCCCCAATAGTAAACAAGCCAAATACTTGGGCGACCCAAGCTACCTCCAAACCCTCAACAGCCAACATTCTGCTTTGGAAAAGTATTATAACGATACTTATGAACTCTACAAACAAGAGCAATTCGAGGCTGTAAAAAAACGCATGTCGGAAGTCAATACCACTTTTGCAGAAAATCCTTTACAACCCAAATTTGATTTGCTAAATGCTTTTGTGGTGGGAAGCACCGATAGTCGCGAAGCCTACATCAGCGCTTTGCAAGGTGTGGTAAGCAAATATCCTACACATGAAGTAAAGACTAAAGCACAAGAAATTTTGACCTACTTGCAAAACAGCGCTGCTGGCACCACAACGGCGGCTAATACTGCCAAAAACAAAAAATACAAATACGAACCCAATACCAAACACTATGTAGTGGTGGCATTTGACCAAAAAACTGCTCAAAGCACCACTTTGACAACCGCTTTGTCCAATTTCAACACAGGTAGCTTCAGCAGCGACAACCTCAAAACCAATGCCATGTTGCTCGACCCGCAACACCAAATTATCTTGGTCAAAGAGTTTAACAATGCCGACAAAGCCAAAGTCTACTATAATGCCTTAGTAGCACAAAGAGCCACCGTCTTGAATTTGACCGAAAAAGAAGCACCTATCTTCTACATCTCCAAAACCAACTTCAACCAATACTTCAAGGACAAAGACACCAATGCTTATTTGGAGTATTTCGGCGAAGCATATTTAGGTATTCAGAAATAGAAACTACCCACCAAATACGCACAAAAAACCTGCCCTTTCTGGTGAAAGGGCAGGTTTTTTTATAATACTATGAGATTTTTAAAAGTGTGTTAATTGATCTTTTGATTTTTTTTGAATAATAAAAGCTAAATAATAGCCTTCTCAACTACCCCAAAACAAACACCAACAACAAACCCAATACCCCCAAGGACATCAACAGCATATATCCCCCAATTTTTCCTATTTGTGTGGCAACACTCATCTGGCTAAATAAGGCGGTCAAATGCCCCAAGCCATTGACTGTCCCGTCCACCAATTGTGTGTCGACTTGGTGCAATGCACGCGAAACCATGCGGCTGGGCGAAACAAAAAGGGTATCATAAATTTCGTCGACATAATATTTTTTGCTCCACAATTTTTTCCACCAAGCAGTATTTTTGCCTTCGGTGTGCAAAGATCGCAAGAAAATACCACTCAAACGGTCTGTAAATAGTGCCAAATAAATCAACGTTCCCACCAAAGCAACCGTCAGAGCCATTAGCGCCATTTCGGTAGTGGCATGCAAATGTTGGTGCGGCAACAAGGCATTCGATGAAGCAAAAACGGGTTCTAAAAACTCATGGAAAGCATTGCCCAAATGCAAAAACGCAGGCATCCCCACAAAACCACCTACCACCGACAACACCGCCAATACAACGAGTGGATAGTTCATCGTGTTGGGATTGTCATGCAGATGCTCGACAACATGATGATTACCCCGATATTCGCCATAAAACACTAACCACAGCAAGCGCAACATATAGAACGCCGTTAACAAAGACCCCAGCAGCAGCAACACCCACAAAATAGGATTATGGGCAAAAACAGTTGCCAAAATCTCGTCTTTGGAGAAAAAACCCGACAAAGGCGGCAAACCAGCAACAGCCAAAGTACCCACCAAAAATATCTTATAGGTAAACGGAATACGGTTTTTCAAACCACCCATTTGTCCGATATTTTGTTCGCCATGCAAAGCATGAATCACCGCGCCAGCGCCCAAGAACAACAAGGCTTTGAAAAAAGCGTGTGTCATTACATGGAACATACCTGTTGCAAAAGCACCCATGCCCATTGCCGCAAACATATAACCCAACTGACTGACCGTTGAGTATGCCAATACTTTTTTGATGTCGTTTTGAAACACCGCAATAGTGGCAGCCAGCAAAGCTGTTGCAATAGCAATTAGGGTGATAAAATGCAGAGTTGTTGGAGCTAAGGCATACAACACATTGCAGCGAGCAATCATATATAGACCCGCCGTCACCATCGTAGCGGCATGGATAAGCGCCGACACGGGTGTGGGCCCTGCCATTGCATCGGGCAACCACGTAAACAAAGGAAGTTGCGCACTTTTGCCCATCGCACCCACAAACAACAACAAAGTAATACCCACAGCCACAGGGCTATCTGTTCCCAACTGCAAAGCCGCATTCATCACATCAGTAAAATCGAGCGTCCCAAAAGTGCTGAACACCAAAAAAATGCCCAACAAAAAACCCAAATCTCCAATGCGATTCATCACAAAAGCCTTTTGAGCAGCGGCAGTATAGTCGGCATTTTTGTACCAAAATCCAATCAACAGATAGGAACACAAACCAACACCCTCCCAGCCGGCAAACAGCATAGGGAAATTCGCCCCCAAAACGAGCAACAACATCGAAAAAATAAACAGATTTAGATAAGCAAAAAACTTATAAAAACCCTCATCTTCGTGTATATAGCCGATGGAATAAATATGGATAAGCGACCCCACACCCGTCACCACCATCAACATCAGTAGTGACAAAGGGTCAACCAAGAAAGCAAATTTTGCAGTATAGTCACCAATAGGCAACCAAGCAAACAAGTTGGTAGTATGACTCTCAAATGCGCCCGAAAGGTACATGCTCATCAGCCCACAACTTAGCAGAAAAGCCCCCAAAACAACACCACTACCAATGGCTCCAACCATTGATTTTGACAGGCGTTGTCCCATCAAGCCATTAATCAAAAAGCCCAAAAGTGGCAAAGCAACCAATGCCGTCGTAAGGCTATCTATGGTAGAAAAACTATTCATTCCGTTGAATTATACAATAGATATATAAATAAAAGCTCGATTTTTATAGCAAAAAGACTCGTAAATCGAAATTAATGGTGTAACAATTTAGACAGAAATTAACGAAAAACAAATAGTTGATATCAGCAACAAATCAGTACGGCATATAACCTGACAAATTATTTTTTGGGCGTTTCCCTGCGGGTCGGGCTGCTACGGGCTTCGCTTCGCTGCGGTGCTTCGACAAGCTACGCACTGGCTAACGCCACCCTCCGCATCCCTAACGCGCTTCGCCACTCGAAAAAAGTGGCTAATAATTTGGCAAAACAACACATTAACCATACTTTATTGTCCAATACAACAAAACTTTTCGAACATCTTATTTTTTCTTTTCAGGAGATTTTGGCGGGTTATTTTTCTTTGCTTCGCGCTCCTTTTGTTGGTGAATAAGCATAACTTCTTTGGTCACCCAATAAATTTCTTGTAATTCTTCGGGAGGCAACTGTTTGACTTGGTTAACAAGTTCTTCGAAATTTTCAGTAGGCATAGATTTGGTATTTTAATTTTTTTAAAAATATTAACGACACGCAATAACAAGTCGAGTATACCAAATAGAATCAATATCAGCAATATACAAACAAATAGACGAAAGAAAACAGAACAAGTGTAACAAAATTTTAATTTCTAAGTCGATTCCATATATCTACATCAGTGTTAGGGATATTCCTATAGAGCATCACCACAATCGAAAGACCAATGGTAGCTTCGGCGGCTGCCACCAACATCACAAAAAACACAAATACCTGACCTGCGGGGTCGGAATGATAATTGGATAAGGCAACCAACAATAAATTGACTGCATTGAGCATCAACTCAATACACATAAACAACACAATAACATTGCGACGTAGCAATACCCCCAAAAGACCAATGCAAAACAAAATGGCACTCAAATAAATATAAGCATCGATGCTCAACTCGCCATTGTGCAAAGGAGATGGTAGGGCTTGAACGGTTTGTAATAGGAGCATGATTTTTGGATTTTATACGTTTAGTTACTACAAAAGATGGGCAACAACAAGCAATTATTTATACTCCTTCTTGCCCAGCATAACCGCTCCTACCATAGCAGATAGAAACAACAAAGACGACACCTCAAAAGGCATCAGGTATTGATTAAAGAGGGTTTGTCCCAGTGTTTGGATTAAGCCAATGCTGTTATCTGCCGCGCGTGCGGGGCTAAGGCTACCAGCACTACGCGCAGCCGCCAACAGCACCAAAAACAACATACCGCCCGACGTTGCCACAGATATACCTTGCAACAAAGCAGGGCGCGACGGCTCGTTATTCACATTGAGGTTCAGCAACATGATAACAAACAAAAAAAGTACCATAATAGCACCTGCATACACCATCACTTGCACCGCCGCAACAAACTGTGCATTGAGCAAGATATATTGGGCAGCAATGGCAAAAAATGTCGTGACCAATCCCAAAGCACTATATACAGGATTGCGGAACAATACTACCGACAGCGCCGACAAAACGGATATGGTAGCAAAAATATAAAAAAAGATAGCCAACATAGTGGAATGTTAATATATAGGTAAGACGGCAAACAGCATAAACCCAACTTCTTAGTCTCTACCAATAGAACGACGTGAAATGTCAATTCTTTGGGTAGGGTCAACAGGTTCTACCAATTTATCTTTGCCATAAATAAAATCGCTACGATGATACTCGGCGGTAGTGACGGTTTCGGTCAAAAAGATAGCTTGTTTCGGGCAAGCCTCTTCGCATAAGCCACAAAAGATGCAGCGCAACATATTGATTTCATAAGTTGCGGCATATTTTTCTTCGCGGTAGAGATGTTCCTCCCCTTTCTTGCGCTCGGCAGCAACCATCGTAATCGCTTCGGCAGGACAAGCAACAGCACACAAACCGCAAGCCGTGCAGCGTTCCGCACCTTTTTCGTCGCGCTTCAAAACGTGCTTACCCCTAAAAACAGGAGCAAACTCGCGCTTCACTTCAGGATAGCGAATCGTTGGTTTTTTCATAAAAAAGTGCTTGAGCGTAATGCCCAGCCCTTTTGCTATGGCAGGAAGGTATAATTTTTCGGCAATGGTCATTTCTTTTTTGACCACTACTTTTGCTCGATTAGTTAGTTGCATAAACGATACACTTTTTTATTCTGCTAATTATTTTTTTATAAGGTTGCTACGTTGGTGTAATAGCAACATTTTTCACCAAATAATGGTTATGAAATTTTTCTTTTGGGGAGGTATATACTCAACTATCATTTAAATTTCAATAACATTTGTTGTTTATAGTACCTCCAATCAAACAGCAAACCGTCTGCCATTATCCACAATATGTTGCAAAACACCCAACAAAGGAGCTAAGTCGCTAATCAAATAATAGTTATAGACTACGCTTTATTTGCAGCAGTACCATCTAACCACTCCACCGCAATTTTCCACAAAACATTCGCTTTGCCACTAAAAAATTGCATATGCCCAATGTGCGATAAACTATAGTCTGCGGGGCGAAGTTCTTGTATATCGGAACGCATAGACGGAAAAACCGACATCATATCGCGCACATTCGCTTCGTTAGCAATATGGTCGTCGGGTGCATAGAGCCACAGAGCAGGACAGCGAACATCGTCGTACCAATGTTGCTGAATGCTTTTGCCAAATGCCATTTTTACATAACCGCGTCCATTGCACCATGTCCGCCATTCTTTAGCCACTTGTTTTGGCAAAGGCTCACCCATACCTATCCATTGTGTATTGGTATAGCCAAACAAGCGATTGTTGAGCGGAATAAAAACGTTCATAAAAAACTGCGCTCGCCACCAAAATGTACCTTTCATATTTTGCAAACTACCCGACGAACAAGCAAAGTTCAGTATCGACTGCAAGTCGTGCTGGTTGTGCATCAGTCCCACCAGTTGCCCGCCTGCACTATGTCCAACAAGATGATAGTTTGCATTGGGGAAACGCCGTTTCAGTTCCTCCAAAATAGCAGGCATATCCTGCTCGCCCCACACTTGCAGCGAGGCATCACTATTCCGAACCGAATCTTGCAACGAATCGCCAATACCTCTGTTGTCAAATGTAATAACGCCCCAACCTTGCTCGCTCAAATGCCGTGCAAAGGCAGCATAAAATTTACGACGAATACCCGTAGCTGGTGCAATCATCACCGCTTTCGTGGGGGTTTGGTCGGGTAAAAACAAGGTGGCACAAAGTGGTGTTTGGTCGGCACACCGCACTGTAATGGTTTGCTCTTGTGGCATAAAATCGGTTTAATTATTTACCCAAATACAACACACCCAAAGCAGTGAGCAACATATTTAGGATAGCTAATGGCATCAATATACTCCAGCCTAAGTGCATCAATTGGTCGTAACGGAAACGCGGGATAGTCCAACGAATCCACATAAAAAAGAAAATAAAGAATAGTATTTTGGCAAAAAACACACCAAATCCTACCAAAGCTGCCACATTTGGGGCCATGGTGCTATAATCTAATCCCGGAAAATTGTAGCCTCCGAAATATAATGCCGACATCAAGGCAGACGAAACAAACATATTTACATATTCGGAAAACAAAAACAAACCCAATTTCATGGAGCTATATTCGGTGTGATAACCGCCTACCAACTCTTGTTCACATTCAGGCAAGTCAAAAGGTGTGCGGTTGCATTCGGCAAAGGCACAAGTAATAAAGATAATGAAGCCCAAAGGTTGTTTCCAGATGTTCCAATTCAAGCCGCTTTGCTGCGCCACAATATCATGCAAACTCAACGAACCTGCCAACAAAACAATGGCAATCAGGGCAATACCCATCGCAATTTCGTAGCTAATCATTTGCGACGAAGCACGAATAGCACCCAGCAAAGCAAATTTGTTGTTCGATGCCCAGCCACCTACCATAATACCATATACGCCAATAGACACCGCACCACTAATATATAGCACGCCAATATTGAGGTCGGTTACTTGAAAAGGCAATTGATAACCTGCTATCTCCAAAGATGGTCCCCAAGGAATGACGGCGCTTGTTATCAAAGCAATCAACATTGCCAAAGCGGGTCCCATAACAAACAAGGTCTTGTCAGCATTTGCAGGCGTAAAATCTTCTTTAAAAAAGAACTTCACCCCATCGGCAAGTGGTTGCAAAATACCATACGGACCAGCACGATCGGGTCCCAAACGGTCTTGGAAAAAACCTGCAAATTTGCGCTCCGCCAAAGTAGAGTAGGCTGCAACACCCAAGGTAATAGCAAATATAACAAGAACTAAAACTAATTTGTAGGCAAGATAAAATAGTATTGACATATCTGGAAACTGTAATTTTTAAGAATACTAATGCGGTTGTTCAACAATAGTGTTTGATAAAAAATCAGAAAAAGGGCTATTAATTACTTTCTTCAAAAATAACTTTATGATAAATCTCTGCCAACAACAACTCACATTCTCCCACCATTATCCGTTCATTATCAGGAAAAGCAGTGGTATAAATCCATTCATTTTGCTCGTTTTTTTCCAATTTTTCCACAAATACTTGCGTAGACGAGACCAGTAAATAAGTTTTTAACGACTCGATGGTTTGATAACACGCCAATTTTTCGGTATGGTCATATTCACTTGTGCTTTCAGATGTCACCTCGATAATCACTGTTGGATTGAGCAAATTTTCTGTACCTTTATAGCGTTCCCACAATTGCTCACCGCAAACCACCACCACATCAGGATAGACATAGCGCCGACAAGCAGGAATCAATACCCGCAAATCGCTGGGATATACTTCACACGCTTTTGAGCGAAGGCACTGTTGTAACAAATAAATCAAATTAGCTACAATAACATTGTGTTTGCGGCTCGCTCCTGCCATAGCCTGTATTTCGCCATTGCGATATTCATGTTTATATTCTGCTTGGCTTTCTTGTAAAAGATATTCAGTTGGTGTCATCTTGAATTATTTTTTAGAAATAGTAGCGGCGGGAGACAAGACCGCATAAAACGATTTTCGGCTCAATTTGTTGTTAACGCTTAGGCGCAAATGATTCACCTCTATCCAATTCAAAAAGGCTCCCAAGTCGTAGCGATGAAATTGCAACCATTGGTCAAAAACCACAGGGTCACTTTTGCGCAACAACCAATAATTATACGCATCCCAGTGTCCGGCTTGTTGAATGCTTTTTTGCCACAAAAATAAAGCGTTATTGGACAGCAAAGGCGTTGTCAAGGCTTTTTTTGTCAATACTTCTCTAAAAATAACAATATTTTTAAGGCTGTCAAAATCCAAGGAGCTTTGTTCCACCACCATTTGCGCCAAATTTTCCAAAGCCGTACAAGGCGATGTTATAGTAGTTTCGTCATTTAACAACCAGTCGTTATAGCCTGTTGCACTCAACAAAGCCGTATTTTTATGATGTAAAACCTGTTTGTAAGTTTCGCCCAACAAACGGCTTATCTCCATCGAACGTTGGGTGTTGGGTTCCATATTGATGAACAATTCGCCATAAAACAAGGACCAAAATGGCTCCGACGAATGGGCATACATTTTGCTTAACCAATAATAGTTGGTACTGTGCATGGGTGCTTGGTCTATACCTTCTTCCCATATTGCAACAGCTTGGTCATTATAGCCTTTTTGAAAAAACAAACCGCCCAAATCGGCATACAAACTCCCTTCTTGTGGCACCAATTTGATGCCTTCTTGCAAAGTTGCTATGGCATTGTCCGTATCGGAGCGAGCTTCTTGGCAGGCAGCAAGGAGGCGATAATAACTACCCATCTGACCGACTTTGTCTGTAGGTGCTTGTTTTGTTAATGTTTTGATAGCTGTTTTATAATCTTTCTGCTCATAGTAGCACCGTGCCACTTGATAGGTGTATAACCAATTATTAGGCTCTTCTTCTTGTGCCAACAACCATTGTTTCAAAGCCTGTTCATAATTATTCTCTTGCATATATGCCATCGCTTTTTGCACAACTTCAGGCACACGACTCCTACTGTCAGTGGTTTGCGCCACTAACACCTCCGAAAAAACCCATAAGAATAATATAAACCAACAGCATCGAGACATTTTTTTCTAATTTTTAGTCCTATTTGCTTATCAGCGGCAAAGATAAGGCTTAATTTTTTGACAAGCAAGACTATTTGTATAGAAAAGCACTTATTGTCAATTTCTTTTGTTTTCAACCGCTATATTACTCAATAACAACCATCTGACCAAAGTAATAATCCCCTCCTAATAAAGAAACAACATACACTCCCGCAGGCAAATTTGCCACCGAAAGAGTAGCTTTTCCCATTACTTTTTGTGACAGAACCACCTGTCCTGTCCCATTATACAGCAACATATCTGCTGAACGAATAGTTGCAGGTAATTCGATACACAATTGTCCAACTGCCGACAAAGTATATACTTTTGCAGGTAATTGCTCAAGCGAAGTAACACCTATATTAGGTTCTAAAAAATGGAACATAAAACCATTTTCCATACCATGTCTATCACTATTTCCGCCACCCGTGTCAATATCACCATCTTGGGAATCGGTATTACCCACCGAAAAATAACCACTACCATTCAGAGCTGGCACGGTACTTGTTGCAGTATCATACAACGACCCACCTACATTGTCGCTCCACAACAACTCACCGGTGAGGCTATTTAGTTGACAGAAAAAAATATCGTATAGATAGTTAGGTGGTGCCAAACTACTATCAAACGTAATGCCAGTTAACAACAAACGATGATTGGGTGTATATAATAAGCTGCGCGACTGGTCAAAGGACGAAAAACCAATGGTGCGTTGCCACACTATATTACCATTATCCTGCGGATTGACCGACAACACCCAATAATCGTCCAAACCATTGTTCCCTCCTATCTCGCCATCATTGGACAACGAATCGCCAAACAACGCCAAATTACCATCTTCTATATAGGTCATATCGGTCATGCCGTCGGACTGACTGCCTCCATAGCAGCGCTGCCACAACAAATCGCCATTGGCAAGAGCTATTTGTCCGAGCCAAAAATCCTTGCCGCCATGATTGCCCGATACATCAAAATCGTTGGACGAACTATAGCCTCCTACATAAGCCGTAGCACCATCGTTGCCCAACAACACACTATTTCCCACATCGTTCAGGCTGCCACCAATGGTCTTCTGCCACAACAAATCGCCATTTTCCAACGCTATTTTAACTACCCACACATCTTTATATCCTTTGTTGGTATCCAAATCGCCATCTGTGGACTCTGTATTGCCCACCACCAATAATTGATTATCGGGTGTCATAGTTACTGCATTAAAAATATCGGTATTGGATCCGCCAAAAACGCGCGCCCACACCAATTCGCCCGCTGCATCTAAACGAACTATCCAAGCATCGTAGTTGCCCAACAAAGTATCCACATCACCATCGGGCGAATTGCTTTGTCCCACAGCAACTACGCCACCATCGGGCAATTCCACAATATCGTATGCTTTTTCTTCACCAGCTCCGCCCAGAGTACTTGTCCAAAGTGGCACATCGGAATCGGGCGAAAATTTGGCTACCAAAAAATTATAATCTAAACCATTGTTGGGTGCCGAACGATAGCCTCCCACCAAGTAGTTGTTATCATTTGTAGTAATAACTTTTTCTAATCGTGTGTCTGTCGTTGGTTCTGTCCATAGATGTTGCCAAACTAATGTGGCAGGTTGCGCCCAAAGCAACATACCCCAACACCATACGACTATTGTAATACAAGTTTTCATATTCTTGTTGTCTGTTGTTTAATTAAGCCACAAAGGTAAAACCATTTGCACAAAAAAAGGAAAAATTGCTCATTTTTTGTCTAAAGTTAGGCAAATTTTGTCTTTCCAAAAAAAAAGTATACCTTTACACCCAAAAAAACACTTTTCTAAACGATTTATGATTGCAGAACAAAGACAATACAAGTGCTTGAAGGAGCAAATATTTGCTCATCATGTATACACCTTGGTGCCTATCAGAAGCCACGACCGCTACTTGATTAGAAAATGGCGAAACGAACAGATAGATATTCTTCGCCAAAAAGAGCCACTAAGTGCCGCCGACCAAGACCGCTATTTTGAAAGCGTTATCGCACCAAGTTTTAGGGCAAAACAACCCGAACAAATTTTATTTTCTATGACCAAATCACATGACTTAGTAGGTTATGGTGGTTTAGTACACATCAATTGGAGCGATAAAAACGCTGAAATCTCTTTCCTCTTAGATACTGCCTATAATAGTAGTCCCGAAAATTTTAAACGACTCTGGACAGTTTATCTCGAACTATTGCCCCAAATAGCTTTTGACCAACTCAACTTCAAAAAGATTTATACCTACGCTTATGAAACCCGTGCTATCTTGTTCCCAATTCTCGAAGAAAACGGTTTTGTGGAAGAAGCCCGTCTCAAACAACACGCACTTGTTAATGGTGAATACAAAGATGTTATTATTCATAGCTTATTTAATCCCAAACTCTAACATATCCTTTTCCTAACCCTTAAAATAACCCATTATGACATTAAATGCAATTGACCTCGCATATATCGTGATGCTGGGATATGGTATTTATAAAGGAGTCAATCAAGGATTGATTGGCTCGGTCTTGTC
Source organism: Chitinophagales bacterium (assembly GCA_016787295.1). Lineage (GTDB taxonomy): Bacteria > Bacteroidota > Bacteroidia > Chitinophagales > UBA2359 > JAEUUX01. Next base: position 49,534 of record JAEUUX010000106.1, read on the forward strand.
TTTTTTTCGGTTCATTATCTCTATCGTATTGGCGTTGCGATTCAGTTTTATTGTGTCGCGAACCTTAGAAAGGGTTGCCAACATAGACCCTGCTGTAACCCCTATTCTTTCTTTCTTTGTGCTGTTTATCACTTTGATGGTCGGCATGTTTTTGATGGGATTAGTGTTAAACTATTTCGTCAAGGCGGCGCATCTTAGCTCCCTCAACCGTAGTTTTGGTATCGGTTTGTGGGCTTTTGTCCTCACACTTTGCTTTAGTTTTCTTACTTCTCTGGCAGACAAAGGCGGCATGTTGCCCAGCGAACTCAAATTGTCTTCTTGGGTATATCCCCGTGTAGCTCCTATTGCAGATATTATGATGTGTAAAATGGCATTTATCCTTCCTGCTTCTTCTTCCATTTTGCAATCGCTCGAAGACGGAGCCTCACGTGTTGCCAGTTTAGTTGTTGGAGAGTGTAGATAATCTATAACAACTTATTTTTTGACCATAAAAAAGCCATTCAATAATGACTTTACAACTTTCTCAAATTGCCGATTTGTTGGGTGATAAAGCCAAGTATTATTTGGAACACACCTCTACAACTATCGACAAAGCCGCGCTACATTTGCCAAGCGCAGATTTTGTTGACCGCATCTTTGCAGATTCTGACCGCAACATTCCCACACTTCGTAGCCTCCAAAATATCTTTGGAACAGGGCGATTAGCCAATACAGGCTTTGTATCTATCCTTCCCATCGACCAAGGAATTGAACACAGCGCGGGCGCTTCTTTTGCTCCCAATCCTATTTATTTTGACCCCGAAAATATTGTCCGACTTGCTATTGAGGGCGGTTGTAACGCTGTTGCTTCTACTTTTGGGGTGTTGGGAATGGTAGGACGCAAGTATGCTCATAAAATCCCTTTTGTGGTAAAAATTAACCACAATGAATTTTTGTCCTATCCCAATAAATTCGACCAAATCCTCTTTGGATCTGTCCAACAAGCATGGAATATGGGCGCAGCGGCGGTGGGAGCTACCATCTACTTTGGTTCTCAAGAATCAAGCCGTCAGATTCAAGAAATATCCGAAGCATTTCAGTTGGCACACGAGTTGGGAATGGCAACCATTCTTTGGTGCTATACACGCAATAACGCTTTTAAGGTAGACGGAAAAGATTATCACGAATCGGCGGACTTAACAGGACAAGCCAATCATCTTGGAGTTACCATTCAGGCAGATATTATTAAACAGAAACAACCTACCTTAAACGGCGGTTATTTGGCGACCAAGCATGGTAAAACTCACCAGAAGGTGTATTCAGAACTTACCAGCGAGCATCCTATAGACCTCTGCCGTTATCAAGTGGCGAACTGTTATATGGGGCGTGCAGGCTTGATTAACTCCGGCGGAGCATCGTCAGGAGCGTCGGATATGGCAGAGGCTGTTACTACGGCTGTTATTAACAAACGCGCAGGCGGTATGGGATTGATTTCGGGACGTAAGGCGTTCCAAAGACCCATGAAAGAAGGTATCGCTGTCTTGAACGCTATCCAAGATGTGTATCTTTGTCCTGACATTACGGTGGCATAACACTATCATCAACCTATTAATAGTGGCATTGCAAAATTCATTATAGAAGTTGTAGGATTTTCACAAACCTCGTAGCATTATCTATAGTATAGTGTTGCGAGGTTTTTCTATGATTATGTGCTATCTATCGAGCAGTGTGTTTTTTGTATTGTATTTTTATCCCAAATATAGGCAGGTGTCTTTTTTGACATCTGCCTATATTTTTTTTATCATCGTTCTAAAAAATTGGAATGATAGCAGTGTTTGTAAAATGTTGTTCTAAAAAATTGGAATGGCATTGGTGAAAATTTAGTTGTTAAAAAAAAATTACAAAAAAAAGTAAAAAAGTTTTTTTGTTCTAAAAAAGTACTTACCTTTGCACAAAAATTTTGTGAATTGCTTTTGGTATTGTTTATTTTTGTTGTTGTTTATTTAAACTACCTACTTTTTTAATTTTGCACTTCTTATTTCATATCTACCTACTATGCAAAGAGATTGGATTTTTTTAATTAATACGTTTTATGTACATACCCATAAAAGCCATAAAAATGCTTTAACACTGTTTGAGGATAGTTATGCAAAGCTGTTGGCAGAATCGGTGCATGATACAGAAATTGCAATTATCTTACAAGAATTTGAGCCTGCTTACAAAGGTTTCAAAGAATTGTATGCGCTTAAACAAGCTAATGTGGGAATTTATCGCGGCGAAACGCTGCAATTTGAACAGACTTTGGAAGAAATGACGGAGCAATTGCGTCGTTGGGAGGCATTGATTAGAGTAGTGTTTTTGGAAGATAGCACAGAAGAGCATAGTATTTTTCCTAACAAAAGACAGTCTTTTTTTAAAGGCACATACGAACAACGTATTAGTGCTGTAAAGTCTTTGTCTATTACATTAGAACGATACCCACAGCTAACACACGTCAAGTATTTAGTAGAAACTTATTATAATCGTTTGGAAGGAAATAGGCTTACACAACAACAACAAGAAGGCACTAAAAACAATATAGGCAGTTTGTTGAATAAACAACATTTGATAGCTTGTCAAGAACTCTATGGCGTTTTGGCGCGCTTGATGTATAAGTTTCGCTATGAACCACAAAGAGTAAGTAATTTCATCGATATTAGTTTGGTGCGCATCAAAACAAAAAGTACTACAGCGGCGGTTTTACAAGGCAGTGTAAGGAATAGTCAAAACGAAATTATTGCTAATGCCTTAGTACAACTTTTAGATACAGACTACCAAACTTTGACAGATGAAGCAGGAAATTTTGAACTATCTGCCAAAACAGGAAAATTCAATTTATCTGTTATTAGCCAAGCCCATAACTATGCTGCTACTATGTCGATTAAATTGAAAAGGGGTAAAAATCCTACTATGATTATTGTATTATAATGTAGTCTGTATTTTCTTATATTTACCCTATAGTCTTTTCATTTTTTCTATAAAATTGTCCATTTCCCACAATATCACCTATTAACTACCATCATAATACTTATAAACATGCAAAAAAAATTTACTACCGATTCAGGCATAACTATTGCACCTTATTATCAAGCTACACCTTATACGGGAGAAAAAGCAGGCGACTATCCTTTTACAAGGGGCGTTCACGAAAGTATGTACCGCAGTCAATTGTGGACAATGCGGCAGTATGCTGGTTTTTCAACCGCCGAAGAATCGAACAAACGCTATAAATATCTTTTATCGCAAGGCACAACCGGTCTTTCGGTGGCATTTGATTTACCCACACAAATAGGTTATGACCCTGACCACGAACTTTCGGAAGGCGAGGTGGGAAAAGTGGGCGTGTCTATTTGTTCATTAGCCGATATGGAAGTTTTGTTTAAAGACATTACATTGCAGCAAATCACGACTTCCATGACCATTAATGCAACAGGCTATATTTTATTATCGTTGTATATTGCCTTAGCTCGTCGGCAGGGTGCCGATTTGCGTCAGATTTCGGGTACTATCCAAAACGATATTTTAAAGGAATATGCAGCAAGAGGAACATACATTTATCCTCCCAAACCCTCGATGCGAATCATTACCGACATCTTTCAGTATTGTAGTCAGGAGTTGCCAAAGTGGAACACGATTTCAATTTCGGGATACCACATCAGAGAAGCAGGATCAACAGCAGCACAAGAATTAGCCTTTACACTTTCTAACGGCAAGGCTTATCTAAAAGCTGCCCTTGATGCAGGATTAGATATTAACGTTTTCGGAAAAAGACTCTCTTTCTTTTTTAATGCACACAATAATTTTTTTGAAGAGATAGCGAAGTTTAGAGCTGCACGCCGTATTTGGGCATCTATCACCCGTGAACTTGGCGCAACAGACCCTAAATCTCAGATGTGCCGTTTCCATACTCAAACAGGAGGCTCGACTCTTACCGCACAGCAGCCGCAAAATAATATTGCCCGTGTGACTTTACAAGCCTTAGCTGCGGTTTTGGGCGGAACGCAATCGTTACATACAAACGGTTACGACGAAGCCTTAGCCCTTCCAACTGAAGAAGCAGCCCGTATCGCTCTTCGAACACAGCAGATTATTGGATACGAAAGCGGTGTGGTAGATACCGTCGACCCTCTGGGCGGTTCCTACTTCATAGAAAATTTAACCAATGAGCTGGAAGCTAAAGCATGGGAATACATTAATAAGATAGACGCTATGGGAGGGTCTGTCGCCGCTATAGAATCTGGTTATATGCAAAGAGAAATTGCACAAGCCGCTTATAATTATCAAAAGGGAATAGAAAGTGGCGAGACGGTGTTGGTAGGCGTTAACAAGTTTGTGACGGAAGAAAACCATAATATCCCAATTTTTAAAATCAGTGATTCTATTCGTCAGCAGCAAATAGAAAAGTTACAACAGTTGCGCAATTCACGCGACGCTGTTGCTGTTCAAAACTGTCTTTCAGAAGTTCGTCGTTGTGCTGTAGAAAATATCAACCTAATGCCTGCTGTTATAGCAGCAGTAGATAATTATGCCACGTTGGGAGAAATTGCCGACCAACTGCGCCAAGTTTTTGGTGAATATCAATCTTAAAAATACTTGTATTATGATTCGAAACCTACTATTTTCTTTTGTTTGGTCAATATTGTTTTTTACTTGTAATCCCCCCAAAAATACTACAACAGTTCCTCAAAATATACCCATTGCTGAATTTCCTTTACCTCAAAAAGATACTTTAGCAGCCTTACCAATTCCTGAAAACCCTCCTACACCAATTTCTACTCCCGCTTCCACGCCTCCTACCCCAATGCCTATTACTCCACCACCGCGCCAAGAATCGAAAGCCTTGCAAGTGGGAGCCGAACAAACGGCACAACTTTTGCCCTTGTTGTCGCATAAAAAAGTTGCCCTTGTGGTCAATCAAACCTCTTTGGTGGAAAAAAAACACTTGGTTGACGCACTTTTAGCCGAAAGTATAGATATTGTAAAGGTGTTTGCACCCGAACACGGCTTTCGTGGAATTGCTGCCAACGGGGAGAAAATAGCTAATACCGTTGATGAAAAAACGGGACTACCTATTATTTCTCTTTATGGCAAGACAAGAAAACCAACGGCGGAAATGTTACAAGATATCGATGTATTGGTTTTTGACATTCAAGACGTTGGCGCTCGATTCTATACCTACATTTCTACGCTCTACTACATCATGGAAGCCGCTGCAAGCTATAATAAAGAGGTAGTTGTGTTGGATAGACCCAACCCGAACGGTCACTACATTGACGGTTGTATGTTAAACCCCTTGTACAAATCTTTTGTCGGCATGATAAATGTTCCTATCGTGCATGGGATGACAGTTGGGGAGATTGCAAAGATGTTAAACGGCGAACACAAAATCGGAGACCGAACATGTAAATTAAGCGTTATTCCGTGTAAAAATTATAGCCATAAAACACCATATAGCCTATCTATTAAACCTTCACCGAACCTTCCAAACGATTTAGCCGTTTATCTATATCCGTCCCTTTGTTTGTTTGAAGGAACAATAGTGTCGGTAGGACGCGGCACCGATAAACAGTTTCAAATCATCGGCGCACCCGAATATAATAAGTCTTTATACAGCTTTACGCCCACGCCCAAAGAAGGAGCCATGTCGCCTCCCTACAACGGACAAACGTGTTTTGGGTATGACCTTTCTGCTTTATCTGCCAAAGATATTAGAAACCAGAAAGGCATTGAATTAAAGTGGTTGATACAAATGTATAATGAATGTCCCGATAAAAAGAAATTCTTCTCAAATGCTAATTTTTTCGACCAATTGGCAGGAAATAGCAGCCTTCGGGAACAAATTATTGCTGGAAAAAGTATTGCAACAATAAAAGCCTCTTGGCAAGAAGATTTAAAAGCATTCCAACAAGTTCGAAAAAAGTATTTATTGTATCCTGATTTCGAATAATTGATTCACCTGAAAACAATAAAGCCCCGATACCATTGGTGTCGGGGTCTTTATTTTTGTTTTGGGCTGTAAAAGTTACAGTATACGTGAACGAAAAAAAATAACGGAAAAACCTTTTGTAAAAAAATTAAAAAAATCAATAAAACCATTACAAAAAACAAACCAATAAACCCTGAAAGGGTGACAAGTTTATAGCAAAAATAAGCACAATAACAATAATAAAACCCTGAAAGGGTGACGTTATACCGTGCTTTGCGAAATAATATCACCCCTTTGGGCTTTATGTTAAGGCTTGTGTTATTGCCGTTTGGCTATAAACATTTCACACCTTTGGGGTTATTTTTTGTGAATAAATTAATGCCATAAAAATTAAGAGTTTTTTTTTGTATGAAGGCTGTAAAAGTTACAGTATACGTGAACGAAAAAAAATAACGGAAAAACCTTTTGTAAAAGAATTAAAAAAATCAATAAAACCATTACAAAAAACAAACCAATAAACCCTGAAAGGGTGACAAGTTTGTAGCAAAAATAAGCACAATAACAATAATAAAACCCTGAAAAGGTGACATTATACCGTGCTTTGCGAAATAATATCACCCCTTTGGGCTTTATGTTAAGGCTTGTGTTATTGCCGTTTGGCTATAAACATTTCACCCCTTTGGGGCTATTTTTTGTGAATAATATTATACCATAAAAATTAAGAGATTTTTTTTGTATGAAGGCTGTAAAAGTTACAGTATACATGAACGAAAAAAAATAACGGAAAAACCTTTTGTAAAAGAATTAAAAAAATCAATAAAACCATTACAAAAAACAAACCAATAAACCCTGAAAGGGTGACAAGTTTATAGCAAAAATAAGCACAATAACAATAATAAAACCCTGAAAGGGTGACATTATACCGTGCTTTGCAAAATAATATCACCCCTTTGGGGTTTATGTTAAGGCTTGTGTTATTGCCGTTTGGCTATAAACATTTCACCCCTTTGGGGTTATTTTTTGTGAATAATATTATACCATAAAAATTAAGGGATTTTTTTTGTACGAAGGCTGTAAAAGTTACAGTATACGTGAACGAAAAAATTATTTTCTGAAATGCTGTTTTTTCATTGGTACAAATATCGACACTACCTGTGGAAAAATGCAGCTTAGGTGAACGAAAAAAATACCTTTTTAATACAATTGTATTATTTTGTGCAAAATTACGCCAATGCTGGTATTTTGCAATATTTTTAGTGAATTTTAATACAAAAAACACCGCAAAATGCCATACCTTTGCACAATAAAATTAACTAAAAAAATCAATGCTATGTTAAGAAAAATTTTTCTATTAGGAGCTGTATTGTTTACATGCCAAGTACAAGCACAAACAACAGCGATGGATTGGACAAAAACAGACTGCAATAGTGGTACCGAGCATCATTTGTTCGATGATTTAGATAATGGTTTTGTCATCGTACAAGAATACGTTATGATGAACTGTACGCCTTGTATCACGGGAGGAAATGGGCTAAAAACCTTGGTTGCTCCTTACAACACCACTCATCCCGGAAAAATTAAGCTGTATCAAACTTCTTACAACAATACAACCAATTGCACCACAATGAACAATTGGGCAAGCACGAATAATTTTACGGGCAGCAGTGTGTTTACAATGGGCAGCAGCGAAGTAAATTATTATGGTGGTATGGGAATGCCAACTATTGTTATTATGGGTGGAGCCAGCCATCGGGTTTTCTACACTAAGCAAGGATACAGTCCATCGGATAACGCAAATATTACCGCCGCTATTAATGATGCTATCGCCGAGTCAGCTTTGGGTACAAAGGCTGTACAGCAAGTTAATCAAGTGCAGATTTCTCCTAATCCCGCTGTAAAAAATTTACTTATACAGTCAGAAAAACCCCTCGTGCAAAGCGAAATCGTGAGCCTTAGCGGACAAATCATCAGCTCCGAAACGCTGTATAACCTTACTACTTATCAACAAAACATAGAAACATTGCCTACAGGCATGTACTTCGTTCGCCTCCGTGCGGCAGATGGTACGGTGTCGTTGCAAAAATTTGTGAAACAATAAAAAAAGGCGTATGAGCACGAAAATAAAATACCTATTGTCAATCAGTTTGTTTTTGGGACTGTTCATCGTTGCCTGCAACCCCAAAGATGATGACAACGACTGGGTGTATAATCCCACATCTGTTACGGTGTCCTTGCCTGCCTTTGTGAATACCTACTTGGGGGCAATGCCTATCCCAAGCGATAATCCTTTAACAGAAGAGGGTATTGCACTCGGCAGACGCTTGTTTTATGACAAACGTTTGAGTAACGACAATACGATGAGCTGCGCCACTTGTCACCTGCAAGAACACGCCTTCGACGACCCGCGCCGTTTTAGTGAAGGCACTAATGGAGCGTTGGGCAACCGTAATGCAATGTCTATCCAGAATTTATCTTGGGCAAACGCTATGTTTTGGGACGGACGGCGAGAAACTTTAGAACAACAAGCACACGACCCTGTTACCAACCCTATTGAAATGCGTAATACGTGGACAACCGTAGAAAGTAGGCTTAGGAGCGATGCCAACTATCCGCAATTATTCTACGAAGCCTTCGGAACGGCAGACATAGATAGCAATTTAGTGGTCAAGGCTATTGCACAATTCGAACGCACTTTGGTTTCTTTTCATTCGCCTTTCGATGATTATTACTTCAACGGAAATACCAACGCCCTAACAGAACAACAAATACGGGGTAAGGATATTTATTTTGGCAAAGGGCATTGTAACGACTGCCATAGCGATGTTTTGTTGACCGATAACCAGTTCCGAAACAATGGTTTAGATAATGTATTGACGGATATTGGCATGGGGAAACCAACACAAAATCCTGACAATAATGGTAAGTTTAAAGTGCCTACTTTGAGAAATATCGCCCTCACTGCACCTTATATGCACGATGGTCGTTTTCCTGACTTGCAGGCTGTAGTAGATTTCTATAGCCACGGAATACAGCCCAATAGCCCAAATATAGATGAACATGTTGCACCTTTTGGCAACGGTTTTGCATTTAATCCTGGCGAAAAAGCCGATTTGATAGCCTTTTTGCAGAGTTTCACCGACACATCGTTTATCAATAATCCCAATTTTAGCAACCCCAATCCATAGTGCATATTTAAACCTTTGCTAAAATGCCATAGTCTAACAATAAACAAAAATCTATTGAGCTATGAAAGTATTTCAAATTCTTCTTGTTTTTTTGCTTGCGATAATTACTTATAGTTTCGTCGGAGCAAAAACATTCCCACAAGCTAACCCAAAACCAAAGTGGAAAACAGTTGTTATCCAAACGTCGGCACAATGCGGCATGTGTAAAGAACGTATCGAGGGTGCTTTATCCAACACAGCAGGCATCCGCTTTGCTAACCTTAATTTGGGTAACAAAAAAATGACGGTCAAATATGACTCACGCCAATTGACCGCCGATAAAGTACGTGAAGTTATTGTCAATACAGGTTATAATGCCGATACACAAGTAGCAAATCCCGAAGCCTATCAAAATTTGCCCGCTTGCTGCAAAATAGGTGGGCATTAGTCATAAAAAAAACGCAGGCGGTTGTATAAAAAACCACCTGCGTTTTGTTGTTTTTTATCCACATCATACAATATAGCGAATAAACTATACAACATGAATGCCATTGTATTATTTGACGGTGTTTGCAATTTGTGCAACAGTAGCGTGCAGTTTATTATTACACGCGATACAAAAGCCTATTTCCGTTTTGCTTCTTTGCAGTCGGAGGTAGGGAAAAGCCTTCTGGCTACCCATCAACTTCCACCCGATTCCATAGATACCATTGTGTTGGTCGAAAATGGGAGAGCCTTTGTGCGGTCTGCTGCCGCCCTTCGGATAGCTCAACACTTAGACGGAGCGTGGCGCTGGCTGTCTGTTTTTCGGGTTTTGCCCTTGCCTTTGCGCGATGCGCTGTACAATTTTGTAGCACGCAATAGGTATCGTTGGTTTGGCAAGGAAGAAAGTTGTTGGCTGCCTACACCCGATTTGCGCGAGCGTTTCTTATCCTAAGCCTTTTTTTTCATCACTTGGTTATCCTGACCAAATTTGAACGCCAAATTTTTGATGTCTTCCGCACTTTGTGTATTGCCTGTTGCCCTTTTATACACATCGCTGAGGGTTGCCAAAGTCTGAAACATGAAATGATTCATCTCCTCGATGGTCATTTCTTTTGACCACAAGTCAATTTGCATGGCTTGGACTGTTTCTGTGTCCCACACGTGCATAAAAAATGCCTTGCATTCGCGGTCTTTTTCCATTGGATTGTCATCAGCATTCCACTCCAATTTTTCTGGCAAACTGTTGGCATCAAGGTGTATTTTAATGCCGATTTTTTTTAGGTGCGATAGGTTTTTTTCTTCGGTTGTTGACAATTTTTGGGTATTTTAAAATGAAAAATATATATAAACTTATTGCAAATTAAGTTGTTGTCTCAATTTGTCTTCGTTCATCAATTGAGCTTTTTTGTAGCTACCTTTCATCCAAATTTTTCCGTTAAATTTAGAACGAATTTGATAGCCTTGTTCGACAGCGTTTTGTTCTTCGAGGTTATAGGACAAAATATCCAGAAAACCATCGTTGTTGAGGTCTAATAACCAACTTTGCACCACACCAAGCATGGTTTTGTTGCTATAAATTTTGCTCAGGCTTTCTTTGCTGACAAATTGGTGCGTGTTGTTATTATAGACATATAGGTCTATGTTATTGTCGTTTTGGTATTCGCCTTTTCCCGACCGCACAATATAGCCTATGTTTTGTTCATCAATATTGAATTTATACAAGCCATAAAAACTCCACACTTTGTCTGTGCTTTCGGCAGGCAGTAGGGTTTGGACTAAGCTATTGCTCAATTTTGTGCCTTTTAACTGTTTGTTGCGTTCCACCTCTTCGATGGGTGCAGATGTACCTGCTGTGATAGTTTCATGTGTTGGGTCATACGAGTCAACCTTAAACATGTCAAACTCCACTTCTTCGAATACTGCATCAAAAGTCACAAAAGCGCTTAATTCTTGTGGGCTTGGTGTTGGCATGGTGGCGGTAATACTACCTGTTGTTGTGGTAGTTGCGCTTGTTTCGGAGAAGGTAGTTGGTTTTTTAGCAGTTTCGGTGGTGGTGGTTTTGGCGGGTGGGGGCGGTGTGACTTTCATTGGTTTAAATTCAGCTTCGGCGCTGGGTGCTGGTTTAGGTGTAGGAGCAGCAGGTTTGGCTTGAGTTTCTACTTTTTGCTGTGTTGCTGCTTTGGGTGTTTCTGTTTTGGGTTCGTCTTTGAAAGTGGAGGGTTTGGGTGTAGGCATTTTGTTTTTGACCGCATTATTAGGCACATCTGTTTCCATTATAATGGTGGCATTGTCAAATCCCTTTTTGACCACTGTTGTCAAAGATTTGCTTGCTTGCGACAAATCGCTGTATGGACCCAAGATGACGTGGTTGCGCTGACTAGTATAGATATCTTCCTCCATATCGCGCAAAGCTCCCAATTTTTTGTTTGCCACATCATCGAGTGTTCCCAAATCTATGACATATTGCTCACCGCTACCTTCGGCTTCTTTGGTGTCAAAAGTGGCAGGTTTGTTAGCCATTGGTGTCTCTTTGGCAGGTTCAGTCTCGGTTTTGACAGGTGTTTTTTTGTCCGTCATCAACATTTCTGAGGCAGTTTCGGTTTTGGCGGGCGTTTTTTTGTCCGCAACAATCTGTTCAGAGGCTGTCGGGTCGGGAGGCGTTGGGGGTTTGGTGGTGGGCGTAACGGCAGGTGCTACAGGAATGGGTTCGGTAGCTGCAAAAAAGGCTTCGGGTTGTGCTGCCGCAAAAAAATCGGAGAGCAAAACGCCATGTTCTGTTTTGGCTTCTTGCGATGCCACATACGCATCGGGATAGCCGGCTTGTTCTACCAAAGCTAAGGCAGCTTTGGCATCGGCAAGGTTGTTGTAATAGCCCATCACAACACGATAGATATCGTTGTCGCCTTTTTCCATGAACACATTGCCTATGGAATCTAAGCCTGTTATTTGTTGGGCAAAAGAATATTCGCGATAGGCTGCTATCTGAATTTTATAGGCGTATTCTTTTTTAGGCGGTGCTTTTTTAGTGGTTTTGGCGGTTTGTGCCAATGCAGTAGTGGGTGTTTGCCACGCCATCACACCCAAAACCAACAGTATTAGGGAATAGATAATGGTTCGCATATTGAATAAAAGTGGTTATTTTTTAGTTTCTTTAGATTTTTCTTCGTTTTTAGCAGGTTTTTTCTCTTCTATAGGACGCAAAAAGGCTTCATCATAGCCACGTTTCTTCACCTTGGCTAAGGCTTTGTTGGCGGCTTCTTTGCCTGTGAATGTGCCAATAGAAAGGCGGAAATTTTTGTCGACTCTTTCGCTGTACAATTGCCCAATATCTACCAAATTGCTGAAATCTGAATACGTAGTAGGTTCGGGCATAACACCTAATTGTATCATGTATTTGGTGTCATCTATGGCAGCTTCGGTGGGTGCGTTTTTGGTTGGCGTTGTGGCGGTGGTGGTGGTGGTCGTAGCAGTCACTTTTCTTTTAGTGACAAAGGCTTCGGGATAACCAGCTTTTTTAATCGCCTCCAAAGATTCGTTGGCTTTGGCTTCGGTGTCAAAATCTCCGATAAGCACGCGGGTTAGCCCATTACCTGCGTCTTCGGTGGTTACAACACCATTTTTAGCAGGTTTGAGCGCCTCAAATTTCTTTAAATCGGGATTTTTGAAAGCACCCAATTTAATACGAAAAACAGTTAGCGTTTCATCTGCTTTAGGAGCGGCTACTGTTGTAGGTTTGTTTTTGCTTGTCTTGGCGGTTTGCGCCATACTACTTGTTGGTAGCATCAGTATTGCCATTACTGCCAGCAATAGGTATTTCTTTTTCATATTGTGTATTTGGATTTGTGGAGAATTTTGGTTTTATAGGTAATTGCTTTTTTCGTTGAATTATTAGCCAAAGAATAATTATTATGCTCGAACACAGAAATGCTAATAGTATAGCAACTATATTACTCGACTTGTTAGGTGTATTTTCATTGTTTTGTTTTTTCGACAAAGTGCGAATAAAATCGTCTTCAATGTTGTTATAGTTGGGTATGAGGAGGTTATTTTGCGGAATATATAACACTTTATTTTGTCCCATATTATAGTTATCAATAAATAAAGCATATTTTTCAATAGTTTCATTTTCGCAATAATACTTGCGTATAGGAGGTCTTCCTGCTACTATACTATCTATCTTAATTGGTCCGTAAACTTTTTCCTGTAGTTCTGGCAAGAAATAAAAAACACTATCATTAATGAATACAAAATGTCCATAATGGTCATTATTGCCCACTATTTCGTGAATATTGTCTACAATCAATATATCTTTGTCCGATTTTTTGTCAATATTCGCCTTTTGGTCTTTTTGTTGCCAACCTTCTTGTTCTATAGTATTGTAGAAATGGAATTGATTATTTTGAAAATAATAGTCAATATTTCTATACCCTATTGTTTTTTTCAGGTTGCGATAATATTTTTTGTTCAATAACTTATCTATTGTTGTATCGGCATTAGATAGGTATTTATTAACTTGACTAAATGGGATTGACTTTATTGTATCTGGTTCTTTGTACCTTGATTTTACAATATGCTCAGATTGATTTTTTTTCACAAAATCGATATTTAAGAAAGCAGCATTAACAAGTAATAACACCTTTTTTATATCAAAATCTCTATCTCTGATAATTATTTTAATTCCTTTTGCTTGGATACTTTTTGAGGAGTTATATTTTGTGTAGTCTTGAAATGAAAATTCACTGTACCCTAAAGTATAGTATGACGTATCGCCTTGTGTGTAATCATGTCCAAAATAGATATAAAGTTGTTCTGAATTGGAAAACTTGTCCTTGAGAAGTTTGTTTGCTATTTCAACAAATATTTTCATTCTATTTCCCACTTCAAATCGTCCCCAACCAGAAAGATAACGTAAATGGACATTACCTTTATTGAGGGAATAGATTAGATCTGTATGCGCCAATAAAGGTAATGATGGCAAAATAAGGGACATTAAGGCTATTATTAAGATTTTTTCGATATAATTCATAGCAAAAGAATTTTGTTTACTTAGAATCTTACTATTTGATGTACAATGTTCGTTTATGCAAACTATTGTATAATAACCTTGTTATAACGGCAACAATCCATTATTTATTGCTTTCTATTCCTATTTTGCCCAATTTTCGCGGTCTAAGGTACGGAAATTTATTGCTTCTGCCAAATGTTCTACTTTAATTTCTTCGGAATTAGCAAGGTCGGCGATGGTTCGTGCCACTTTTAGTATGCGGTCATACGCTCGGGCAGATAAACCTAATCGTTCCATAGCTGTTTTGAGTAGGTTTTGTCCTGCTGTGTTGATAGTACACATTTTTTTGACCATTTGTGAGGGCATTTGTGCGTTGGCATGAATGCCTTTTATTGCCTCGAATCGGGAGGCTTGGATTTGGCGTGCTTTGAGGACGCGCTCGCGAATGCTGTGGCTATTTTCAGAAACTTCGATGGCGGTAAGTTGGTCAAAATTAACAGGTGTGACTTCCACGTGCAAGTCGATGCGGTCTAATAAGGGTCCCGATATGCGGTTTAGGTATTTTTGAACGGCTCCGGGTGGGCAAACACAATCTTTTTCGGGGTGATTATAGTAGCCACAAGGACATGGGTTCATGGAAGCAATGAGCATAAAATTGGCGGGATAGTCTACTGATACTTTGGCTCGCGAAATGGTGACATGTCTCTCTTCCATAGGTTGCCGCAACACTTCAAGGACGGCTCGTTTGAATTCGGGCAACTCATCCAAGAACAATACGCCATTGTGGGCAAGGGATATTTCGCCGGGTTGTGGGTTGGTGCCTCCACCCACGAGTGCCACGTCGCTAATGGTGTGGTGTGGGGAACGAAATGGTCGTTGTGCTACCAAAGAAGTACCTACGGGCAATTTTCCTGCTACGGAGTGTATTTTGGTGGTTTCGAGGGCTTCGTGGAGGCTTAGAGCAGGTAAAATGGTGGGTAGGCGTTTGGCGAGCATGGTTTTTCCTGCGCCGGGAGGTCCCACAAGAATGACGTTGTGTCCGCCTGCTGCGGCAATTTCTAAGGCTCTTTTGATGTTTTGCTGTCCGCGCACGTCCGAAAAATCTTCGCTAAAATAGGCGGCGTGTTCCTGAAATTCTTCACGGGTATTGACTTCTGTAGGTGTTATGGTATGATCTCCTCGCAAAAAATCGACAACTTCTGATAGGGATTCTGCTCCATAAATGGCTAAATCGTTGACGATGGCTGCTTCGCGTGCGTTTTCTTTGGGCAATATAAATCCTTTAAATTTTTCTTTTCGGGCTTGTATGGCGATGGGCAATGCTCCTTTAATGGGTCTTAGTTTGCCGTCGAGGGATAGTTCGCCCATAATCACATATTGGCTAATGTCTTCTTTGGCATTGAGTTGTCCCATGGCTTGCATGACTCCAATGGCTAAGGTGAGGTCGTAGGCAGCTCCTTCTTTTCGGAGGTCGGCGGGAGCCATGTTGATAACAATCTTTTGGCGGGCTAATTCATAGTCGTTGTTTTTCATAGCGGTTTCGATTCGGTGCTGTCCTTCTTTTACGGCTGCATCGGGTAATCCTACCAAAAAATAACTCAACTGTCCGCCGCCGCCCACGTTCACTTCCACTTCTATGAGGGTAGATTCTACCCCCATAACCGTTCCGCCATACGTTTTGGCTAATCCCATTTTTTTAATGTTTTATGATGATAAAGGTATTTGGTTTGTAAAAATACAGTGCTGGGAAGCATTTATTAGCTACAACTTTCCACAATTTCGCTAAAAGCCTGCAACAAATTGCGTGGAGGTGTTTCATAACCTGCTTCGCGACAGCGTTCTGCAAAAATATCTTGGTGGTTCCACTCGCGCAAGGATAGGTTGAGGTCAACGGGACGAGCATTAGCGAGGCGATTTTGGGGCAAATTCAGGATTTTTATATTCAAAATATCCATATTTTTGCCTATTGCCATAGTTTTTATGCGTTCGTTCCAGTCGGCTTGCTCTTGTTCTAATTGCAAATGTATCTCTACCCAAGGCATCAATAGGGCATCGGGAACTTCAAAAGCGTTGATTTGTTGCTCTATTTCGTGGGGCGAGCCTATCATGCGCACCAAAGGGCGAAAAGCAGGAATGTGGCGCAGTTCTATTTGTGGTGTGTTGTTGGGTGTTTCAAAACTGACCATAACCACCTGTTTGGGGTCTTGTCGTTCGCTAAAACTTAGGGCTATGGGCGAACCACAATATCGAATATGCTGTTTTTGTGCAATGATTTGGGGTTTGTGGATATGTCCCAAAGCTACATAATCAAATTCGGCGGGAAAACTCTCTACATACACTTGGGCTTGGTTGCCGATGTGGATTTCGCGCTCGCTGTCCGATGTTTCGCTTCCTGCTGCAAAAAGGTGTCCCATCGCCACAAGGGGTAATCCTTGTTGGCGATAGGGCAGCATAAGGTCACACACTTGGCGATAGTGCTGTTTGATACCTTCTTTGATTTGCTGAAGTTTTTCTGTATAGGTTTCGCCTGCTACGGCGCTGCGAATGTCGGTTTGGCGCAAGAATGGCACGGCAGCAACAACTCCAATCGGTTGTGCGTTGGCATCGTTGATAAGCACAATTTCGTCGGCTATATTTTCGGCGGCTCCTCCTATGACGTGAATTTGTAGCGTTTGTAACAAATCACGTGGTGCGTTGAGGGTGGCAACGGCATCGTGGTTGCCCCCTGTGATGATGATATTGCGACAAAGATGGCGCGCTTCGTTAAGAAAATTGTAGTATTGTCTAATAGCAAAATTGGGCGGATAGCCTGTGTCAAAAATATCACCCGCAATGAGCAAAGCATCGACGGGTTCGTTGCGCAACAAGTCGAGCAACCATCGCAAAAACAAGTTATGTTCTTCTTCGCGATATTGCTCTCCATTATATAGGCGTTGTCCTAAGTGCCAATCGGCGGTGTGTAGTATTTTCATACTTGGTTGGCGTTATTTGTTTTTTCTTTCGGCGGCGGCTTTTTGAATAGCAGCACGGCGTTCGAGTTCGGCTTTTTGTTTTTCGGTGTTTTCTGTTTTTTCTTTCATAGGCAGTTCCGCAAAACCACGATACAATGCTTTGCCAATTTTTATATCTGCTGTGTAGGGATACGATTTTTTGGCAGTTGCTTCGTTAAAAGTTTTTTTGTAGGCGGTCACTTCTATGGCTTCACCTTTAGCATTTTTTAGGGCATACATCACCGAATCGCCTTTGGTAGTGGGTGCTTGGTAGGCTAAAGTTTGGTAGCTATTGCTAATAGCATCTTTGAAAAATACGCCTTTGTTGGTAACAATCATTGCCCAACGTGGTTGTGTGCTACGTATCACCAATTCGGTATTAAAGCAGTTAGCTTCGGGACGGTTGCTGGTTTTTAGTACTTCGCTCACCACCAACTGTTCTGTTAAACCTGTGGAGTCTGCCAAGTTTTTGGGCAGACTCTCCATTTTGGCACGCACTTGCACAAAAGTGGGTTCATACGGACGTGCATTGAGCATCGGGTAGCGTTGGGTGAGCAGACCTTTGGTGCTGGACGCGAGCCAATAGGTTTTGCCGCTTTGACAGTCTATAAAAGTTTGTTTGCTTGGACCACCAATATATAAACCTTCGTAGGCATTGTATTCAGATGTGATAGGGGCTTTGGCGGCGGCGGTATTGTCTTTGCTGTTGGCAGGAGCGTTGGAGGTTGCTTGTTTGTCTTTGCAACCAATAACTAAAACCCAACAACAAAATATGCTTAGTAGATATTTCATACGTTCGAGAAAAATAAACTATTTTTTATGGATTGAGTTTATTGTTTACCAAATAGTTAACAACAAAAAAGTTGAGTGATTGTGTTATAATGCAAATTTTATTCGCCATACATAGTTGTTCGGATTTCTTTAATAGCTTCCGATGTTACGTATTCGTCAAAGGTCATTAGTTTGTCAATAATACCTTTGGGTGTGAGTTCGATGATTCGGTTGGCAACGGTTTGGGTAAATTCGTGGTCGCGGCAAGTGAATATTACCATACCTTCGTATTCTTTTAGTCCGTTATTAAAAGCTGTGATGGCTTCGAGGTCTAAGTGGTTGGTGGGTTCGTCGAGGAGTAAGACGTTGCCTTGCTGTAGCATTACGCGCGATAGCATGCAACGCACTTTCTCGCCACCAGACAACACGCTCACACTTTTCTGGGTTTCTTCGCCTGAGAATAACATTCTGCCCAAGAATCCGCGAATAAAGGTTTCATCTTTTTCGGTGCTGTATTGTCGGAGCCAGTCGACGAGGTTGAGGTCAGTTTTGGCAAAGTAGTGGGTATTTTCGTTGGGTAGACAGGTGGGAGTGATGGTTTGTCCCCAGCGGAAACTGCCTGATGTAGGTTCTTTTTCGCCCATCAAAATATCGTAGAAAACAGTGCAGGCTCGGCTGTTTTTGGACAAAAGGGTAATTTTGTCGTTGGCATTCATCTGCAATGAGATATTGTCGAACAATACATCTCCGTCGGGAGTTGTATAGTTAAGGTTTTCTACTTCCAACACCATTTTACCTGCTTCGCGTTGTTGTTTGAAGAAAATGGCGGGATAGCGGCGGTTTGACGGACGCAATTCGTCGATATCCAATTTTTCGAGGGCTTTTTTGCGGCTTGTGGCTTGTTTGGATTTGGAGGCATTCGCGCTAAAACGCTGGATAAACTCCATGAGTTCTTGGCGTTTCTGTTCATTTTTCTTGTTTTTCTGGGCTTGTTGGCGCAATAATAATTGGCTCATTTCGTACCAGAAGCTGTAGTTGCCTGTAAAAAGGCGGATTTTACCAAAGTCGATGTCGCATATTTGGGTACAAATCATGTCTAAGAAGTGACGGTCGTGCGACACGACAATGAGGGTGTTTCTAAAATCGGCAAGGAAGTCTTCGAGCCACATAACTGTTTCGACATCAAGGTCGTTGGTGGGTTCGTCCAACACCAAGATATCGGGATTACCAAAGAGAGCTTGTGCCAACAAGACGCGCACTTTTTCGTTGTTGGTGAGTTCTTTCATGAGGCGGTAGTGTTGGTCTTCTTTCACGCCGAGGTGACTAAGAAGTTCTGCTGCATCGCTTTCTGCGTCCCAGCCGTTGAGTTCGGCAAATTCGGCTTCGAGGTCACCCGCCAGTATACCATCTTCTTCTGTAAAGTCCGCTTTGGCATACAAAACCTCTTTTTCCTTAATAACGGCATAGAGGCGTTGGTGTCCTTTAATAACGGTTTCTATGACGGAGAATTCTTCGTACTCAAAGTGGTTTTGTTTAAGGACAGCCATTCGTTCGCCGGGCGAAATTTCGATTTTACCTGTTGTGGGGTCGATTTCACCTGCTAAGATTTTGAGGAAGGTAGATTTACCTGCTCCGTTGGCGCCGATAATGCCATAGCAATTACCGGGCGTAAACTTAAGGTCGACATCATCAAAAAGGACTCTTTTGCCGAATCTTAATGAAAGATTAGATACTGTAAGCATTCTATTTAGTCTGGTTAGATTTTTAGGTGCGAAGTTAGTTAGTTTTGGTGGTTTTTGGGTAATGTTTTCAAAATTTAGTGTTAGATGAAAAAAAGTAGTCAAAAAAAACAGCCTAAAATCGGGGTGATTTTGGGCTGCTCGTTATTATTTTATACAAAATCAATTTGTTTGGTATCATGCTGGCACAATAATTGGTGTGTAATATATCAAGTAAGCAAACCATTTTAAACCAATGTTGTGTAGAACGGTCAAAGCGTGCCTACTATTCACAAAACATTTTGGAG
Organism: Chitinophagales bacterium; assembly: GCA_016787295.1. Taxonomy (GTDB): domain Bacteria; phylum Bacteroidota; class Bacteroidia; order Chitinophagales; family UBA2359; genus JAEUUX01. The sequence goes on from JAEUUX010000106.1 coordinate 69,419, forward strand.
GCGGTTGTGGCATTCATTTTGGGAAGCATTCATATTGGTTTGTTTGCCCAAAAAAGCAATAAGGGAATATGGCGTGGTAGAGTTTCTACCTGCTTCATCCCTTATTGTTTAACCCTAAAAACCTAAAGCCATGAAAAACCGCCCTAAAAGTATGGCTTATTTAGTTACCCACAAAATTTTGGGGCATTTTTTGCCCATTTTTGTCATATTTTTTTATTTTTAATCAATAATTGCCTTCGAATAGGTGACTTTTTGGTGTTTTTACAGTCAAAATGAGGCATTTTGGCGTTTCTTATAGACAAGTTTTTATACAATTTAGCTTGAGCTTGTTTTACATTAATAAAAGCACTAATTTTGCACCGCAACAGCAATAAATGGTTTTGAAATTATTTGTTTTTACTAACTAGCAAAAAATGCAACTATACTTATTGGTTTTTAACTATCTATCTTCGGGCAAAAAAAACTCTTTGTCAGATGAAGATTTGATAGAACAAATTATTGAAACACAAAACGCTCAATTAGTTGAGGTTTTGTATGAACGTTATGCTGATAAGGTTTATCGGCGTTGCATTGGGTTTGTAAAAGATACCGCTATTGCAGAAGATTTGACACATGATATTTTTATTAAGGTATATCTTAATCTAAGTAGTTTTCGTCAAAAATCTAAATTTTCTACTTGGCTGTATTCTGTAACCTATAACTTTTGTATAGACTATATCCGCAAACGTCAAAAAGAAAACCTAGTCGATACGGAAGAGGAAGAAATTATTGCCAATCATGAGATAGACAATACAGATGACCTTAACCACATCGCCTTGGATAGACTGGGAGATTTGATGAACAAGATGAAGCCCGAAGACCGCCTTATTTTGCAAATGAAATATCGTGATGATATGAGCATTAAGGAAATACAATAGGCTTTTGACGCTTCTGAAAGCGCTGTAAAAATGCGCATCAAACGAGCTAAGGAGAAAATCAAATCCCTATACTTAGAAATGTATGAAGAAATACCTATATAACCTATATGTCATCTCAAAACAATATTTTTCAGCGATACTATGAACAGCAAGATAAAAACGAAGAACTTCGTCCTGCTGATTCTATTAAAGACCAAATTTTGTCGACCTACAACTTAGTGGCTCGTACAGTCAAGTTGTTCGATTTTTTTCTTGGAACATTGGCACACGCTCTTGTGGGAACGTTGAAAATGTTCAGCGATGCATCATGTGAGTCTCCCAACGACGATGGCGATTTACCTAACGCAATGGAGACAAAATCCTCCCAAAACATCAAATAAATTTACTTTACATATCTAAACTATGCCAAATACTTTTGATCCAGTTGTCGATATTTTCAACTCTTTTAGCACTCAAATTGCTAACTTTATTCCCAATTTCGTAGGTGGATTAGTTATCCTTTTTTTAGGTTGGCTACTTGCCAAAGTACTGTCAGGTTTGTTCAATCGTGTTCTGATAGCTTTTGATATGGCAAGAGTAGATAAAAAACTACAATCCATCGAGTTTTTTCAGGCTTTGGATATTAAATCTGCTGTGGTCATTTCGCGCGGGATTTACTGGTTCATTATGTTAGGCACAATTACAAGTGCCGCCGAAGTAATGGGATTAAAAAATATTTCTGATGGTATTACTAATTTTATGGCATACTTGCCTAAGTTGATCAGTGCTGCTCTGTTCTTTGTAGTCGGTTCTTTTATCGCCAATATCATTAAAAACGTAGCTACATCTGCTTTTGAGTCAATGGGCATTATGGCAGGGCGCTTTATTGGCATCTTTATTTTTTATTTCATTATTCTTTTAGTGGGCATTACAGCATTGAACCAAGCAGGTATTGATACCACCATTATTACTCAAAATATTACGGTTCTTGTCGGAGCAGTTTTGGGGGCATTTGCTATCGGCTATGGCATCGCTTCCAAAGACCTCATTGCCAATATGTTGGCTTCTTTCTATAGTAAAGAAAAATTTATGGTGGGTCAACGACTCCGCATCGGTGATGTGGAAGGAGTGATTGTGAAAATCGACAGTACCTCGCTTACCCTTAATAGCGGTGACAAAAAAATTATTTTACCTCTCAGCAAACTAACCACCTCCACAGTGGAAATATGGTAATTGTTGAGAAATATAGGGCGTTTTGTTCTTGTTCAAACAAAAAACTGTTAGCAATAATCCAATTGCTAACAGTTTTTGTTTTATGCCTATGGCTTCACCAAAACGACCGTTTGTTGTCTGTTTTTTCGAATTTGTTCATAAAAACTGCGCAATTGTTCATATTGTGCTGCCTTAATAATGGGCTGTTTCATTGCCATAGTGGTATGTAGCACAACGGTATGTTGTTGTTCGTCATAGCGATATTGGGCGCTATATGTACCAAAACTTTGCTGCAACGTTACGGCATCGGGCAAGGATTCGACTTTCCAGCCTTTTGGAATTTTTATGCTGATGTCCATTTCGTTGCTAAATTCATGGTACAAATACATATCTTTTTGTCGTTTTTCGTTTTTGGCTATGGGAGGAAGGTTGTAGATGTCTCCTACTGACACGATAGCAGGACTAAAAAACAAACGTTTGCCGCCCACATTACGGTTTGCCTTAATTTGGAGCTGTAGATTGGCGTGCATAGTATCGGTGTGGTGTTGCAACTCTGCAAAATTAGTGTGTGTGACGGTGACGTTGCTACATTCTAATTTTTGTAGCCAAACCGCAACATCTTTGAGGTTGCTGTTGCTCATGGGATAATAGAAATAGCTTTGTTGTAAACCAATGCCTTTCATAGCCAAAGTACCGCTTATGTTGCCAATGCTATCCAATTGCATATCACCCGACATCAAAAGTTGTTGATTTTGGTGTCGAATCGCTGGTGTTTTTGCCACTTTTCCGCCCGATTCGCTGATAAGCAAGACAGGTTTGTTGGAACAAATAGGGGATAATTGACCTGCTTCCAGTTCGTTGCTGGTGCATTCCAACCAAATAGTGTCTTTGGCAGCAGGATTGGGTACGCACAAAATAACGTGGTTGAATTGGCTGTGTGGATATTTAAAACGCTCAGTTGGCACGCCTTCTTCGGCGCTAATGAGGGCGGGATAGGAGTTAATCCCAACCGAGCGTAGGGCTGCCATAGTGTAGTTGGTGAGGGCTTTGCAGTCACCATAGCGATTTTTGTGGACATATTCGGCATTGAAAGGTCGCCAACCTCCGATTCCGAGTTGTATGCTCACATAACGGTTGCGGTCTTGCACATAACGATAAACTTTCGCTACTTTTTGGGCAACGCTCATATCGGGTTTTATTTGTGCTACAATGTCCGTTATAGCTTCGTCGGACAGTTTGTCGCGCCCTTTCCAAAGCGAATAGCACCATGTTCCGAAACTTGTCCAGGTTTCGTTGCTACCATCATAGTCGTCCAAAGAAAACTTTTGGGGAATGATATTGACTTGGGGCGTGTTGTCATAAAAATTGCCGCTCAACACTTCTACTTCTGTATAATGTGCTTTATCAAAATTCCATTCCCATACACTTTTATTGCGCTGGTCGCTGGTTTCGGCGGTTTGTTCCAGATTTTCGCAAAAATAGATAAGGTTATTTTTGTTGGAACAAAGCACCTTATAATTTGATTTTTCTATGCTTTGGTATTCGTCTAAAAAAGGCGAGAAACTAAAGTTCATATAGCCATTGTAGTTGCGGGTATAGCTATAATGAATCGTATAGGGATAGGTAGTATGCACCAAGTCGAACACGATGAGGCGGTCGTCGGTCATCAAACTTATGTCGCTATAGGCAGGCACATCTAACCACTCTTTTGACTTAAGAGTACGCAGGTGTTTGCCTGTAGCATCGTATATTGAGGCAGAAATGTTTTGGATTTGCTGCAATTTGTCATAATACAGAATGATGTGCGAAAGGCGTTTGGCTTGATCGTTGAGGAGAGTGATGGTTCTCGAAATTTGGGCAGAGGCGGCGTGGTCGTTCGATATGGTAAGCACTTCGTTGTGTTCGCGTATGACACTATTGGCTTTATCGGTCAAATCAGATGGCAGCAACAGTACTGACCATTCGGGATGGTCGTTGCCCGCCATAGCCACCATACTATAGCTGCACCAAAGAAAAAATATTATGCTGTATTGGATTATTTTTTGCATAACTATTGAATACAAAAAGGGTTATTTTTTGAAAACAAGGGTATTATCGGTATAGATAGCCTCGAAAAGGCGGCGCAAATCGGCATATTTTGTTACAGGATATTCGCTCAAACCTATTTTTGCTTTATCCAAAATTTGGATATTGCTGGGCGAAACAATGATTTTTCGTTGAAAATATGCCGTAGAATCAGTGCTAATAATAGTGTTATCAGGATTAAATCCTTCTAAACGATAGCCTTCGGGGATTTTTATGGTGGCAACGGTTTGCGATTCAATAGGCGCACCAAAATCAATGGCAGAATAACGTTCGGTTGCCACAAAAGGATTGTCTTTGGAGCGGGTAAAAATACTGGGGTTAAAATAGATATTGTTACCACTCACCTGTGCATATTGTGGGATTTTGAAATGCAACACAGTCACCAATGGCAAGGTGTCATTTTCCAAATTTTTGAGATGAAACGAATCTATCACTATGTCAGGGATAAGTTGGGTATAATAGGATTCTATAAATTTTTTGGGTTCCGCTTGGCGAACAATTAAGCGTTTCTGGTAGGCGCTATAGCCTTGTTGGGTGAGGCGCATAGACCCTTGCAAATTACCTTCTTGGTCGATGGTGAGTGCCATTTTTTCGCTGTCTTGGTAGATTGCATTGATTTGTGTATTCACCCAAAAGTCTTTGGGTTGTTTGTCCATTATCAAACAATATCGGTTGAGGGTATTGGTGTGCAACATACCAAAAGGCACAGCATCGTGGGTTGCATCGAGAAAAAAGTCGCTTTCGCCAATGGTGGCAAGTAGTAAAAAGTGGTTAAACTGCTGCCAACTCGGATAACGGCGCTCAATGCTGCCATTTTCGCGTGTGCTTGTCACCAAAGGAGTCACTTTAATACCTGCCGCTTGCAGTAGGTTGTAGAGAACGAAATTAATATCGGCACTATTGCCTGTGTGTTTTTCATAAATAGTCGACAGTTTGGCATCGTCGCTAAAATCACTGTAATAGTCATTCCATTCCATCTCTTTTTTCACAAAAGCATAAATGGCTTTGGCGTTTTGCAAGGGTGTGCCTTTGGTTAGCTGCGGATTTGATTCTAACAGTTTTTTGAAATAGTTGGTCAATTCCAATTTTTTACCAAATTGGTCGCTTTCCATATACATTTTTTTGACACTTGCCCAATCCTTTATAACATCTTCGCGGTCGGAGCCACCGAGAGGAATATAGGAAGTTAATTTGCCCGTAATTTGGTCGATATAATCAATTTCGGAACTCACATATTTCTCTGCTTCAAACTTAGGAGAGTCCTGCATAACCCATTTGTATTGTGTTCCTTGAAAAGTATAGTTGTGCGAACCCACCAAAAAGGTAATACTTTTCGGTTCCTTCGTTTGCGATGTGAGGGAGTGTTGCCCGCGATAAAAAGTGGTATAATCCCACGTATCGGGGATTTGTAGGCGATATTCATTGTGGATAGTGGGCAAATCATCGTCCTGAAAATACCAATTGCGCAACGACACAATGTCGGTATATCGAACATATTTCAAATCCAAAATACAACCTTCACTAAGAGCAGGATAGGTAAATTTTCGTTCTTTTCTGCCATTGGGCAAATTGGTATCGAAAATTTGTTTGTTTTCCACCTCATTTTTGGTCACTTCTCCATTGGCGTTTCGGCTAAAAGTGGCAGCATCAAATACCAGCCGCTCTCTTTGATACATCAAAAAAGATACATCAGCCACCACATCAAAGGCATTGCGGTTAAATACTTTGAGGCGCTTGTGGCGTTCAAAAACCACTTCCCCCTCCGAATCGAAATACACCGAACCAATATCAAACAAAATAACTGCATTGGCAGCAGGGTCTTTTTCATATTGGGTCATCTTCCATTCTTCGTCCGAAATCTTGCCATATTTGGGATTCTCCCAAAAATCAGCAGCTTGTATAATAGTTGTGCAACACAGAAAACACAGGTGAACAGATAGCCACCATACCAAGTGTTTGTAAAGTTTCATAAGTCTATTTGTTTAGTTTGGGAACAAAATTAGCAAAAAAAATTGAATTATATAACGTTTATGCTCAAAAAAAATTGCATTATGTTGATTGAATGGATAATTTAGATAGAAAAGTCAAACACGACTATCCTTAATAAATTAAAACAATTAATTATATCTTAATAAAAATGAGCTAAATAAGGAATGAAAAAAAATTACTTAAAATTTGCTCCTGCAAAGAAAAATGTGTACTTTTGCGCTTGGAATTGTCATCTCGCTCAATTTGATAGCTGTAATGACCGAAATAATACTTTTTCACAAAGAACAACAGACTATTGTTTGTGTGATTAATTATAACCTATGCTAAAAACAGCAAAAAACAATAAGTACATCATATATAGTTGTGTCATTTTTTTGAATGACCATCTATCTGTTAATAACTGGCTCTTAATACTATTTTTTTATAATTAAAACTCACATTGTTTTATGGAAGATTTTATTGGTATTATCAAAATGTTTGCCGGCACTTTTGCCCCACAAGGCTGGGAATTTTGTGACGGTCGGCTTCTGAGCATCGCTCAGTATACAGCGCTTTTTTCTTTGCTTGGCACCACGTACGGAGGCAACGGCGTGACCAATTTTGCACTGCCCGATTTGCGTGGCAGGGTTCCTGTTGGCACAGGACAAGGCCCACAACTTACCTATATCACATTAGGAGAAACGGGTGGCATACAATTTAATACCCTAACTTCACAACAAATACCCGCTCAAGTTGTCGTTGTCAACAATGACCCAAATGCAGATTCGGCTATTAATGTGTTGGCTCCAAGTGGTGCTAATCACCCTCATTTAAACATGCCTCCATATTTGGGCATAAACTTCATTATCTGCGTGAGCGGATTGTATCCGGCTCGTCCTTAATAGCCTGATTTCAAATATTCACAAAGAGAAGTAGCATCACCTCAAACATGATGGTGCTAACCAACCAATTTGCGAAACCTTACAATAAGGTTGTTAATTAATATCCACAAACAGAAATGTGCATCAACCGTTGTCCAAACCTAAACTGTAATCTCAATGCAGGTCAGCACGGCTGTCAACCAACTGTTAGTAGCAATAAATAATCAGCCATCAAAAACTTCCTCTTTTCAAAGTATAACTTTACGAAAAGAGGAAGTTCTGTTTTTGAGGGTTTAAATCTAAAAAAATCCCCTTCCAAACTTGCCAATATATAACAAATAATCTGTACCTTTGCAATTGGAATTAAAGCAATATTTTTTTCAAAAACCGGTTTTTGCTTAGACAATAAATAGCTGGTTGCAAACATAACGAACAAACACCAATGGATTTTAACAAAAAATTTAAAACCTATTCCAACACAGAGTTATTAAGAATTATCAACAACCCAGACGACTATCAGTCCAATGCAGTTGAAGTGGCAAAAACAATACTTTCAGACAGGCAACTGACTGGAGAAGAAATTAAATTTGCCAAAGATGAACTTGAAGTTGAAAGACAAGAAAAATCAAATGAGGAGCAACAAAAAAGAAACATCGAAAACAAGTTTAAGAATATTGGCATATCAATATTTAATATAATAAATCCAATCCAAAGCGAAATGCCAACAGCAGAGAAAATGATAAAAACAATTTCTTTAGTGTATGGCGGAATTTTCCTATTTCATTTTTTTTATAAAGAATTTGAAATAATGCGTTTTATGTTCTCTCACCTGTCTCCCCGTTGGGACATTAGCGTAGTGCTTTATTTTTTGTCTCTATTTATTACTCCCACAGTGATAATCTTGTTTTACAAGAAAAATAAATATGGTTGGTTATTGTTTACGATATTTCTGACTTTTTCAGCAATTTCAACACTCAACCTTTTTATTTCCACAATGAATATGAACTCAACAGAAATTTCTGTACTTAGCAATATATTCCCCACTCCACCACTGGCAATACTCCTTCCAAGATTTTTATTTTTTGCAGGAACGATTTGGGTAATAAGTAGAGAAGAGATAAGAAATGCGTATACAATCAGCAAAGAGGCAATGATATTAACAATTTTAATCACAGTTGTTGTTGTAGGACTTATACCTAAAATGTTTTTTTAACCACAGTATTTTCTTCATTTTGAATAAATTTTGGTACTATTATTGTTCGTTTAGCATTTATGGTTTTGATGAAACCCCAAAACTAAATATTGTTATGGGGTTTAAAAATTTACTCTTAACCTAATGGCATTACTACCAGAAATTGTACCACAAAAAAATCGGCAGTATAGGTGTGACCCTATACCGCCGATTTGATTTTATTGCGTAGATTAATACCGAATCAAAGGAATCATGATTTTACCAGCATTGTTTTTATACAACATAAAATCATTTTGGTTGACTTGTTTGTCTAAATTGCCATCGCTCACCACATAGACGTTATTGGTTTGGTTGGTGATATAGGCATTAAAATCGGTATAGGACAATATGCCGTTGGGTACATAATCACCTGCCCATAGGACTGCATAACCGTCTGCGGTGGTAGTCATGGGCATTGTTCCGCTAGCTTGTTCCACTTTAGTCGTGAAATTGTAGGAGGCTTGGTTATTATAGAACTTAACCACTTGGCTACTGACAACAGGCGCATGGTTGCGGTGACGAAGCACCACCAAATAGGGCGTGTCGTTGGTCAATCCGCTGAATTTGATGCCTGTTGTGGTGCCGTCAACATCTACTATTCTGCCGTTATTGAGCAAAAAACCTGCTTTGCGGGTTACAAGGGCGTTGGTAGTGGCATTGCGAACCTCAACGAGCATCCAGTCGGTAGTGTTGGCAGGAATGGCACTCGCACTTGCCACACTTTGCGTGCCATTGTAGGATATTGGTGCTACATTATAAGGCTGCGCTGTTGGAATAAGGTTGTTAGTACGCAACACATTGGTCATGGCACCCGCCGTATTGTAAGCCCCTTGCAAAAAAGCTCTGGTTTGCAAGATAAAATCGGTGCTTGTGGCAGCGGCAGAGCAAATCTCCACCCCCCAACTAGTAACCTGCCCGCCATCTTCGTCATATACGTCGGCGATGGTCAGTGTCCATATACCATTGCTGCTTTGTCCGTCGAAAGCAGATAAGTTTTCAGCAGGGATATAGGTACCACCACCCACAGGAGGGCAAGGATAGTTGGCATTGGTGGCTTCGTCGTCCAAATTGATGTTAAAGTTGTCTTCATTACCACAAATATTGGCTATCAAATCCACCGTAGTACCTGTTGGGCTGGTCAAGGAGAATATCAAATCGCTGATATAGGTGTGCGTACCTACCAAATTTTTGACGTTTAGGTCGGCAATAGTGAGGTTTTGGGTGATGTTGAGGGTTGAGGTGACAGTGGGTGTTCCGCTTGCGGCAATGCTCACAGGCACGTTGGTAGCGTTGAAAGTGGTGCAAGAGGGTGTGCTGGTCGTGAAGCTATTGGTGCTGCTATAGGCAGACTCTCCACAACCATTTTGGGCTTTGACACGCCAATAATAGGTATTGGATAAAATCAATGGGGCAGAAAAAGTGTGGGTGGTCGTAGTCACGCCGCTTTGTTCCGCCACGATATTTGCAAAACTGTTATTGTTTGACAACTGAATGGTATAAGAAGCCGCTTTGGGAGAGGCATACCACGAGAAGGTGGGCGAAAGTCCTATGTTGGCAGCTCCATTCACGGGAGAGGACAAGTCGACCGCATCAGGCGCGGCTGCGGCTGTGGTAAGTGACAACTGTAGGGTTTGCGTGACCGAGCCACCTGTACCTGTAACAGTAATGTTGTATGTGCCGACGGGTGCGTTGGCAATACCTGCCAAAACGAAATTAGTACTGCCGTTAGCCGCCACAGGATTGGGCGAAAAAGTACCTGTCATGCCCGAACCGCTGGGACTAATGGTATAACTCAACTGCACATTGCTGCTAAATCCTCCAAAGGCAGTGGTGGTAATAGGAAAAGTGGCACTCGTTACGCTGCAAAGACTTTGATTAGCATTGCTACTGGCAAGGGTAAATGTGGGAGATGTGGGAACGGTGAGCGCAAAATTGTTGTTGGATATATCAAAAAAGATATTGCCGCTACCTTTGACCATGACGCGCGCCACCGAAGTAGCCGTAACACTTACAGGTACTGTAATGCTTTGCGTACCGTCGTTGGGCGTATTCGCCAATAGGGTGACGGGACTTTCTATGTTGTTGTTTACGATTAGAAAGATGTCCACGTTTTGGCAATTGACAGGAGCCGTGTTCGTATTATTGACGTTCCACGTAACCGTATAGCTGTTGCCTGCTGCCCATGATATGCCCGTAGCGTTGGGGTAGGTCACTTGGAAAGGTCCCGAGTCGGCTACCGTGATATTCATAGCATCGGAATTCACACTACCACCACCATTGTGGTTGTCACGCACCGTTAAGCGGAAAACCATCGAACGAGCATAAGTAGGCATGGTTTCGCCAAAAGTAGTGGTGTTGGCTACCAAATCCTGTGGGCGCGGAAAATAGCGTTTGGAACTAGTGGTAGGTTCCCATGACCTAAAGATAGGAGCATTGCCCGAAGGACTATTGGGATTACCCGCAGGACCCAAATCATATTCCTCCCAACAATAGGTAAGGGCATCAGCGGCATTGGCATCGGTAGCAGAACCTGTCAACACAAAAGGCGTGTTTTTGGGGATTACATAATCTGCTCCTGCATTAGCCACCGGGTCTTGGTTGCTGATATTGGTGAGCGTGGGACAGTTGTTGCCATCTCCGTTGATGATATAATCAAGACACTCGATAAGGTTATGAACATGAAAATAGTCGTCGCTGTGGGGCTGTAGGTCGCCTGCTCCACAAATACCAGCATACGACATAATGGTACTACCGCTACCGGGTTCGTAGGCGGCGGAGGTTTCACGATTGCCACCACAAGAACCGCTGGTGCTATTAAAACTGTGGTTGCCGCCAAATTGATGTCCCATTTCGTGCGCAACATAGTCAATATCAAAAGGGTCACCTACGGGTGAGCCAGAACCTGTGATACCTTGCGCTTTCCAGCCTGTGGCACAAGGCACACCCAAGCTCGCCAAACCTCCTCCACCTGTACTAAAATTGTGTCCAATGTCATAGTTGGCATTGCCGATATTGTTGTCCACAACAGTTTGGTTTTCGTCGATGAGTTGTCCAGGGCTATCGTTAGAAAAGGGATCTGTGTTGGCGTTGGTATAAATAACCGCATCGTTGTTAGCCACCAAAGACAAGCGTACCGACAAGTCGCGTTCATAAACACCCGTCACACGATTGACGGAGGTGACAATAGCAGCTAAGGCTAAGGGTTTTGTGCCACCGTGAAAAGCAGTATATTCGCCTGTGGCACTCACTACTGTTCGGTAGGTACGCAGGTTTGTTCCCACTTGCGACATCTGGGCGGTCGGTAGAGGTGGTTGAGTGGTATAGCGGCGGTCGTTTTGGTTAGCGGGTGTTAGTTTAGTGCCTTTGTCGCCAGTATAACAGCGAAAATTGGCTTTTTCGGTGTTATAGTAGTCCCGCTTATAGTATACAATATAGTATGTTATGTTGCCTTTGCAGTATGGATCAATAAAAACCGTTCCGTTGGCAGACAAAATCATAGCATGGAAACCTTGTGGCGTAATATCTATGCGTGCCGAAGCCGTTCGGTCTGTAATGCCATAAGCTGCATAAGTGCTAATATCGGGATATTTACGAGCCAAATCGGGGTGCATGATGGGAGACTGTACTACTTGGAAATTCGCGGTAGTACCGTCGGGCATGGGTAGTTGCAAAGATAGTGCTTGGCGAGCCGCTTCGGGAGTAAACTCCATCGGCGCACCTGCTAAAAATTGGCGCATTGCATCAAGTTGCAAGTGTTGAACGACATATTTTTGTGGAACGACGTAGCGCACCGATATCGGCGAAACGGCTGCATCAGAGGACATTGTCCACAACGAACTTTGTGCTACAGTAGGTAAACTTGTGCAAAGCCAAAGCCAGCACAGCCCCAAGCATTGGTAGAAATATTTCATTGCAATAGATTTTTGGTAGGTAGACAATAATTTAGTGGCAAAGGTAATAAATTAGCGGCAATTTGTGGTGATAGATTCAAAACTTTTGTGTGATAAAAACGCTATAGTCTTACTTATATGCCCCAAATAGCGTTCTTTAATACATTTTGGCTTATAATAACAAGCATAAAAAGCAAATAGGCATGCCTTGGATAGCAAGAATGCTATGATGTGGAAAAGAATGATAAAAAATAGTTTCGAAATAGCAAAAAATGAACATTATTTTAAAAAAAAGATTTACTTTTGTGCCAAATTTCCGACTCGGCTTAAGGTTTCTTTCTATACCATTAGGAAGAAGTGCTTGGTATATTCTTTCCTGCTAATACTATGAACCAATTTACTATTTTTTTTATAAACACAACCTAACCATTTAGCAATGCAAAAAAGTACTAAAGTGTCAGAAGTAATGACTGACCGCGTTATTGTAGCTGATTCGCACAATAAGTTTTCGCAAGTTTGCGCTTTATTTCTTGAAAAACGCCTTCACCACCTCGTTGTAGTAGACAAAGACCAACAAGTTGCAGGCATCATAGGGGTGACAGATGTGCTTAGAGTATACCGATATGAATCTGAGATACTTGGTCAAACTACCGATGCGGTATTGGACGAAAAAATCTCGTTGAGCCACATCATGACTCCCAATCCCATCACCTTGAACGCTACTGATACCATTGGCGTGGCGGCAGAGTTGTTTACGAACAATCACATCCACGCTTTTCCAGTAGTTGATGCAGACAAAAAAGTTGTTGGCATTATTACAACCAACGACCTTATCCGCCATTTTGCAGTGGTGGGTTAGTATCAATACGTAATAAGGTTGCGTTCAACAAAAATGCGGCTATCTCTTTTTAATTAGAGATAACCGCATTTTTGGCGCTATAGGAAAGAAAACAATAAAAAGCATTAGTCAATCGCATAACCCAATTTGACACCAAAAACCAAATTAGGAAAATGACCCGAATAGTTAAAGTCAAATCCTTCAAAGAAGTTCCAAAAATTATTAGCATTGGGATCGCTATTAACGATTTTTCTTTTAACACCAAAACCACCTAACAAATCGATAGTAACGGGCGTTTTGTAAGGCGTAAACTTACAACCTGCTATAACATTGATTCCCCATACATATTTTTGGTAGCTGACCAATGTTTCTTGTGCAAAAGCTCCGCCTGCTTGCTCTATCCATTTTTCTTGCTGCCACTGTTCATATTTGAGCAACAATTCGGGGGCAATAAAGCCATGAGCAATAATATCTTTATTGTCTTTGGGGTCAAAATACCACCTTATATCGAGGCGTGTTCGAGCACCCAAATAGTTCTGAAAAGGGTTGTTGTCATTAAAATCCGTATCAGGACCAAACCCTAATTCGCAGTTAAAGTATAATCTATCTACTATTTTTCGCTCAAAACCAAATTGCAGATAAGGTTTGAGTTCGGTGAGGCTCGTGACCGACCATTTAGCACTTGTTTGGGGCAATAACGATTCGCGAAAATGCTTAACAGTAGAGTCTTCTTGCGCTACTGCCAAAGAACTATAGATAAGTCCAATAACCGCTATCCATATTGTTTGGATAGAAAGATGTGTGTTTATGTTATAGGTCATATTGCAGGGTAGATATTTGGTAAATACTATCAGGATTGGCGTAACTGTATTGGTAGAGTGCTTCGGGACCCACCACAAGAAGATTCCCGTCTTGTGGTATTACATCGCGCGTATTGATGTCTGTGATATGCTCAACCTCAATAAGGTTTTGTGGGTCGGTGTAGTCAAATACCGATAGACCGTGTGAACCTTCGCACACAAACAAAAGTTGGTTGTCATATCCCAAGCCGTATGGGGAGTACATATATTGGTAATAGATTTCTTGAGGGTTGTTGATGTTCGTAATATCCACAATATATAAACCACTTTCGACAAAGCTGTTGCAATCACCCCCACCGCGCAAAGTAATAAATGCCAGAGAATCGTTAGCCACAACGGGGTCGCAGGAAGTGGCATGCTCAAAACTAATGCCATTGGCAGGATTGGTAGGATTGCTGATGTCATAGATATACATACCATCAGTGGAGCCGATGAATAGATAGTTGTTGTAGGAAAAAATGGTTTCGATGCCTCTGCCAATATCTACATTGGCAGCCCAAACAGGTTGATTAGCTTGGCTGATGTTGTAGATGTGGAGTGTAGTATTGTCCACAGAATAAAGATAATTATTGACGATGGTGAAACGCGCCATGGAACCACCTTCACCGATGTGGTTGGGACTTTCGGAAGCACTATCTTTTTGACAAGATGCCGCCAAAAAGCATAAACAGCAAATTGCCCATATATGGAAATAAATTTTGTTCATATTTGTTAATTTTTAGGAGTTTTTTGTTTAACGAAAACATTTAGGGTCTTCTAAGGTGGCAGGAATCCAGCCTACTATTATGCCTTTGGTACTATCTACACATTCGAAATAACCATTGTAGTCGAGCGGATAGGCTGATTGTGTAAGGGGATAGAGGTTAGCAATACGGTTCACCTCGACGACGTTCTCCAAATTACTAATATCCAACGTCACTAAATCGCCTGCATTATCGGCATACAAATAGTTGTTTTTGATAGCAATATCTTGGTTGCCCGGAATGTTGATAAAGGCAATACGGTGTGGGTTACTGGGGTTGCTATTGTCCACCACATGCACACCCATGCCCGATTCGTTGAGATAAATGAGTGGTGGTTTGGTATAGATTTTACCCAATTTTACGATGTCGCGCGGCGGACCAGCGTAGATGTGATGTGCCTCGGCAGGCGTGACATAAACGGGCTGTAGTCCAGAGACGGTGTTTGGTTCTTCTGTTTCAGGAATACAAGCACTCCAAACCAACAGCAATAACAGCCCACTACAGGCTAATAAGATAGCAGGAATTTTGCTCATGTTTTTTGTTTTTGGGAGATTCAAAAAAAGAAGTGTGGTGCAGCGATAGTGTTGATATGCTAATAACGCACTCAGTAACGTCGACGTTGCCTCCATAGCTTTTTTTCGGGAGAAAAATTTATGTTGCCATGTAAAAATCTAAGAAGACAATATCACACGGAACATCGAAACACAGAAGCCATTACAGCAATCCAAAAGGAGAGGCTACCTTCTTACGAAAAAGTAGCCTTTCTGGGGGTGTATGTTAAATAAATTAACGTATGCTGTCAATATCTCAAATATATCCAAAGTATTAAAGCAGCTAAGGAGTACTATCAAAATAGAATAAAAAAAAACCTTGAAAACAAAAAAGCCGGTAGCCCGTTGTTCAACGGGCATCCGGCACAAAGTGTTTCATTCCCTAATAAAACTATTCTTGAGCATTTCCTTTGAATGCTCAAAATTCCCGTGCAATTTTACGACTATATTTTGGTTTTTACAAAGAAATGCTATAAAAAAGTGAGAAATTTTTGTAATAACATTAAAACAGCCTACTATTTGCTACTTGCACACATCATATAGCAAATTTACATCATATTTTATGCGTATTTGGGGGTAGTAAACGCGGCAATTATGCAGAATTAAAGTAATCATATAGAAATACCATTTTTATTCCGTAACTTTGCACCTTAAAATTCTTTTGAGCCAAAACACATCATGAGTTTTCTCTTTCCCGCATTTTTAGCTGCCTTAGCAGTCATTGCCATACCTATCATTATTCACCTTTTTTATTTTAGACGGTTTAAGCGCGTCTATTTCACGAATGTTCGTTTTCTAAAAGAATTGAAAGAAGAACGTTCGTCGCGCAACCGTTTGAAGCACCTCTTGGTATTGCTTTCGCGCATCATTGCCATTGCCGCTTTGGTGTTGGCGTTTGCACAACCCTATATACCCACTTCCAACAGCCAAACCACACAAGGCACGAAAGGCGTGAGTATCTACATAGACAATTCGTTTAGTATGAATGCTTTGAGCAACGATGTTTCATTGTTCGAAAAAGCCCGCTATAAAGCCCAAGAAATCATCGATGCCTATAGTTCCGATGACCGTTTTCAGATTTTGACCAACGACTTCGAAGGCAGACAGCAACGCCTCTTGAACAAAGACGAAGCCAAAGCCTATATAGAAGAGTTGGAAATTAGCCCCACCTCGCACCAGTTGTCACAGGTGTTTGAGCGCCAAAAACAAGCCCTGAAAAACGCCAATTCACAGCGAAACGATGTCTACCAAATTTCCGATTTTCAGCGAAACATTGTCGATTACAAAAACGATACTTCCTATAAAGTATATCTTTTGCCACTCGAAGCCGTTGAGCAACAAAATGTCTATATCGATTCGGTATGGTTTGAGTCGCCTGCTCGAATCCTTAACCAGACCAACAAACTATTGGTGCGCCTCAAAAATTCGGGTGATAAAGCTGTAGAGAACTCTCGCATAACACTCAATATCAATGGTAGTCAAAAAAGTGTGAAAAACTTTTCGATAGAAGCAGGTAAAAGTTTGACAGATAGTCTCAATTTTTCGGTAACTAATGCTGGCTGGCAAAATTGCGAATTGCTTATCGAAGACTATCCCATTACGTTTGATGATAGCTACTATTTTGCGTTCGAAGTAGCACAACAGTTAAATGTGTTGGCAATTAACGAAAGTGGCTTTAGCAAATACCTCAATGTGTTGTTCAACGAAAGTCGCCATTTTACTTTCAACAACCAAAATATCACACAAATAGATTATGGCAATCTTACCAAAAACCAATTAGTGATTTTGAATGGTTTGCGCAGCATTCCGTCGGGTTTGGCGGCTGCCCTACAAAGCTATGTGACCGAAGGCGGTAATTTGTTGGTGTTTCCTAATGGCGAAATCGACCGTGATTCATATAATACTTTCTTAAGCGGTTTGAATGTCAATAATTATGGCGAAAAATTTAGCGAACGGCGCGAAGTAGGACAGGTCAACACACACTCGGCGGTGTTTAATGATGTATTTGAAAAAATATCCACCAATATGGACTTGCCTTTTGCATCAGGTGGCTACGACATGACCTCCTATAGCCAAGCCGACGAAGAACCCTTGCTCTCGTTCAGAGGCGGACGCGTTTTGATGAGCAGTTATTCGTCAGGCAACGGACGCGTCTATCTTTGTGCAAGTCCGTTGGATACCAAATATAGCAACCTGCCTGCCCATGCTTTGTTTGTGCCAATGGTCTATAAAATTGCTGTTTTGGGCAGCAACAAACACCAAATTGCCTATACCATCGGCAAAAATGAAGTGGTCGAATTGGACAACAAATCCGACAAAAAAGATGTGGCTTTTAAACTAAAAGGCAAAAAAGAAGAGTTTATTCCCACACAACGCAATGTGTCAAACAAACTTATCCTCAACTTAGACCAGCAAATCAAAATTGCAGATAACTACCAATTATATATGGAAGAAAACAAACCGCTCTATAGCTTGGGTTTCAATTATGACCGCCAAGAGTCGGATTTGAGTTTTTATACCAATACCCAATTGCGCGAACAATATGCGGCATATCCCAATGTCAAATTCCTCGAAAACCGCAGCAACTTGCCCGAAATTGTCGGCAAATTTAATCGCGGTGTCGAATTGTGGAAATGGTGCTTACTGATAGCTTTGGGAGCCTTGTTGATAGAAACATTATTGTTGCGCTTCTGGAAAAATTAATAATTCCTATTGGCTTATATGCTTTTCTTAACAACTGCCCTTATTTGTTCAACGCAGATAAGGGCAATTTTTAACAAATTATTAGCCTCAAAAAAAAACAATAAAAGGCAACCTAATAATACTTTGGCGAACAAAGCCCTAATAAATTAAAAAAAAGGTAACAATTCCACAAAAATTTCGTAACTTTGCCACGCAGAAAATCGCTTTTGGAAAAATGAAAAAAATAGAACTTGAACTAATAGCCTTATCACAAGGCATTACGCCCAATCAGTCATTTGCGGTAGTTTTGGGCGAAAAACATGGACTTCGCCGTATTCCTATTGTTATCGGTACGGTCGAGGCACAAGCTATTGCTATGGCAGCCGATGACCTTAAACCACCACGTCCGCTTACCCACGATTTAATCAAAAATATATGCAAAGAGTTTGACATCCACCTGCGCGAAGTTGTGATAAACAACCTCATCGAAGGCATTTTTTATGCTCGACTGTATTGCGAAAAAAACAACGAAATATTAGAAATAGATTCTCGTTCGTCCGATGCCATTGCTTTAGCCATGCGCTTCAAATGTCCCATTTATACCTACGAGTCAATCTTAGACCAAGCAGGTATTGTGTTCGAAGAACCTCAACCTGTTCCTACTTCTTCTAAAAAATCATCAGCTACCAAAGATGATGTTAGTTATTATTCCATAGAAAAATTGCAAGAAATGATGGAAAAAGCCTTGGAAGATGAAGATTATGAAAAGGCTGCTCGTCTACGCGACGAAATTAAACAACGTCGTTAGTCCCTATTACATCAATAACACATATATACCCACAAAAACGGTGCTATAGATTTACTATAGCACCGTTTTTTTATGATATATTTGATTATTTACCCAGATTGAAACCGCCTGTAACAGTTAGCGGGCTGCTGAAAGGTGATGTCGCTTTGTTGTACAGCAAATCGTAGGAGACCGTAAAATTGGCGTTGATACCAAACAAACGATGATTATATCCGCCACCAATAGGCAAACGTTGCACAATAGCCGTTTTGCTTTCGCCCGTATTGGAGGGTTGATAACCCAATGCTTCGTATTGTGCTTGTAGATAAATATTCGGCATAATATCATAACGCCCGAATCCTCGCGCTCCTATCAACAAAGGCACAGTGCTTTGGGGACGATATTGTATCGTTGGACCAATACCAAGTTGTGCTTTGTTCATGGGACGATAGCCCAAATAAGGATTGGCATCAATGGCATAATGTGCGCCATCGGTGGTCATATTTACACCGCCACCAAAGAAGAAACCATTTTTGGCTTTGGGATTTTTAGTTGTGTTTTTGGGAGTGTTGTTGGTCGTAGTAGTTGTGGGTTTGACTGTTGAGCCTGCTTTGGGTCGTGTGGTAGTTGTGCCACTATTGTTGGTTGTTGATGTTGCTGGTTTGGTAGTAGTACTAGTATTAGATTTAGGGCGACTTTGTTGAGCTGATAGGTATGTTTGTTGACAAAGCAACAGAATAAGAACGGTTAAAAATACGTTTTTCATAGTTTATTAAATTGGGTTGATGAACGTTATGTTACTAAGATAGTTGTTGAGGGCAAAGGTTTAACGAGTATTATAAAAATGTATTGCTTCTGAATGCTAGAAATTCTACAGAGAACTTTTAAAAAAGCATGGGTATTATAAAAAACGTTCCTTCGGAAATATCCACTTCCGAAGGAACGTTTTTTATTGAGGTTTGTTGAGGCTTATGCTAATTTCTCCTACTGTAATACCCAATTTTTCTATGTCTTTGATATCAGAGGAAAATACACCATCTCCTAAAACACTTTGATAAAGTTTTTGTAAATCGGGACTAATTTCACCCTCTTGTAGTTTGACCATCACCTTTTCTTGTTCCAAGGCTCCGCCGTTCCAATTGGTTACATTACCACCATAATCCCAACCAAATCCCGAAAACTGTATGGCTTTGCCGTCATTAAGTTGTACCAATTCGGCTAAGGTCATACCTACTTTTATACCTTTGGGAGAATGCCATTGTCCTTTTTGGCGTGTTATTGCCACTTCAGGATGTTCGTGTTTAGCATCTGTCCAGATGATTTGTAGTTCGTTAGCAGTTCCTTTGTAGAGGCTTGTTCCGATGAAAGGCTCCATATCGGCTACAAAAATAGTGTCTTGGCTTACATTTTCTTTGCCAAATAGATTGCTTACCTCTTTTTCGGTGGTATTAGGCAGTATTTCTCCTGCTTGGGGCGACTCACCTCCCTTCAATAGCCATGTATTGACAGCAGTAGTGGTGTTGTCGGTGGATTGCGTGGGAGACGTGGGCGGTGGTGGGCTTGTTTGGCAACTATAGTAGAGGCAACAACCCAATAGCAACATAGCTCGGATAAACATAGTATTTTTTGTTATACAGAAATAATATTTTGTAGAAAAAGACGAATTGAAACGAAAATAGTCAGTGGTATGGCTATTATGCCTATCAACTACCAAAAACGCATTCGTCGGCTATAGGTTTTTCCTCCCGTATCAAGACGATAAATGAAATGTCCGGGTTGTAACCCATGTTGATAGGGATTAAAGCTGATGGTATAACTATTCGGCTCTTGTACTGCATTAACCAAGGTTGCTTTGGTGTTACCCAATAGGTCTTGAATTTGGAGTTTCACAATACCACTCGAACGAATGGCATATTTGATTTCCATAATGTTTGAGTTGCTTGGCGATGGGTTGTGTCCCAGCAAAACATTGAGGGCATTAGCACCTATTTGGTTGTCGCAATTAGGTAAAAGGTTATCTATAGGGTCAAAAGGTTTTCCTATAATAGCTTGTGAAAGTTGTAGGTCTAAGCAGAACCAATTGCGAAGTACAGTGAGATAGACTTCCCTAAAATCGGTGGTAAAACGAACATTGCCATATTCATCGAGGTTGACAATATCAGATGGTGTGCCATAGAAACCACCATTGACAAGGTCGCCAAAAAACAACATAGGTGCCGATGCACCATGGTCTGTTCCTTGTGAGCCATTTTCCTCGACTCGTCTGCCAAATTCGGAAATGGTCATCATCAATACATTTTGGGAATGATTGCTTGCTGCCAAATCATTGTAGAACGCATTAACGGCATTTGCCAATTCGGTCATCAAATAGGCATGGTCACCGGCTTGGCTGGCATGTGTGTCATAGCCGTATGCGGTCACTAAATAGACTTTTGTGCCGAGATTACCTTTGATGAGGCGTGCCACAATTGATAATTCTTGCGACAGATTGTCGTTGGTATAACCAACTTGGTTGCTCGATTCGGTAAATGCTCTTTGAATTGAACTTGCATAACGGACGGTGCTATTGACCATTTGACGCATAAACAGAACCTCTTCGCCGTAGGAACAGTCAGGTAGGTTTTCGGTACTATGCAATTGTCCTGTGAGGGCAATTTGATAGAATTGAGCGGGATTGGTGATAGACAAACCATAGTTGGTATCTTGTCCGTCGAACAAGATATTGGATTGAACACCGATTTGTAGTCCAATAGGGTTTTCGGGTGGAGCGAGGGTATAGGCGGGGTAATTGTTCTCCAAAAAACGTCCTATCCAACCTGTTCGCAGCATCACATCTTCGTCGCTGGCGGTTGCCCAAATGTCGGACGAACGAAAATGAGATAGGTTTTGGTTGGGATAGGCAACATTGTGTACAACCGCCATTTTGCCTTCGTTCCACATTGCTTGTAGCGGCAACATGGTGTTGGGCATACCAAAATCATCGTTCATCGCAAAAAGATTGTATTCGGGAATAGCCAGCGTGGGACGGGCTGCATAATATATATCGTTGCCACGCGGAATAATGGTGTTTAAGCCATCATTACCACCGCTTAGGTTGATGATCACCAGAATGCGTTCATTATCGGCTTGTTGTAGGGCAGACAACAAAGGAGAATGGGGCATGGCTTGCACCGAGCTACCGCCCAAAGTAAGTCCTGACCCTATGGCTGTTAAACCCGCAGACCACAAAAACTGTCGCCTGCTCCAAGTTCGATGCTGTTCCTCATGAGCTTGAGGGTTGTTGCGAGTAGTGCCGTTTAGGTGATGGTTATGGGGTTTTGACATGGTGGGATTAGGTTTTTTGTATAATTTTCGCTCCCGCTACACCCGTTCCATTATCAATTGTTTGATACGTATGGCATCGGCGTTACTAAAGTTTTCGATAAAAATAGGCTCGCGGGCGCGCATCATAATGCGGATATTGGACATCAAAATGCCACTTTCTATTTCTACACCCGAAATATCTTCGTAAAAAACAAAGCTATCTTGGTGCGAAAAAATGTTTTTAATCAAAAAAGTCACCCCTTTTTCGTTCATAATCACCTCGTCGGGTGTGATGGGGTCGCCAAGACGGCTAGCATAGAAACGCTCCTCGAAAGGTTCTTTTGGTATCATGATATTGTTTGTTTGTATTTTTTGGGATTGGATAAATCTACTTTTCTTAGTTTTTGACATACCATTTAGATCGTTCTATGGCTTCATAAATGGCATCTTGCACACGATTGCGAATGTTGTTATTTATGAACTTGTAGTTGCTTTTGCGCGGATAAGTGCGGTTGCTCAACATAACATAGAGTAATTTATTTTGCGGGTCTGCCCAAGTACAAGTACCCGTAAAACCTGTATGTCCAAAGGTGGTCAATGGAGCTTTGGTGCTGGTCGATGGTTTAAAATTGGGATTAGGTTCGGGTTTATCAAAGCCCAAACCGCGTCGGCTACCCTGTTTTTGTTGGGAAGTGAAATTTCGGACAGTGCTTTCGTTCAAAAAAGCCCTGCCGCCATAATAACCACCGTTGAGCATCATTTGCATCATTACTGCCAAATCGTT
This sequence comes from Chitinophagales bacterium, assembly GCA_016787295.1. GTDB lineage: Bacteria > Bacteroidota > Bacteroidia > Chitinophagales > UBA2359 > JAEUUX01. The sequence continues at coordinate 92,130 of JAEUUX010000106.1, forward strand.
GGCGTTGGCAAACAAACCTGCGTGACCACCAATGCCACCGAGCATCGCAGCACCCATATCATGTACATAGCCTTGCACATTTTGTTGTCGCCATTCATAGTCGTTTTCAGAAGGCGGAATGCGACCAATCGAAAATCGTTTATAGGGATTAAATCCTATTGTTGAGAGACCTAATGGGCGATAAAATTGTTCTTCTGCAAATTTATCTAAGGTTTTGTGGGCATAATTTTCGATGATTTTTTTCCAATAAAAATACCCCAAATCGCTATATTTGTATTCGCCCGACGCACTCAATTTAGAATCGGCAATGCGTTGCCAAATCATATCGTAATAGGGTTTTGACATATACATATTGTGTGCCACAGGAATATAATGCACCGAATCGGGTTGCGAACGGTAGGCATCGGAGCGAATAGCAGCAGGCAAGGTGGCTTCAAAAAAAGGTATCCATGCTTCGAGTCCTGCTTCATGGATTAAAATATCGCGCGCTACCAAGTTGCCTTTGTTGGTGTTGGCTAATTCGGGCAAATAATCTTTGAGGCGTGCAGATGTATTAAACGTTCCTGTGTCGTACATTTTCATCAAACAAGGCACGGTACAAGTGATTTTGGTGACCGAAGCCAAGTCATAGATATCCGATGTTTTAACAGCTTTGCCGCTGGTGTAGGTGTGGTAGCCATAAGCTTTCTCAAAAATCACTTTGCCGTCTTTTGCCACCAGAATAACGCCACCGGGCATAGCTTGTGTGCGCATGCCTTCTTGCATAATGCGGTCTATGCCTTGCTCCAAATCACCCAACTGTATGCCTACGTCTTCGGGAATGGTATATTTGAAGCGGGTGGGTGTGGTGGTCAATAGTCCTTGTCCAGCTACGGCATACGGCGAAGCAGTAACGGGCAAACGTCCGCGAGCGCTAATGCCACCAAAGAGCATTTGTGCAGCAAAGCTCTGGAAATCGTGTGTATCTTCGTAACCCATCACTAGTGTAGGTGTTTTGTCGAACAATTGCAAACTGTAGGGTGTCCCAAAAATCACCACCGTTACATTGGTCACACTTTGTAGATTGCGAATGAGGTCTTGCGTTTTTTGGTCTATCCCATAATCTTTGCTTGCACTTTTGTTGGTGCGGTGAATGCTCACAATGACATGGCTGTAGGATTTTAATATGTTAAATTTGCGGTCAAAATTGGCTTGTGGGTCACTATTTTTTAGGGTGTGATGTGCAAAAAAGGCATAACGGTCGAGGGCATATTGGAAATCGGTCAGGGTGGGAGCATCAACCGACAAAGAGGCAAATCGTTTTTGCTCTAAATTGCCAAATGGTATTTGGTGATTATCGTCGCGCACAAGGGTAATGGCGTTTTCGGCTAATCGTTGGTTGATAAGCAAAGCGTTGCGGTTGTTGAGGTCTGTATCTATATTGTTGAGGTCGATGGGTTTGTATTGGTGGAGTCCTGCTCTATATTTGGCTTTCAGGATTTTTCGCACACGTTGGTCGATATTCTCTTGGCTAATTTCGTTGCGTTGGATAGCTTTTTTTATTTCTTCGATGGCACGTGGCACGTTTTCGGAAAACAACAACACATCATTGCCTGCCAAAAGTGCTTTCACATCAACTACGCCCGGTTCATAAAAACCTGCAACGCCTTTCATGTTAAGCGCATCGGTATAGACCAAACCCGAAAAACCTAACTCTTGTTGTAATAGTTGCTGAATGGCTTTGGGCGAAAGGGTTGTGGGGATAGTTTGGTTACTATTGGGTAGTGATGTGTTATCCACCGCAGGCACAGAAAGGTGCGCCACCATCACACCACTCACACCTCGCGCAATAAGTTGTTGGAAAGGATAAAGGTCGATACTGTGCAATTGGTCTATATTGTGCGAAACAGAAGGCAGGGTTTTGTGCGAATCTTTATCTGTGTCGCCGTGTCCCGGAAAATGTTTGGCACATGCCATTATGCCATTATTTTCCATACCTTCCATATATGCAATGGCTTTTTGAGCTACATTATATTTGTCTTCGCCAAACGAACGGTCACCAATAACAGGATTATTCGGATTGAGGTTAATGTCTACGACTGGTGCGAAATTGACATGGATACCCAAGCGTTTGCATTCTGCTGCAATTTCGCTGCCCATTTCGCGTATCAGCCCATTGTCTTGAATGGCTCCCAAAGTGAGCTGGTGCGGAAAAGCGGGTGTGTTGCTGAGGCGCATATTTAAACCCCACTCTCCGTCGATGGCAATGAGCAATGGCACACGACTACTGGATTGGTAATAGTTGGTTAGGCTTGCTTGTCGGTTGGCTGTCCCTTGAAAAAAAATCAGCCCACCAATTTTGTATTGTTGAATAAGGCGTGAAATTTCGTTGGTGTGTGTTTCGTCTTTATTGGAATAGGCAGCCACCATGAACAACTGCCCCAAACGCTCGTCGGGCGAAAGCAATTGCAATTGTTGCTCGACCCATTCGTTTTGGCTAATCGGATAGCTGTTGGCAGCATTGCTAACAGTGGACGTAGTTTGGGCAGTAATCGGCATGGTTTCGGGTGTAATATATGCCAAAATAGTGCCTATCACCAATATAATGGAAAGTATTTTGTAGGACATTTGCCAAAGATAGAAATTTGATAAAAAAATGGCATGAACCGTAGTGGTGGTAGGTAGCTTAGTTTTTGATAGAGAGGAGGCTGTTTGGTGTGCAAAAGTAACATTTTTTTTTGAATTTTGGAAATAGTATAGCTCTATTTTTTGCAATACGAACCGTAAAGGGCAAAATAACACGAAAAACGGAAAGTTGAGTCACAAAAAACCTTGGAAAACTGGTTTTTTAGCTATATTTTTGCAACAATAATTTTACGTATCAAATAAAATGCACTAATTCGTACAACAACTCTGAAAGTTTGTTTTTAATCTATAATCCTCTATCATGAAAAAATATTTGTTAACAATAGGACTAATTGGTGGTTTGCTTACCCAGATGCTTTTGGCACAACAAATCTATGACGAACGTGGCGAAAGTCGATATGGTTATACACCTGTAAGGCAAGGTAGCTACTGGGGCGTGGTAGACAGTGCGGAGCGATTGGTAGCTCCTTGTCGCTACAAAACCGCGCAAGTCCTTACTTTGGATTGCAACAAAACGGGTTTTATCCTAAACATGACTAAAACTCAACAACACGACATCATGACTTGGGATTGTCCTTCCATACCTTCCTACTATGATTTGCGTACCCAAAAAGTTGTTCAGATACCTCCCCCTGCTCCCAATCCCAATGTCACCTACCATAGCGATTATTTCAAGACTTATGAAAACTTTGCACTGATTTATAGCGACCCCAAAGTAGGGTTGATCAACAGAAAAGGAAAATACATTTTGTTGCCCACCTACGACAGAGTGACTGTGAAGTCCAAAGAACGATACATCTGTGCTACTGTCGGAGAACAAACGTACTATTTTAACTATAAAGGCAAAGCTATATCTCCCAAATGGCTTAAACAAGGGCGATGATAATCTGGTAAAGCCATTTTGACGACAACATGGAAATAAAGTACGTACAAGAATAATTTTTATCCATTCCACCTTTTACCTGCTTTGTTGCGGGTAAAAGGTGTTTTTTTTTCGCCCTTCAATCCATTGACTTATTCCAATTCCATTTTTTACCTAAAAACACCCTTTGGATGTTCATAGCCATAAAGGTTCTACGAAGTAGCTAAAAGGTTCATCATAGTAGCTAAAAACATCAAGGAAAATGCCTTTTTAATCTCGCTATAAAAATGGGTAATATGAACAACATCTTTTTTCTCCAAACATTAATTAAATACAAAACCCGCCTTACAAATGCAAAATGGCGAGTTTTTGATTGTCAATAAAAAACTAACAAATAACGTTTAGCTTACAAAACCGCTACCTTTCTATTTTTTCTGTCAAAAGTAGCACCTTATCCATTTTTTCCGTAACTTTGCACCCCAAAAAACCACCATCATGGAAAAAAAGCAATATCGCGAAGTAAAACAACTCAATTTACCACAATTAGACCAAGAAGTACTACAGCATTGGCGCGAAAAAAAGATTTTTGACCAAAGTATGTCCTCGCGCGAAGGGCAGGAAACCTTTGTGTTTTTTGAAGGACCGCCATCAGTGAATGCCATGCCCGGCATTCATCACGTTATGGCACGAACCATCAAAGACACTTTTTGTCGTTACCAAACCCTCAAAAACAAACTTGTCTATCGCAAAGGTGGCTGGGATACACACGGCTTGCCCATCGAACTGAACGTCGAAAAAAGATTAGGGATAACAAAAGAAGATATCGGCACAAAAATTTCGCTGGAGGATTTTAACACCACCTGCCGCAAAGATGCCCTGACCTATATTGATGCGTGGAATCAACTGACCGAACAAATGGGTTATTGGGTGGATATGCTTAACCCTTATGTCACTTTCCACACCGATTATATCGAAACACTCTGGCATTTGCTCCAAAAAATCTATGACAAAGGTTATTTGTATAAAAGCTACAAAATCCAGCCTTATTCGCCCGCCGCAGGTACAGGCCTTAGCACCCACGAACTCAATCAGCCGGGTTGCTACAAAGAAGTGACTGATACAAGTGCGGTGGCAATGTTTAAGCTAAAACACAACCCCGAATCGGCATTTTTGTTTGACGATGCCGCCGAAGATGTGCGCTTTTTGGCATGGACAACCACTCCCTGGACGCTACCAAGCAACACCGCTTTGACCGTTGGTGGCAATATAGCTTATGTCAAAATCAAAACCAACAATCCCTATACACACGCACCGGTGAGTGTTATCTTGGCAAAAACATTGGTCAATAATTGGTTTGGCGAAAAAAAAGCAACTATCCTTTCCCAAAGCGAAGCGTTTGTAGGCAGTGCTTTGGCAGGTCTTCGCTATGAGCAGTTATTGGATTTTGGCAACGAAGTGCAGCCGCTCAACGACCAAAACGATGCTTTTCGGGTGTTGGTAGGCGATTTTGTGACCACCGAAGACGGTACAGGTATTGTGCATACAGCGCCTGCTTTTGGTGCTGATGATATGAAAGTGGCACGCGCCAATGGTATTGGTATACTTACGTTGGTTGACAAACAAGGTAAATTTATCGATACAGTAGGCGAATTTTCGGGTCGTTATGTCAAAGACTACAAAAACGATCCCAATTATGTAAATGTAGATATTGATATTGCCGTACACCTTAAACAAACAGGCAAGGCGTTCAATGTCCAAAAATATGTTCACAACTATCCGCATTGCTGGCGTACAGATAAACCTGTCTTGTATTATCCACTTGACAGTTGGTTCATTCGTGTAACAGCCGTTAAAGACCGTTTGGTGGAACTGAACAAAACCATCAATTGGAAGCCCGAACACACAGGAACGGGTCGTTTTGGCAACTGGTTAGAGAATGTGCAAGATTGGAACTTGAGCCGTAGCCGCTTTTGGGGTGTGCCGCTACCTATCTGGCGTACCGAAGACGACACGGAGGAAGTATGCGTTGGCTCGGTGGAGCAATTATTGACAGGCATAGAGCAAGCTATCGCCAAAGGATACATGACCGAAAATCCTTATGCCAACAAACAACTATCAGAAATTGACCTACATCGCCCATATATAGACAAAGTGGTGTTGGTGTCGCCAAGTGGCAAGCCCATGTATCGCGAACCCGACCTTATCGATGGTTGGTTTGATAGTGGCGCAATGCCATATGCACAATGGCATTATCCTTTTGAAAACAAAGACATATTTGCGCAAAATTTCCCTGCCGATTTCATCGCCGAAGGTGTCGACCAAACGCGTGGCTGGTTCTATACCCTCCACGTTTTGGCAGGTATGTTGTTCAACAATGTTGCTTACAAAGCGGTGGTGTCCAACGGTTTGGTGCTTGATGCCAAGGGTGTAAAAATGTCTAAGCGCTTAGGCAACGGCATCGACCCATTTTTGGCATTGAATAAATATGGCACCGACGCAGTGCGCTGGTATATGCTTTCCAATGCCAACCCTTGGGACGATTTGCGTTTTAGCTGGACAAAAGTGCGCAACGAAGCAGGCGAAGTAACGAGCGAATACTCTACAGGTATCGAAGAAGTTCGCAACAAATTTTTGGGAACACTATACAATACCTATTCCTTTTTTGCACTCTATGCCAACATCGACGGTTTTGACTATTCAGAAGCGGATATTCCGATGGAAGAACGTCCCGAAATTGACCGTTGGATCATCTCTTTTCTCAACAGCCTGACCAAAGAAGTCGATGCAGCCTTTGCTGACTATGACGCTACCCGCGCAGCGCGCCTTATCCAAACTTTTGTGACCGACCATTTGAGCAATTGGTATGTTCGTTTGTGCCGTCGTCGTTTCTGGAAAGGCGAACAAGGCAAAGATAAAACCGCCGCTTACCAAACCCTCTATCAATGTTTGGAGTGGGTGAGTATCCTTATGTCGCCCATTGCGCCTTTCATCTCCGACTTTGTGTTCCGCCACCTCAACGAAGTTTCAGGACGACATTCCGTAGACTCTGTCCATTTGAGTCTAATACCAACAGTCAACGAACAACACATCGATAAGGCTTTGGAAGAACGCATGGCATTGGCACAAAATATCTCGTCGATGGTGTTGGCTTTGCGCAAACGCATCGATATGAAAGTGCGTCAACCACTACAAAAAATCTTAGTACCCATCCTTAATCCTGCACAAAAAGGGCAAATCGAGCGTGTAAAAGACCTTATTTTGTCGGAAACCAACGTCAAAGAGTTGGAATATGTGAGCGATACAAGTGGCATTGTAACCAAAAGCATTAAACCTGATTTCAAGAAATTGGGCAAAAAATTGGGTGCAAAAATGAAAGCTGCAAGCGAAAAAATTGCACAATTTAGCCAAGAAGATATTCGCCAAATAGAACGAAATGGCAGTTATGACCTATCGTTGGACGGCGAAACCTACCCAATTTTGCTCGACGAAGTGCTTATCCATTCCGAAGACATTAAAGGTTGGATGGTTAATTCACAAGACGGACTAACGGTAGCTTTGGACGTGCAGGTCACGCCCGAATTGGAGCAAGAGGGTATTGTTAGAGAGGTTGTTTACCGTATTCAGAATCACAGAAAAAGTAGTGATGAAAAATACTCCACTACCGACGCTATAAAAGTAACGCTACAAATAGAGTCTAACAAAGACGAAAAATGGTTCGAAAAATTAAAAAAACAATTAAAAGATAGAATCGAAGTCGAGACTCTTGCTGATTGGGTTATTTTTAAAAAACAACTTAGTAAGAATGATGTTATTGATTACAAAGACGATTTTACTGCTATACGCGGAAATATTGAAAAAGTATCAAATCTTATTCTTTTTAATGACCTTGATACAAAAGTAAATGCTATACTTAGTAGAAAGGGCATAACACCTTCTAAGAAATATATAAATTTCAGTATTAAATACTTCTTAGAATTACGTGCGGAGCAAACATACAACCGAAGCAAATTAAATAGAGGTACTGTAGGTGTCTATAGATATATGACAAGCATTAGCAATTTGGTAATTGCGTATGATAATCTACTTATTGCTATACTACAAGATGGAAATCGTGACGAATACTTTAGTAAAGATGAACGTCTTAAACAAGCAAAAGCAATTTTACCTATTACCAAATCTCAAAAATTTGCTGACTACCTTAACAAACATGACGATTACATTAACATAAGTAATACCATAGAGTTTATTTCTACTGAAATCGGTATAAATCCCAAATCTATTACAATAGACGATTACTCGATTATTAAGTTAATGTTTGACATGAAAGACTTTCATATTGAAGGTGGTGTTATTGTTTTTCCAGAAAACAAAAGTAGTCAAAAAAGTAAAGATGCCCAGAATAGTAGAACTGTTATGAAGTATATGGTAGAGTACCTAAATTATGTTATAATAAACACATGGTCTTATTACCTGAACAAGTTACAAACACGTAATTCTTGACAGTTACATTTGCAACGCCCCCGCTCTGAACATTTGCAATTAGCCGATTCGCTTGCTGATGGCATGGCTATTGAGGTGGAACGATGTGGCTTTGTCGGTCTTGGTGCGGGTGGCGGCGGAGGTGTAGTATGGTTTTGTTTTCCGAAATTAATATTTTCAAAACGCCAATAAAAAGACAAGCCTTCGGAGGTTTTGAACTTCCGAAGGCTTGTCTTTTGCATAAAATAGAAGCAATATGGAGCTACATTTTTGAGAAAAACTAAATAATCTCCGCTGCTAAATAGCGTGCTGCCTCGTCCATATACACTTGTACGCCTTTTAGTAGTTTTTGTATCACGGCTTCGGGCAAGGTTTTGACCACTTTGGCAGGTGATCCCAAGACCATACTAAAATCGGGTATTTCCATGCCTTCGGTCACCAAGGCGTGCGCACCAATGACACAACCACGCCCAATTTTGGCATCGTTCATCACTGTTGCTCGCATACCAATGAGGCAAGCGTCGCCCACCGTGCAACCGTGCAAAATAGCGGCATGACCTATCACCACATCATTGCCCACACACAAGGGTTTTCCCTCGTCGACATGCATAATTACGCCATCTTGCACGTTGGTGCGTTCGCCAATATAGATATGGTCAAAATCGGCACGCAAAACAGCACCATACCACACCGAACTATGCTCCGCTAAATGTACATTGCCCAACACAACGGCAGTAGGAGCTATCCAAGCCGATTCTGCTTTTTTGACTAAATTGCTTAGGTATTGATAGTGAAAATTGTTGTACATAAAAATTTATAGCGTATAAAAATAGGTGATGGCAAGAATGAAATCGGTGCGACTGTTGCTGCGTCCCACATTTTTTTGCATTCGATAATTAACATCGATTTTGTGTTGGTTTGTAAAACGATAATAGGTGCTGACAGAAGGCGTTATGCGAGCAATTTGCCACAAACCTTCGCGCCGCAAAGAATTGGCTTCGCCGCTCATTGCCATACCCCAATACCAATTGAAACTATACTGCGCACCCACCTTGAAGCGGTTCACAAAACTTGCCGAAAAACTTTCGTCGGCTAAGGCTTGTGCATTTTGCTGCCACTGCACGCGTTCGCGAAACGACAAATTGATGTCACCAATGCTCGGTTCAAAAGCGATTTCGGCATAATAGCGGTGGCGCGTTTCATAAAAATTTTCTATGCCACGCGTATTAATATAGCGATATGCCGCGCCAATTTCCCACAATCTGTGCGGTTGATAATTAATGCCCAAATCGTAGTAGAAACTACCCAATTCTGTCACGTTTTCGTCTATCTGATATTGTTGATAAAAATCCATAGACCAACGTGGACTGAAGCGTTTTTTGATGGATAAACTTGGTGCCAAAATAAAATCATTTTGACGTTGTGCTAACAACACCATGCTGTCTGCGACACACAACATCGCCACCCCAACAAAATATACCCAAAGTCTACGCAACGCATAAGTTGAAATTATTTTTTCCATTTTCTAAATTCGTATTGATAGTTTCGGGTGTTTATTACTTCGTTGTCAGCATTGTAAGTAGTTCGTTCAGATACTAAACCTTTGTTGTTGTATTGATAGATAGTTTTTTTGAGCATTTTTTTGTTCGAATCGTAGGTTGTTTCCGACTCACGCTGTCCGCGCGAATTGTAGGTGGTTACGATTCTTTCTTCCAATTGATTGTTTTTGTCATAAACTTGTTCTTCTGTTTCTTTACCCAAATTGTTAAACAAGTAGACGTGCCTTTCTTCCAGTTGGTTATTTTGCCCAAAAATAGCATGTTCAACCACCTCTTGACGGCGGTTATATCGAAAAGTTTCGCGTTCTTCGATTTGTTGTTGGTCATTGTAAGTAATATGTTCTATGACGTTCCCTTTGCGGTCAAAATTTTGGACGATGGTTTTATTTTTCGATTTAGAATCGGTTTGCACAGATTGACTTTGGGATAGGCGATATTTGCGGGCGCTCGATTTGGTTTGTGCATGGGTCGCTACCGACAGACACCCCAATAACAGCATTACCAACAGTAGTTTTAGATTTGTCATATACATTGTTAACGATTGATGATAATAAGGGTGTCTAAATCGTAGATTTGTTTGTTTTCGGTGATTTCAAATGTTGTATCAACAACAACCTCACCACTTGGCGATGTTCCAGAACAGTCTTCTGAATAAACATACACCGTATATTTGCCTTTGTAAAGATATGGGAACTCAAAAGCACCTTCGGGGTTGGTATCGATTTTGTCGGAATAGCTAATATCATCACCATAGACCAAAAACACCTCTTCGCCGGGTGATAGATATTCGGATAACAACAAAACACAACCGGGATTATAGTTGCGTTGCAAGATTTTACCTCTAATGCGAGCATTGCCGCCCTCGCCGGGCTGTTTTTCGCAGCCCCAACCCACCAGACCCAATAGGAATAGTAGGCACAATAGTTGTGGAATATTTACTTTCATGTCTAACAGATAATCACAAATTTTTAGGTTGTATAATAATGCTATATCGTTGAGCGTTTTATCATTCAACAGGAGGCACAGTAATTTTGGGCGGTGGAAGGCGTAGATTTTGCAAACCCATGCCGTTCACCAACTCGACCACATTTTTTTGACGACTTTTGACCATCAATTCCGATTGTTTAGTAATGAACTGCCAACGTTGTTCCTTGATATTTTTGCTCAACTGATTAATTTGACGGATTTTACTTTCCGCATTTCGGGCGTTAAAAATATAACAAAGTGCCAAAAATGCCACAAAAAAAAGAAAATTAAAATTATTGACAATAAATTGTTTGTCTCGAATATTGAACTTTTCTATGCTTTTCGCAATTTCGGTCATTTGTTGATTCCACAAACGACCATTAAAAAACGTATTATTTGCCATATCTCGCGAATTTGGGTGCAAAACTACTCAAAAAAAACAATTTTACGCATTTGTGCGAAAAAAACTGTATTATTGCACCCCAAAAATTAGTTTTCATGCAAACTGCTGTCTGTATTTTAAATTGGAATGGTGTGGCATTGTTGCAACACTATCTGCCTACTGTGGTAGAACATAGCCAATTAGACAATGTACAAATTTATGTCATCGACAACGCTTCGACCGACGAAAGTGTGTCTTTCATTCGCCAAAATTATCCACAAATAGGTGTTATACAACTGCCCGACAACTTGGGTTTCACAGGTGGTTACAATGAAGGTTTGCGCCATATTGAGGCGGATATTTTTGTATTGCTCAACTCCGACGTAGCCGTTACGCCGCATTGGTTAGCGCCGCTTATTCATGCCATACAATACAACGAGCGTTTGTTTGCAGTACAACCCAAGATCAAAGCCGATAAACAGCGTAGCCATTTTGAATATGCAGGTGCGGCAGGTGGTTTTATCGACCGTTGGGGCTATGTGTATTGTCGCGGACGTTTTTTTGACCAAACAGAATTTGATAAAGGACAATATAACAACGCCTTATCCGTTTTTTGGGCAAGTGGTGCTTGTATGGTGGTGCGTGCCAAAACCTACTTTCAATTAGGTGGTTTAGATGCTTCTTTTTTCGCCCATTTCGAGGAAATAGATCTTTGTTGGCGTGCCAAAAGAGCAGGCTATGAAATTTGGTGCATACCCACTTCAACCGTCTATCATTTGGGCGGAGGCAGTTTGCCATACGGAAATCCGCGCAAACTATACCTCAATTTTCGCAACAATTTGGTTATGTTGCTCAAAAATCTACCTACTGCCCAACTGTTTAGTACCTTGCCATTGCGCTTATTGTTGGACATGGTGGCAGCAACCAAATCGCTACTCACGGGCAAAACCCGCGATGCTCAAATGATTTTGCGAGCTACGTGGCATTTTCTCACACATCTGCCCCAAAACTATCGTCTGCGCCAAACCGCTAACAAACAAGTACAACTCGCACAACTCCACAATATCCCCTATATATATGCAGGTTGGTATGAAGGTAGCATTATTTGGGATTATTTTGTGAAAAAAAAACGTATTGCTCCCTTGCCACATAGCGCGCTATCAAATCCCAATATGCACGAATCCTATAATACGCCTCCCATCCAACTTCTCGACGACGCATTGAACAACGAAAATCCGTAGTCAATAAACAATGTTTGGGTGGAATGTTAATAGCAAAATTAATTTGTAGCCATTCAACAGACAAATTTAACGGTTGACCATTATTTTTTGCGACAAATGCCGTATCTTTGTTCCCAAGTTTGGCTACCTCAAATAGTTTCTATATGAAAAAAATATCTTTTGTATTAGCTTTTTTGTTGGCAGCCTTGAGCGCGTGTGATAAAAACACCGATTCCAATGCACCCAAATTGGTGTTTCAATTCAAATTTGACTCCACACAAGTGCGCCTCAACAACTTGGGTTTGCCAGCTACCATGCCTTCGGGTCATGCCGCACAATCACCCAAATTCCACAGCATGGCTGCTCACTATATAGAATTAGCGCCGAGTGCTTTCACACAATTAGGAGCAGGCGAAATCGTATATAATGGTCCCACCACCACACAAGGCGGCAACGAAGCCATAGATTTTTCAAAAGAAATTGTTGTAGACGAAAACGTCCCATTTTTCAGCATTCCCTTGAGCGATGTGGCACCCGGCACCTATACCTATTTGCGCACTTCATTAGCCTATCAAAACTATGATGTTCGCTTTCGGGCATTGGGTTTTCCTTTCATCGGCAGGTTAGCCTCTTTTGTAGGGTTCAACACCTATATCAAAGATTTTAAGATAAAAGATAGCACCGTGCAGGTGAACGCCAACAAATTGCAAGGCTATTGGGCATTTGAAACCAACTATGGTGTGTTCAAGGGCGAATCCGCCAACACGACCGTCCCCAATCCTTTGGCAAGTACCTCACCTATTCCAACAGGTTCATGTGTAGTCACAGGTGCTTTTCCACAAGCCCTCACCATCACAGGCAACGAAACAACAGATATTGTCATTACCATTTCTTTGTCTACCAACAAAAGTTTTGAATGGAACGACCTCAACGGCAACCAAACATGGGAACCACTCGAAGGCGAAATGGTAGTGGATATGGGTTTGCGTGGCTTAATTCCATTGGTGGAATAAAATATTTAGCCCAAACCTTGACTCGATAAAACACGATTTTTTAAAAATAAAAAACAACCGACAATATGTCACATTGGCTCACCATTTTCACCCAAAACATTATCTTGATGTTCCAAGACCTATGGGCTCACCGCTTGCGGGCAAGTTTGTCCATTCTGGGTATTGGCATTGGCATATTTTGTGTAATTTCGGTGCAAGCCATGATAGACAGTGTGCAGAGCAACATTCGCCAGTCGTTCAATCGCTTGGGCAACGATGTGGTATTTATCGACCGTTTTCCTTGGAGCAAGGAATCTGACGAACAGTGGTGGGTGTTTTTGAAACGCCCTTTACCCGCTTTTAAAGAATACAAAGCATTGGAAGCAAAACTGCATACCGCCGATGCCGTAGCTATTCGGGTAGTGATGTTTGGCAAAGAAATAAAATACGAGAATAACACAATTTCCAATTTGGTGATAGCCGCTCCAACCCATCAATTTGGCAGAATACTGAACATCGAAACCGAAAAAGGGCGCTATTTCTCGCCTGTCGAGTCGCATTTGGGCAATAATGCAGTGCTTCTGGGGAGTAATGTTGCCGAAAAATTGTTTCCGCAACTCGACCCAATTGGCAAGACGGTGTTGGTTTTGGGTAGAAAAATGCAAGTCGTTGGTGTGTTAAAAAAAGAAGGCAAGAGTATTTTGGGTGATGGTTTCGACGATGTGGTATTGATGCCCTACAACTATTTACGCCACTATGCCAATACAAACGACGAATCATTTATGCCCCTTATTGTGGTCAAAGCCGCTGAAAAAGTGAGCATCGAACAACTAAAAGACGACATAACAAGCGTTTTGCGCGCCCAGCGAAAATTGCGCCCCGACGAAGACAATAACTTTGCCCTCAACCAACTAAGTTTGCTCACTTCTTTGGTCGATGGCATATTCATTATGATTAATGCAGCAGGTTTTTTGATAGGTATATTTTCGTTATTGGTGGGCGGTTTTGGTATTGCCAACATCATGTTTGTATCGGTCAAAGAACGCACAGGTATCATTGGCATTAAAAAGTCATTAGGTGCAAAACGGCGCGACATTTTGGCGGAGTTTTTGCTCGAATCCATTATATTGTCTATTTTAGGAGGCATTTTAGGATTAGCATTTGTCTTTGCCGCAGTAGCTTTTGGCAACTATTATCTCACCTCTTTCGAGCTATTTGTATCTATCAAAAACACCTATTTTGCCATCATCGTTGCCCTTTTCATTGGTGTTATATCGGGCATTATTCCTGCTATTATGGCTTCGCGCATGGATCCCGTAGAGGCTATTCGGCAAAATTTTTAACCCAAAAATCGCAATTTTATTCCCTAAAAACCAAAAAACGTTTCTAATATATGTTCTATAAAATTTCTGTCCGACACTATTTATTAACATGTCTATTGGCACTTGTTTGTCTGCAAAGTTCTCCTGCTTTGGCACAACGCAACAAACCCAAAGATGCCACACCTAAGACACCACCAGCACAAGAAAATCCCGCTCCCATGCGCCCGCGTGTGGTGGCAGAAGAAGATGATAATTGGCAGAAATCACACAACAAAGTCCGCCAAGCCATGAGCATTGTGCAAGGTTATTATATGGATAAACCCAACGCTGACAAAGCTGCCGAAGATGCCATCAAAGGCATGTTGGAAGAACTTGACCCACACTCGGTCTACATTTCTGCTTCTGAATACAAAAAAGTAAACGAACCATTGTTGGGCAACTTCGAAGGCATTGGAGTGCAATACAATTTGGTGAAGGATACCATTGTTATTGTCAGTACAATTAGCGGTGGTCCGTCGGAGCGAGTAGGCATTATGGCAGGCGACAAAATTGTGATGATAGAAGACCGCATTATGGCTGGCATCAAACTGACCAACGATACAGTGATGAAACAGTTGCGTGGCCCCAAAGATACCAAAGTACGTGTCAAAATTAAGCGTAACGGACAAAAAGATTTGCTCGATTTTACGATTATTCGCGATAAAATTCCACTCTATAGCATAGAAGCAACATATATGGCACGTCCAAACATTGGATATATCAAATTGGGTCGTTTTTCAGCTACCACCACCGACGAAATGACAGATGCCATTTTTAAACTCCAACAACAAGGCATGAAAGACCTGATTCTCGACTTGCGCGGCAATGGAGGCGGTTTGCTTAATGCGGCAGTTGAGCTATCAAGTATGCTGTTTCCGCCAAGCACACTCATCACCTATACCGAAGGCAGAAAATCGAGACGCATGGACTATCCCGCTATGGGTTTTGGACAGATGGCAAAAGGACGTTTGGTTGTTCTGATTGACGAAGGTTCTGCTTCTGCCTCCGAAATTGTTTCGGGTGCAGTGCAAGATTGGGACAGAGGTTTAATTATCGGTCGTCGTTCTTTTGGCAAAGGTCTTGTTCAAAAACCATTTATGTTGAGCGATAGCTCCTATATCCGCTTGACAATTGCACAGTATTTCACCCCATCAGGTAGATGTATACAACGCGCCTACGACGAAGGCAAAGATGCGTACCAAAAAGAATTGAGCAACCGCTTCGAAAAAGGAGAACTGACCGACATACACAATGTTCATATCCCCGATTCGTTGGCGTTCGAAACGCGCCGCCTCAAACGCAAAGTGTATGGTGGTGGTGGCATTTTGCCCGATATTTTTGTGCCATTAGATACCTCTTTGAGCCATAGCTATTACGACGAAATGAGCCGTAAAAATGTTATCAATCAATATATATTGGACTATGTCAACAACAACCGCCAACAACTCAAAAGCCGCTATCCCGACCTCGAAACATTCAAGAAAAACTATGAATTTACGGACGATTTGTTCAAACAACTCTACGCCGAAGCAACTAAAGAAGGAGTAGAAAACAAAAATCCCGCAGATTTTGAAAAAATAAAACCAAGAGTGCGAGTATTGCTCAAAGCTTTGGTGGCGCGTTATTTGTGGGATACAGGTGCCTATAGCCAAATAGCCAATGAGACCAACGATGCCTATCAAAAAGCTATTGGCGCGCTACAAGACGGCACGATGGAGCGCCTAAAAATCAGCCCGCTGGAATAAGCAAATACAAAGCATAGAAAAACCTAAAAATATATTTACCATGAAACAACAACTATTTATCGGCTTTTGTATAGTGTTTTTACTGACAATAATTGGTTGCAAAAAAGACGAAACCGAGTTGGAGAACAACTTTTCCCTCAACTTTGGTGCAAAAGCCAATAGTCAAACTTTCCACAATGGCACTATCTACACCACTACGGGTACACCCAGTTGGCGCTACAAATTCGCCGAATTGGGTTATTATATCGATAACATCAAAGTTCAGAAAGAAGATGGCACCACCGTTTTGCTACAAGATGTGGCATTCATCGATTTTGATGCTCCAACTTCCTTTGTGGAAAAATTACCCGTAGGCAAGTACAAAGCCATTATCTTTGGACTTGGACTCGACCCTGCTCACAATGCCACCGACCCTGCCACACAAGCAAGCGGTCCGCTTAGTACCGAATATAGTAGCTACTTTTGGAGTTGGACATCTTTGCACATCTTTGGTAAATTGGAAGGATACGTGGAAACAACTGCCAATTCCAACAATTTTAACGAGGGTTTTGTGTACCACATCGGATTCGATGAACTGTATAGAACCATCACCTTAGAAAAAAACTTTACTGTTACCAACGATGCCATGAAAGAGATAGAGGCTACACTCAATTTAGACAAAGTGTTTAATGGTGTAACATTTATTAATCTTTTGTCCGAAAACAATACACAATCTTTCGATAACATGCCTTTGGCACAAAAAGTCCTGACCAATATCCAAAACGCTTTTGAATAAAGCATTTTGATACAGCTATTTCTATCTGTTATTTATACTAAATTGAATTCAGTCTTCGGATTTTGTAAAATGGTGACAGTGTTTGAGACAAATAATTGCGGTCACAAAAGACGCACATCTGCTTACACTATTTTCGCTGTCCGAAATAGTGCTGTTTCGGTCGTTGAGGCATGAAAGTGACGGCTAAACAGACAAAAAACGATAATTGCCTCAACGATTGCCTACATTTTGTGGTAGCTAATGTGGAAAAACAGCCAAAATGCCTACGATTCTGCTTGCTACCACAAAATTAAGCAAAGACCACAGCACGCCGGACGAATCCACTCGAAAAAGAACACCCTTTTTTGCTGCTTTTTTGGGTGAGCAAAAAAGCAGAATCACCATTTGTCACTTACGATAATAGTATTTGGAGGAACGACAAATAGTGGTTAATTGATGTTATATCTTGGTGCGAGTGCGTGACATCGTCTATTATCAAATCCGAGAAGTATTTTCAATTCAGTATAT
>JAEUUX010000144.1 GCA_016787295.1 Chitinophagales bacterium
ATAGAGGCATTTCTCAAGAAAAACTACCCTATTACCTCGCTTTTTTTGAATTTTTACATAATATTCGCAAACGCGGACAACTTGCTTTAGCCTCCCTCCTTACCCTGCTTGTAGCAACTTGAAACACAATATGAGCCAAAATAAATATATGCCATACCAAGAGGATAATTTTTACTTATTGTGTACCTAAAATCAAAACCAGTTATGGTATAATAGTTCATATATCTTTGTTTAATAGTTTGGAAATGCACTTATAATTTTACCATCAGATGCTTTGTAAAATAGTATTTGTATACCATTTGCAGTTCCGATAAAACTATTGATAGTACCTTGTATTGGTGTAGTTGGTGCATTGTTATAGGCTTCTTTAATAGCATCTATAATTTGCTCTTCGCTCCATTCATCAGGAAAGAAACTTTTACCATCGGGATGTGGACTATACATTTCCAAACCATTTTTTGTAACTTTTGCTTTATAACAACCATTATTTGTTGGAACACGGTTCACCAACTTGTATGTAGCTTGGTCGGCAATTAGTGCCGAAACAAACCTTCGCTAACAAACAATTACGTACTCCAAAAAGATTATCTTAATTTGGAGTACGTATTATTTTTGTTAAGTAAATGGCATTATTCTGTTAAAACACCCAAAACCGATTCTTGAGTATTTTCAACGACACAATACCAAAAAAATTATTGCAGTTTGAAATTAACAGGCAAAGTGAAGCGCACACGCACAGCATTACCCTGTTGTTTACCGGGTTTCCAGCGTGGCATACCGCTCACAACGCGCACTGCTTCTTCTTTCAAACCACCTTCGGGACCACGTACTGCTTTTACGTCGGTAATAGACCCATCTTTTTCTACTACGAACTGCACATATACTTTACCTTCGATGCCATTTTCTTTTGCCATGTTAGGATATTTGATATTGTCTCCCAAATATTTGTACATAGCTCCTTCGCCATCAGGGAAAGAGGGTTGCTGTTCGATAACCGCCACGTTATAGATTTCGTTATCTTCTTTGGGTGGTGGTGGTGGTGGTTCTTCTTTTGCCGCAGGTGGTGGTGGTGGTGGTTCTTTCACCTTGTCCTCCAATTGAGACATATCCACACCCGATTTATTACCTTCCTCTGTTTTCTTACCAGGGTCGGCTTCTTTGAGTTCGTCGACAGTAGGTGGTGGTGGTTCGTCAGGGGCTTCATTGTCTTTCACAATTTTGGGCGGAACGAACTTCACCGTAGGTTTTACAGGTGGTGGTGGTTCGGGTGGTGGTGGCGGTGGTGGTGGCGGTGGTGGTTTGGATTCGTCGATAGGCGGTGGTTGCATTAGTTCGACATTGACTTCCGTGAGTTTTTCTTTCTCTTCGGGCAGCAAGCCTCTAATCTTAGCCGCTATCATGGGCATGGCGATGAACAACACAAACAAGACGGCTGCTACTCCGACTGCACGAAGTAAGTGTCTTCCATATGTGTTGCGCAACAAGTAAGCCCCGTATTCTTTATTACGACCTTCAAATATAATGTCGTTAATATCGGCTTTTAAGATTTCGTTGGTGTTCATTGCAACATTTTTTTATGCAATTAAGATGAAATAGAGACAGTTGGGCAGAAGTATGGTTTATTTACCTCCGCCTGCTGTATTGTAGATAATCATTGAATCGACTTTGGAATAATCCAAAATGGCATAGCGTGTTGTACCTGTTATTGCCATTTCATCAAGAATAGATACGATATTTTTGTATTTGGATTTATCCTTTGCTTTTATCAAAACGGTGAGCCGTTTGGGGTCATTGTCGACAGATGTCTTGCGAACTTCCTCTTGACGACCTAAGATGATGTTGCGGATTCCTTCACGTGAATAGTCTGTAACATTGACCATTGGATTTTCGATACCTACATAATAATATATAGAATCGTTTTCTGCCAATACGAGGGTCAAGGCTTCGGACTCCTTCAATTTGGTACGTTCTTCGTCTTTCACATCATCTTTTTCGGGCATATTCACCTCCATAGCCTGTGGCTTATTGAAAGTGGTTGTGAGCATAAAGAAAGTAATGAGCAAGAATCCAAGGTCTACCATCGCTGTTAGGTCGACGCGTGTAGACATTTTTTTGGATCGTTTCTTGGCATGTTTCTTTTTCCCGCCACTCTCGGGGACATTCATTTCCGCCATGTCAGAAGTTTTTTTTGTGGGTGAATAAAACGAACAACTAAGCCGCACATAACTTGCAAACCATTGGTTACAAGATTTTGGTACGGTTAATTTCAGTAGGTAATTATGGTAGGAGCAGGTGTCTATCCTTTGCCTTTAGATGAATAGATAATTAAGGAATCTGCGGGGGTATAGTCTAATATGGCATAACGCGTAATGCCCGTAATGGTCATTTCATCGAGAATCGCCACCATATTTTTATATTTAGTCGCATCTTTTGCCTTAATCAATACTGTTAACCGTTGGGAATCGTGGTTTTTTGATTGTTGACGCACAATTTCCTGTTGGTTCAAAATAACATTCCGTATTCCTTCCCGTGAATAATTGGTTATGCTTGCCTGTGGCTTTTCTGCTCCTACATAATAGTAGATAGAATCGTTTTCTGCTAAAATGAGAGTCAGCGCTTCGGAAGCTGCAATTTCGGGCGGCACCACGGTATTGTCTTTTATAGGCATATTCACCTCAACAGTTTTGGGTTTGTTGAAGGTGGTAGTGAGCATAAAAAAAGTAATGAGCAAAAATCCCAAATCTACCATTGCCGTCAAGTCGATGCGGGTAGATATTTTTTTGGAACGTACTTTAGCATGTTTTTTTTTAGCCTCACTTGTGGATACATTCATTTCTGCCATAGCAATGTGTGTTTGATGTGTTATTAAAAAATGTGTGTGTTGCTTTGGACAGATAAAAAGAGGAATAAAGATAGCTCGATAATTACTCTTTTGGTTTTTGGCGCGTAGCGGTGATAAGATTAAATTTATTGATATTTCTCTTTTGGAGAATAGCAATAACATCTTTTACGATTCGGTAGTCGGCATCGGCATCGGCTTTGATGGCGATTCGCACAGCGGGATTGGAACGACGACCCAACATGAGCAATTGTCCTAATTCACCCGCAGTTGTGGGAATGGCAAGGGTGTCTAAGTTAATCCCTTTTTGTGGATAGTTTTTAGGGTCGTTCAACAAAGCAGGCAATTCGGCAAGTGGCACGCCCCAAGAGTCCATCAGCATAAAGTTGCGCGTTTGCGTACCATTAAACTGTAGTTCGGGGTGTTCTTCTTTGATGAACTCGAGCAATTGTTGTCTTACACCTTGATTGTCTATGCCATAAAAAACCTTACCTTGCTGGTCGACATGTAACATCAAAATGTCTTTGTCGGGCAGTTTGGTCTCAGCTACCGATGCAGGAATGTTGACCTTTATTTTTTCGTCGGGTTTAAATTTGGTGGTCAACATGAAGAAAGTAAGCAACAAGAACGCCACGTCGCACATAGCGGTCATGTCGATCGGGGTACTCTTCCTTGGTACTTTGACTTTTGGCATAATAAATAATAGTTGATTTTGAAAAAATGAACAAAAGAACAAATTGCGAGGGTGCGAAGTATCAACTATTTGTGTTTAGCCGCAAAAGTTTGTGCCAAGCTGAAACCTGCTTCGTCAATTGCGTAAGTCAGTTGGTCGATACGCGTTGTAAATACGTTATACATGATAATCGCAATGGCAGAAGTACCGATACCCAAAGCGGTATTGATAAGTGCTTCTGAGATACCGTTTGCGAGGGCTACTGCATCGGGAGAACCAGCCGTTGCCAAAGCCGCAAACGCCTTAATCATACCCAATACCGTTCCCAAAAGACCCATAAGGGTAGCAATAGACGAAATGGTTGCCAAGATAACCAAGTTTTTCTCCAACATAGGCAGTTCCAAAGAAGTCGCTTCTTCCACTTCTTTTTGGATAGCTGCCATTTTTTGTTCTTTGTCCAATTCGGTGTCAACGGTCATTTCTTTGTATTTGACCAAACCGGCACGAACCACATTGGCAACAGAGCCTTTTTGTGAATCACATGCTTTGATAGCTCCATCTACATCGCCTCCTGCTAATTTGGCTTGTACATTGCGAACAAAATTGTCCACTGAGCCACTACCTTGCGCTTTTGCGATGGTAAACAAACGCTCAAAACAGAACGTCAATACGACTAACATCAGTGTCATAAGGACAGGCACCATAATCCCACCTTTGTACACAATGCCCAAATAATTACCGGGCAACGGATGCCCTTCGTTATTACCGCCTTCAAAATTACTACCTGCTCCCAAAACAAATTTCCAAATCAGGAAACAGAGAACTAACTCAACGACAATAACGACTAATACGGGTAGTGAAAACCCTTTACTTTGTGCTGCTGCATTTTTTGCTGCGCTCATAGTGAAACATTAAATTTTGGTTATTAATTTAGTTGATTATTCGAAAAATCGCAGTGTGTGTCATTTGTTCGTCTTAGTAGGAATTGATGATGTATTGAAAACGCCCTAATAATTCGGCAATTTCGTTAAGATAGTATTTTCTTTTGTCTATGTAAATATCGCATTCTCCATATAAGCCTTTTCTTCTATCGGCGTTCAACACCTCGCCCGAATAGATAGTAAACGCATTCGGATTATTTTTTCGCAACGCCTTAAGTATAGGAAACAATATGGTTTCGCGTATGGCTGCCTCCGAAATAGTATAGGGATAATTATGCGTGATGTATTGCAATTCGTTTTTGAACAAAGCAGGCATGGATACCTTATCAAAATCAGCTAAAAAACTTCCTTTGCTCAACCGTATTTCATATTGTATTGCCACATCGCTTCGAGTCTGTAATTTTCGTGTTGCCATAACACCATTTTAAAGCTCTTGGTATTAATATATAGACTTCATTTGTGCAAAAGGTCAAATATTGTAACTTTCATTAGACCAATCCTATCATTTTGTTTCGGTTGTTGTAGTTGGTGTGTTCGTCGTTTCTTTTTTAGGATTTGGTTTATTACCATTCCATTCATTTACAATAGTAATACTCGTATTATTGACCGTTGAAACAGTTACGGTTGAGTTATTAATGACAGTTGTTGATGTATTGTTATTGGGAGAAAGCAAAAAATTGGTATTGTTTTGTTTTTGTAATAAGGCAAACAAAAAAGCGACATATTGGTTCGAGGCTTCTTCAAAATCTTTTTTCGCAGCATTTTTTGATTTTTTGGAGCTAAAAAAAGATTGACTCTCCATAGCGTAATAGTATTTGCTACAAATGGCATTTATGAGTTGATTGTGAATCTCCACATCTTGGCTGTTTTGTTTTAATTCTGTCACTATTTTTGTAACATCTTTGTCGCTAAACTGTAGATTATTGCTAAGTTCAACGCCAAGCATATTTAAAAACTTGGTATTAAATAGTAGCGAATCTTCTATGGCTTTTAAGTGTTCTTGCTCTATTATTTTCGTTTCATTAACCAAAGGACGCAAAGGACATTCAGGTTTATTTCTCTCAACACCTTCACAAGCATTCAGCAACAAGCCACAAAAAACAAAACAAAGCAGTAACTTTACCATATTTTTTTAGTGTTTATGTATTAAAAACGCCTCCCCCTCTTTCGCCGCGCCAAAGTACGCTTTTTTTCCCATTTATTGCACCTCAAGCCAACAAAAAAAACGCAGAAATTTTTCATCTCTTTATTTCACGGCTTAAAAGTAAGGTTTTTGTTCCAAAAATTTTACTTTTGGGCGTTTTTTTTACAATTAAATTAGATTTGTGCTTGTTTTTGTGGATATTTTGACCTAATGCGAGGCTTATACTCTTTTTTCTGGTCGCAAAGATATGGCTTATTATCATTTTTTACAAATAATTTTTAGCTTTTTTATCGAAGCATTGTATAGCCTCATCGTTCTATAAAAGGCTGATAATCAAGCCATTATACAAACAAAAAGCTTTTTTTATCGCTATAAGAGGCTTTTTTTTGGACAAAAAACACCTCTTAAACACTTATCATTTGGCGGTTCGGGCATATTGTAGTACCTTTGTGGCGTTTTTCCAACAAAAACCCCGCCTTGCTAGCTGCTTTTTTAGTGTTCCCTATCTTTCCTACCTCCAATATATAAAAAACAACTACTATTATGATTCCTTTCCGAACGGCGCTTGGAGCCGTATTGCGTTTGCGTTGTCCCAACTGTTCCCAAGGCAACTTGTTCACCGACCCCAATTTGCTACACCTCAAAAACTTGGATAAAATGCCCCATACTTGTCCCCACTGTGGGCAAGATTTTAAGGTGGAGCCTGAATTTTATTTTGGGGCGATGTTTATCAGTTATATCCTTGTGGCGTTTATTATGTTTTTCATTATGGGCATCGATATTCTGCTGTCGGGATATTTGTACCTCAATGAACTATTCCTATACCTTGGCATCATTGCGTTAGGTTATCCTTATTGGTTCAGGGTGTCGCGCGCAATTTGGTTATTTATCTATGTCCGATGGGTGCAGCCTAACAAAAACTATTAAACTTCCTTATTTTCTGCACGCATTTGGATAGTATACCTATAGTATACTGTATACTCACCAACAGCTTTGCATTTTTAGTACCCAATAAGCATTTTTCTTATCTACATAAACCTCCAAAATCACCCAATTTAATACACAACACCAGCACATTTTTTATTGACAAAGTTAGTGTATGATTCACAAAAACTTTATCCTCCAATATATCGCAGTTATTTTTCACCCAAATAAAAAAACAATAACATGGAATTGATGATACTTCAGGCAAATGGTGCCACTTCTTCGCTATTTATGGTAGCGGGTATGTTCTTGATTATGTATTTTTTTATGTTCAGACCACAACAAAAACGCTTGCAGGAGCAAAAAGATTTCATTGCTAACCTCAAGAAAGGCGACAGAATTGTTACCGCAGGCGGATTACACGGCAAAATCGTGCAGGTCGAAGAACATACTGTCCAGTTGGAAATCAACAAAAACACTACAGTAAAATTGGAGAAGGCTTTTATTGCCGTAGAGCAAAGTAAATCTTTACAAACACCCACACAAACCATAGAAGCACCCAGCGAAAACGCATAGAACAGCATGAAAATTGGTATTAACATTCTGAAAGGCACCATAGAAACGGGAGAAGTTAAACCCCTTATCGTCGGAATCGACCTTGGAACAACTAACAGTTTGGTGGCGTATAGACATCAAAAGTACGATGATATTCGAGTTGTTGTCGACGAAAAAGGGGACAATAGGCTTGTACCTTCTGTTATCCACTTCCCCGAAAACGGAGGTGAGCCAATTGTTGGCGAGGCGGCGCGCCAAAAAATGGTCGAGCAGCCCGCAAGAACTATCTACTCTGCCAAAAGGTTGATGGGCAAAGCATATCGCGATGTGGCAACACACGCACAACATTTTGGCTACCAAATCATCGACGACGACTCCGAAAGTCTTGTCAAGGTCAAGGTTGATGATAAGTTTTATACGCCTATCGAACTGTCGGCTATGATCCTGGCAGCCCTCAAACAAAGAACCGAAAAAGCCCTTAACCAAACCGTAGCGAAGGCAGTAATTACCGTTCCCGCTTATTTTAATGACGCTCAAAGGCAGGCAACCCGCGACGCAGGTAAATTGGCTGGACTCGAAGTACTAAGAATTGTCAATGAGCCAACGGCTGCCAGCCTCGCCTACGGTTTAGGCATAAAGGCTGATGCTCCTCCCCGAACAGTGGCGGTTTATGACCTTGGAGGTGGAACGTTTGACATCTCTATCCTAAAAATCGAAGACGGTGTATTTGAGGTATTAAGCACCAACGGAGATACCTTTTTGGGTGGTGACGATATTGACCAAGCTATTATAAATCATTGGACGATTACAAACCAGCTACCCCTCAAGCGTTTTACGCCCGATGCCTATAAATCCATACAACAGGCATTGAGATTACATGCCGAAGCTGCCAAAAAAGCTTTGAGTGATGAAGAAAATTTTGCAGCCGAACTGACAGGTTTAGCCCACTTCGAATTAAACCGAAGCACCCTCGATACTTTAATACAGCCCTTGGTAGAAAAAACCTTGGCTTGTTGCAAAAATGCCTTGATGGACGCAAAACTGACCCCCGCTGCAATAGATGAAATTGTGATGGTGGGCGGCTCCACCCGAATACCTTTCGTCAAACAGGCGGTCAGTAATTTCTTTGGCAAGCCGCTAAACGACAGCCTTAATCCCGACGAAGTGGTCGCTATTGGAGCTGCTGTACAAGCCGACATTTTGGCAGGAAACCAAAAAGATATGTTGTTGCTCGATGTAACGCCACTCTCCTTGGGTATTGAAACTGCCGGAGGCTTGGTCGATATTATTATACCGCGCAACAGTCGTATACCTATCCGTGCAGCAAGACAATACACCACACAAATTGACGGACAGAGTAGCATAAAAATTGCCGTTTATCAGGGAGAACGCGACCTTGTGCAACATAACCGAAAGCTCGGAGAATTTGACCTAAAAGGCATTCCTGCCATGCCCGCAGGACTACCTAAAGTACAGATAGCCTTCACGATTGATGCCGACGGTATTACAAGAGTTAAGGCAAAGGAACTTCGGTCAAACGTCGAACAAAGCATTACAGTTAAGCCACAATATGGACTAACGGAGGAAGAAATGGCACAAATGCTGCTCGATTCTATCCACAACGCCCAAACTGACCTTAATGCCCGTTCCCTTCAAGAAGCCCGCAATGAGGCTAATATGCTCGCCTTGGCAGCAAAGAAATTTGTGGAACAACAAGCCGACTTAATGTCCGAAAAAGAACAACAGACTACCAAATCCCATATCGCAACCCTCGAACAACTAATGGCTGATAGCACCGATAAAAACGAAATCCATAACGCCATAGAAGCATTAAATAATTACACCCGACCTTTTGCAGAAAGAGTCATGGATAAAGCCATTGGCATTGCCCTTAAAGGAAAAACCATTGATTCCTCATCCGATTTAATGGGTTAAATAATAATTGCAAGTTATTCGTCGTTTTATATATGCCCGTCATGGTTCTTGTAGCCATGTTCGGGCATTTTTTTGTGTATATCAGAATCTTTTTTCTTAAGTAAATTTTTTACAGCCCAAATACCATTTTTACACCCTTAAGTAAATTTCTTACAACTCAAATACACTATTTATCCCTTTTTTCATGACAAACAAAAACAACCAAAATATTTTCCCACACCCCAAAAACAACACCTTTTCGACACACAAAAAACCCTTGCTTAAGTAAATTTTTTACAGCCCAAATACACTATTTATCCCTTTTTTCATGACAAACAAAAACAACCAAAACATTTTCCACTAATCTAAAAATTTTCCCAAAAAATAATCATGAAATGATGACAAACAA
>JAEUUX010000148.1 GCA_016787295.1 Chitinophagales bacterium
TTTACGTCCACGACCTAAACTTTTACGTCCACGACCTAAACTTTTACGTCCACGACCTAAACTTTTACGTCCACGACCTAAACTTTTAGGTTCTCGACCTAAACTTTTAGGTTCTCGACCTAAACTTTTAGGTTCTCGACCTAAACTTTTAGGTTCTCGACCTAAACTTTTACGTCCACCTACGTAAAACTTTACGTCCACGACCTAAACTTTTAGGTTCTCGACCTAAACTTTTACGTCCACCTACGTAAAACTTTACGTCCACGACCTAAATTTTTACGTCCACCCACGTAAAACTTTACGTCCACGACCTAAATTTTTACGTCCACCCACGTAAAATTTTACGTCCACGACCTAAATTTTTACGTCCACCCACGTAAAATTTTACGTCCACGACCTAAATTTTTACGTCCACCTACGTAAAATTTTACGTCCACGACCTAAATTTTTAGGTATTTGACTACTGCGGGTATCGTCATCAAAATCCAAAGAAATGATATTAATCAACAACTTTACAATATTATATAGCCCAAACTCAATAATTCAAATTTAATTTTCTGCCACTAATCCAACGTTCACAATATTTCCTTATTTTTGCAATGTTAATATAGCATAATACCTTCGGCTATACTTTAACATCATTAAACCTCATTTGTAAATGAAAAAAACTACAATTAGCCGAACAGATTCCATAGTGGTCTGTATTTGGGCAATAGTATTACTTGGCAGCGCTTTTTTGCAACCTTTGCAAGCACAAACTCCTTCTTTGAAATTGGGTCTCAATGTCTATTATCCGGGCAACGAGGCTTTTGTCAAACACCTATTTTCGTCTGCCAACAACGAACATTATTTGCTGTTGGGCGACATTAAATCGGGATTCGCGCCACAAATCACCCCTATTTTGGCAAAATATGATTCT
The DNA here is from genome assembly GCA_016787295.1 of Chitinophagales bacterium. Classification (GTDB taxonomy): domain Bacteria; phylum Bacteroidota; class Bacteroidia; order Chitinophagales; family UBA2359; genus JAEUUX01. The sequence goes on from JAEUUX010000148.1 coordinate 920, forward strand.
ACGTGGAAAGAGGTTTTTCGCCAAGACTATGTTGCCGCCGACAAAAACACCAGCTTAGAAGCCTTTGAATATGTGAATGGCAAATTTTTGTATGGCACTATGAAGCAAGACAAAAAAACTAATATTGTTGCCTATTATGCCACTTCTATCGAGCCTAATGGCATAACACACACACCACAACCATTGATAAAGGTGGGTTATGATGATAAAAATACCTACAAAAGTGCTTGGCATGTTTCGGAAGACACCACAAAATTGCTCTTTGCACTCCAATTTTATGAAAAATCTACCCAAAAAACGTCTTTCTTTATGGCTGTAATAGACCACAATGCCCAAACCATTTGGTCAACCAACACTACTTTGCCCTATACCGAAAAAGAAATGGCAATGATAGAATGGGGTGTGAGCAACGAAGGCAAAGTCTATTTGCTGACACAAATCAACAATAACAAATCAGCTACCAACTACTGCGAAGTGCGCGTCTATAGCGCCCAATCAGACAACAAAGACAATACCTACAAAATTGCTATAGCCGACAAAGTGCCAATTGCTACACGTTTGAGCCTCGACCAACACAACAATTTCCATTGTTTGGGTTTTTATGCCGAACAAAATAATGGCAGATTGAAAGGTGTGTTTTATACGCGGCTCGATGCCCAAACTGCCCAAATGTCACCTATTCAACAACATGCTTTCACGGCTGCCAATTTGGGCAATATGGCAAGAGAAGACAAAAAAGTGAGCAAAGACGGCACAGCCAGCATTGACAAAGATTTTCGGTATCGCCAAGTTCGATATCAGCCCAATGGCAGTTTGTTTGTCGATGCCGAGCAGTTTTTTCGCTCAACCTTCAGCGACCCTAATAGCAAAGAAATTACGAAATTTGTCAATTCGCATGATATTTTGACTCTATCTATCAAAGATGATGGCGAACTCGAATGGTTAGTGACCATTCCGAAAAAACAACAACAAGCTGACCCGCGCTACCTTTCATGGGCATACGACCCAACTGATGTTCCTGTTTTCATTTCACACACCACTATGCAAACCGACAAAGGCGATATTTTTTGTTTCTACAACGAATTTAATCACAATATTGACCTGCCACTCAACGAAAAAGTTAGCGATAGAGGGTCTATCAAAAACCTAACCACAGCCATTGTCCACATCACGACGGACGGCAAAGCAACCCGCAAAGCCTTTGAAGAAACACGCCAAAAACGCCTTTTGATTATCCCACAAGATTGCCACCAAATAGACTCCAAGCGCTTATTTGTTCGCCTCAAAAGCAACACTTTGACCGATAAACATTATCATTATGGTTTGATTACGATAGAATAGAGCAAAATACATTCCGCAATATCACACAAAAAACCTTCGGAAGATTGTTATACCTCCGAAGGTTTTTTATGTGTTTCTATAATGATTCTTTTTTGGCTTTGTATAGAGTTTAAACCCTATTTTCTTCAAAAAATATCAAGTATCTTATTACGACTCCATTTGCAAATACTTGGCACTCACAAATTCATCTGCCAATTTCGCCCAGCCTTCATTAATCGATTCCACCCAAACTACTTCTCCTTCTTTGAGGGTTCTTACAATGGTATCTGCTGATTTGGCAGATGGCACCGACCGCACATTGAGCGAAATATTGCCATTCAACCGAACTACTGCTTTTTTACGCACAATTGTAGTAGTGGCAGGTGGTGGTGGTGTGGTGACAGGTGGCGTAGTGGTGACAGGTGGTGGTGCGGTAGTGCTGGTGGGTAGTGGTGGTATTACGCCCGATTGCGCCATCTTCACGGCTTTGGCAGCATTCACCCTACCATAGCCATAGCGAACAGAGTGTCCGTTGGTGTATTCAGAGGGGTGTCCTATTTTATCGGCAGTCAAAATAATAGCGCGGCGAAGTTCGGCGGCTGTCAAATTGGGATTAGCCGATAGCATTAAGGCACAAATACCTGCCACCAAAGGTGTAGCTCCTGATGTACCTGTAAAATGGGTATATTGGTCAAATCTGCCATCGCTGGGCATTTGGAGTGAATACCAGTGGGAAGATTCCCAATTGGCTTTGGGTGCGATGAGGGGCCAATCGCCGCCGGGTGCGCACACGGTTACTTCTGCCCCAATGTTGGAATAGCCCGCATGATAGTCGCGGCTTGTGGAAGCTCCTACGGTAATGACGTTGGGGTGTGTGCCAAGATAATTGACGCGATAGAGTCCTTCATTACCTGCTGCTACCAATACAATAGTGCCTTTGCCATTGCGCCCTTTGGTCAATAAGCGGTCTATTTCGGCTTTGATAATATTGTCTAATGGATAGCGAAAATCTGCAATGGTTTCGCCCCAGCTAAGACTCAACACATCTACTTTGTTGGCAATACAATAGTCTACCAATTTTCGGAAATGGTTGCGGCTGTTTTCTATGCCATGCAAACACAACAATTTGGCGTTGGGTGCCACGCCTACTGTTCCAGCGTCGGTCGAGGCGGCGGCGGCAACTCCTGCGCAGGGTGTTCCGTGCGAAAAACGAACATCTTGGTAGTCATTGTCGAGTGGCTCTTCTGTCCAAAGGTTGTAGAACGCTGCCACTTTTCCGGCTACGCTTAGGTCGGGGTGTTGTAAATCGAAACCCACATCATTGACCGCAATTCTAATACCAGTGCTGCCACCGTTGCCCAAAATGCGCCACGCTTCTGCTATTTTAGCATCAGCACCTTTGCGCATCTCGAAAGAAGAACTTTGTACATCAATTAGGCTGCCCAAATTTTCTAAATGCCATTGGTGATAATAAAGGTCGTCGTTTGGAATAAAGCCATACAATTGCGCTTCGGTTGCCAAGTCAACATCTACATCAACAATTTCGGGTAAAGCCTCTAAGGTTGAGACCAGCTCAATAGGATTGGTGTTGCTTACTTTGACCAACCAACAATGTTCATATTCTTTGACCAAAGTAAGCTTGTATTGTTGCAAAATAGTTTCTTTTTGAGCTTTCAAAACATTTGGCTTAAACACAATAGACATCTCACCGGTGGGCATCATCAATTGTTGTGTGTTGGCATCGCGATAGACCGGCATTTGAAAAGCACCAGAACGGTCAGTAATGTCGCGCTCCTTGGCAGTTTTTTGTACAATCGGATATTGCCCAATTTGCCCTACTACCGTTTGTACGGTTGTGACACCTAAGCCGCGCTCTTTTACAGTGGGCTGTTGCAAAATTTGGTGTTCGGCGGATTGTTGTAGTTCAAGTTTATGTCCATTGTGGTTGATAACATGATGTGACATAGCGATAAATTTAAGTTTGGTTAAACGGATATTTATAATTTTGTAATTAGCCTATATGGTGCGGCAAAGCTACCTTAAATTATTGGAAAGAAAAAATTTTAGGAGCATTTGAAATAGTTTTTCTTTAAATTTGGTTTTAATTGTACTTTTTAGTGCTGCAATAACTCCATAAAATAAGTTTGGCACAAAAAAGTCTATTAATTATAGTATCTTTGTGCATTTATTTTTCAATACTCTTTTTTCAAAGCAGTAAACATAACAATAGCAATATGCACAAAAAAAGCAAAAAACACTGTGTTTTTTTCTCTAAACAAAATACAATATGAACACAGACCTTAAGTATTGGTATTTGCGTGACCATCGACTTTTTAGCACCCTAAAATCCGATGAGCTGAAACAACTATGTGTTATTATAGGTTTTAAAAAAGCCCAAAAGGGTGATATAATTTATTTCACGGATACCGAGATTCCGCGAATTTATTTTCTCAAAAAAGGTGCAATAAAAATTGTTAAAATCAATAGCGAAGGCGAAGAATTTATACAAGACATTATCCAAAAAGGTGATTTGTTTGGCGAATTGAGCCTCGATAACCGTCCCGCCGCCGATGAATATGCCATTGCTTTGACCAATGATGTGGTTCTATGCAGTTTTTTGTTATCCGATTTTGAGGCATTAATGCTCCGAAAACCCGATTTGGCACTAAGCTATACCAAGTTAATGGGTTTGCGATTTAGGCGCATAAGCAACAATTATCAAAATCTTATTTTCAAAGATGCTGCCACTCGCCTTGGGCTTTTTTTGATGAATTGGGCAATAAACGAAGGACAAACCCTCAACGAAACAATAGTCATAAACAACTATTTGACCCAGAACGACATAGCACAAATCATTTGTACAACTCGACAAACAGTTGTTTCATTGCTCAATGAATGGGAAAAAAACGGCATCATACAATACGATAGAAAACAAATTGTGGTGTTTAACACCGAAAAATTGAAAAAAATAGCGAAAATGTAAAATAGCCGACATTTGGTTGTGTAGCATTGCCGTAGCTTTGCACCATAAAAATTGTTGAACATTATGAAACAGTTATTGTTTGTTGTAGTTGTATTTTTTTTGTCGCTGACCGCCACCACAACCATTTGGGCGCAAAGCAACAACACCAGAGTCAAACACTATCACCTCGACGGACAGTTGGCAATAAAGGGGTATGACCCTGTTGCCTATTTCACACAACACAAAGCAGTACAAGGCAAAGCAACATGGTCGGCATCGGTGGAAGGTGTCACCTACTATTTTTCGAGTGCTGCGAATAAAGCCATTTTCCAAAAAAATCCTATGCAATATGAACCACAATATGGCGGCTGGTGTGCATATGCAATGGGCTACAATGGTAAAAAAGTTGATATTGACCCCGAAACATTCAAAATACTGAACGGGAAATTATACCTATTTTACAATGCTTACTTTAACAACACACTAAAAAGCTGGAACAAAGACGAAGCAAACCTACAGAAAAAAGCCAATGCCAACTGGGCAAAAATAATCCAATAGTAATCATTTTTCCAAATTTTATATCATGAAAAATTCCATTGTTAACTATATCTCTTGGGCGTTGCAAATCCTAATTGCTCTTATCTATTTGCAAACCTTGTATTTCAAATTTTCGGCACACCCCGATTCGGTATATATTTTTTCTACTTTGGGATTAGAACCGTATGGCAGAATCGGCATTGGCATTTTTGAACTCATTACCTCAATCCTCATTTTATTACCCCAAACGCGCATTTATGGAGGGATATTAAGTGTTGGTGTTATTTTGGGTGCTATACTGGCGCATTTGGGACCATTAGGCATTGTAGTACATAATGACGGTGGCAAAGTATTTTATTTAGCGCTTACAGTTCTTATAGCTTCCCTTCTGTTTTTGTGGCTCAACCGAAATGATGTATTGCGTATTTATCACCAATTCAAACAAAAAATCTCTCCAAAATGAAAAACCTATTTGTTATTTTTGCCAATCTGTTGCTATTACTCAACAGTTGCGCTCAAACCACTCCCATAGAAAATCACACCACCACCGCTTCCTCTTCTACAACAAATATACCCATGAAACGAACAGAAACAGAATGGAAACAACAACTTAATCCCGAACAATACTATATTTTGAGAGAAAAAGGCACCGAACCTGCTTTTTCGGGTGAGTTTGTTTTTCACAAAGAAAAAGGCGTTTACAAATGCGCCGCCTGCGGTAGCGAACTGTTTACCGACGACATGAAATTTCCTTCACATTGTGGCTGGCCCAGTTTTGACAGCGAAATAACAGGCGGCAAAATCATACAAACCGAAGACCTATCACACGGTATGCAACGCATCGAAATCACTTGCGCCAACTGTGGAGGTCACTTGGGACATATTTTTGATGACGGACCAACAGCCACAGGCAAACGCTATTGCGTCAACTCTTTGTCACTATCTTTTGAGCCTGCTAATCCCACACAAAACGCCGAAAAATCGTCCAAATCGGAGCAAATTACGCTTGGTGGCGGTTGTTTTTGGTGTATTGAAGCCATTTTTGAGGCGCTAAAAGGCGTAGAAAAGGTAGAATCGGGCTATAGCGGCGGACAAAAAGCTCAACCGACCTACAAAGAAGTTTGCACAGGCAATACGGGTCATGCCGAAGTGGTGCAAGTTACCTATCAACCCCAAGAAATTAGCCTTGAAGAAATTTTAGAGGTTTTTTTCACTCTCCACGACCCCACAAGCCTCAACCGACAAGGTGCAGATGTGGGAACACAGTATCGGTCTGCTATTTTTTATCACACAGCCGAACAAAGAGCTATTGCCGAAAAAGTTATCCAAACCCTTAACGACAACAAGGTGTTTGATCGTCCTATTGTGACCGAACTCACTGCTTTCGACAAATTCTATAAGGCAGAAAACTATCACCAAGAGTATTTTGCTCTCCACCGCGAAGAACCTTATTGCAAAGCCGTCATTCAGCCCAAAATGGACAAGCTACACAAAGTTTTTAAGGAAAAAATGAAATCCAATGTAGAATAAACTACAAAATAATCGCCAAATTTGCCACAATACGGCAAATTTGGCGATTATTTTATTGAGCTTATCGGTTTTTATAACCACAAAGATATTTTTTGACGCAATTAAATAGTATTTTTGCGCCTTGTTAGCCATTGTTAAAAACAAGGACATTCACCCATAATTTGTACTATGACACAAAAATTTCCCTATTGGGCGGCGCTTGCATTTGCTATAGCCTTGCTCATTTTGGCGGTCTTATCTGACGGCACATGCGACGAAGGAGATAGCATTATGCACTATATTATTGCACGCCATGCTTTTGAACACCCTATCAATTTTTTTGACCATTGGGGAAAACCTGTTTTTACTCTTTTGGCAGCGCCTTTTGCTTATTGGGGGTTTATGGGCATGAAATTGTTCAATATTTTGGTGAGTAGCCTTGCTGTTTTTTTTACCGTCCGCATTGCCCAAATGCTCCGATTCGCTCGTCCTTATTTGGTGGCGATATTGTTGTGTTTTGCACCAATGTATATCACCAACGCATTGTCGGGTCTCACGGAGCCTTTGATGGCATTGACCCTTAGCATTGCGCTCTATCTTTGTTTGCGACAACAATTGCTGTGGGCAACTTTGCTCATTTCGTTCACCCCTTTTATGCGGTCGGAGGGGCTAATCATCTGCGGCGTTTTTGCAGCTTATCTTGTTCATCATTGGCGTTGGAAATACCTACCTTTGTTATTGTTTGGACATTTTGTGTATAGCATAGCAGGTTATCCTTATTACCACGATTGGCTGTGGGTGTTTCACAAAATCCCCTACAGCACTCTCGAACCTGTATATGGTTCGGGAAGTTTGTTGCATTTTGTCAAAAAAATACCCGAAGTAGTAGGTCGTCCTGCCAATATCTTTGTTGCCTTGGGACTCTGTTATGGCATCTGGCGTTTGGCAAAAGATATTTGGCAAAATTGGCGGGTTTCGGTCACAAACCAAACCGATAATTGGGTAGCGGCTTTGTCTATTCATCATGACGCACAAAGCATGAGCCGCGAAGAATTTTGGTTAGTCTATGGTTGGTCAATAACGTTTTTTGTGGCGCATTCTTTGTTTTGGTATCTGGGTATTTTTGCCTCTTTTGGTTTAATGCGAGTGCTGATAGGTATCTTGCCTTTGTTGGCATTGATAGGTGTGCGTGGCATCAATTTCGTTTTAGATGACCTATTATTATTTGTTCCCTCAAAGGTCAAAAACGCTTTGGCAGGTATTATAGCTTTGTTGGTCATTGGCATAACCATTAGCGGTTTTCATTGGCAAACACATTTTGGTTTAAATGCTGCTCAACGTGCTTTTGACAAAATAAGCCAATTTGTGGGCAACCGCTATCCACAACACACTTTTTATTTCGATGCCATTTATGGTGTGATGAGTCTGCCCAAAAATTTCTATGACCCCATGCAATATCGCCCGACAACTGCTCTCTACGACGGTTCGCCCATACCCGACAAAAGTTTGGTTATCTGGGACGATTGGTTTTCGGTGGTGGAGGCACACAATTCGTTAGAAAAAATAAGCCAAGATTCGCGTTTTAAATTGCTACAATGCTTTGAAGAAGAAGTACCTATCTACAAAAACCACAGAAAATTATGCGTTTTTGAAAAACAACCCACACCCGATTCCCTACAGAACCAACTTTTACACCACACATTTGATACTGCTCCATTTGATACAAGCCGTAGCAAGATAGGTAAAGGGTCTGCAAAATTAGATTCCAACAACGCTTTTTCGCTGGGTATGGACATCTATAGCGCCTATCTACCACCCGACTGCAAGGCGTTGAGGGTCACAGCATGGGTCTATCAAGAGCAAGTCATGGATACTACAGCCGCCCTACCCAAACTGGTGCATAGTTACCAACAATTTCAGGAAGTATATGGCTGGAATGGGCAAGATATCCCACACAATTTGCCACTTCAGCAATGGCACGAACTTAGTTATACTATCCCGATTCGAGCCGAACATCGCCACAAAGAACGCTTGCAACTATACTTTTGGAATCCCAATCCCACACCTATTTGGATAGATGATTTGGTTGTGACTCTACAAAAAAATCCTTAATCTTTGCTTTCCAGCTTATAAATCTCACCATTCTGGGTCAATGTCATGGTGAGTCTTTGGCGGCGAGTTTTGCCTTGTTCATTATCCAACACCACCAACGTATAGTCAAGTATATAATAGTTTCGGTCTAAAATGGCATATCCAAAATTGCTCCAATCTATCTGGTATTGACGGTTGGGATATTGCTTAAAAACCGTTTGCAAAGACTGCCGCATTTGAATGTGAGAAGGTTGATGATAATCAAAATACTGGTCAGGACGTTTGACATAGTAACTCAACACTGTGGCAGCTTGTTTATCTTGCATAGCGCCGTAATAGACAGTTAATAGTTGCTTAAAACCTGCTTCGGTTTTAGGAAAATCGCTTATTGCCACGGTATTGGATTTTTTCGGGGAATTATCACTCCAAAAATCGCTCAACACCCAATAACCTCCTATCAACACCAAAAGCGTGAACAACAATAACCACCAATCACTAAAGTCTTTTTGGGACGTGGTAGTGGGTGAGGAGTTCGCACTTGCTTGTTGTTGTGCAGGTTGTGACGGTTTGTTAGTAGGTGGTTTATTCACCACAGGCGGTGGCACATCTTGCACCTTTTTGACTTGTGGTGGCGGTATTGGTGGTGTTTGTGATTTGGGTGGTGGTGGCGGAGAGCTATTCACTTTGTTGGCAAGTTGTTCCAAATCGGCTTTCATGGCGGCACAATTTGGATAGCGTTTTTCGCGTTCTTTTTGTGTGGCGTGGTCTATGATTTGCTGCAACAAAGGTGTACCCTGATACCCAAATTCGCTAAGGCGGGGCAAAGGTTTGGTGACAATGCTCATCATCACCTCGTATTCCGACGTAGCCGTATTGCGGGTAGCGTATGGTGCCTGCCCAATAGCCGCCTCCATAATGGTCACACCCAAAGAATAAATATCGCTTCGGACATCTAAAGGCAAAGATTTTCCGCTGCTATCTTTGGTGGGATAAATGCGCTCGGGGCTCATGTACATCACCGTACCAATGGACGTGCCTGTGGCAGTGAGGTTGTCGGCGCTAATTTTGGCTATCCCAAAATCCAACAATTTCACTTCGCCTTCGGGCGTAAGCATGATGTTAGCGGGTTTTAGGTCGCGATGAATAATGCCCTTTTGATGCACCACGCCCAAGATATCCAAAACCTGCCGAAAGACATTCTGTAGTTTTTCGACAGACAGGGCACCATTTTTTTTCACATAATCTGCCAAATTGTCTCCTTCGACATATTCGGTGATGATGTATTGGGCATTTTCGTCTTCTATATAATCAAAAAAACGCACAATGCCGGGGTGCTGCACCAATTGGTACAGGCTGAGGGCTTCGCGCCGAAACCGTTCGCGAAAGTCTTCGTTTTCGGTTAGATGAGCATGTATGACTTTGATGGCGGCGGGAGTTTTTAGGTGAATATGGTGTGCCAGATAAACACGCCCCATGCCGCCTTTGCCCGATAAAAGCGATTCGATGCGATAAGTGCCTATTGTTTTGCCTATCATTGCAGGAATATTGGAATAAGATGATTTTGGACAGACAAAGTTAAGCAGAACTATGCAAAAATTGATGTATTATGCCAAAAAACTATAAAAAAACAGTCTTGAAGTCGCCTCCAAGACTGTTTTTAGCCATAAAATTGTTTTTTTAGGTAAACAAACGGAATAAATAGAACAAACCACCCGACAAAATAATGGTGACGGGCAGGGTGAGTATCCATGCCAAAGCAATGTTGGTGATGGTATTTTTTTGTAGGTTTTTTACCCCTTTGGAGGCAACCATTGCACCTGCTACGCCCGACGAGAGGACATGTGTTGTACTTACAGGCAAGCCCAATTTGGTGGAGACCATGATGGTGCTGGCAGCAATCAATTCGGCGGTCATGCCTTGAGCGTATGTCATATGGTTTTTGCCAATTTTTTCGCCAATAGTCACCACAATACGTTTCCACCCCACCATAGTACCTAAACCCAAAGACAACGAAATAAGCAAAATTGCCCAAAATGGTGCAAAATCGGTGTATTCTTTCAAGGCTTTGGTTTCTTTTCTAAGCGTACTGCGGTCGGCAGCATTCGTAATAATCGTATTGTCTTCGAGCAAGGCATCGATGTTTTTGCTCAAAAGATGAATACGTTTGCGAATGTTAAACACTTGTTTTACGTCCTGTCCATTGCCCGATTGTATGTCATGTTGCAAGGCATCGATGGTTTTGATGGTCGCATCAATTTCTTTACCCACAGGACCATCGGCGGCGTAGGGCGTTATGTGTTGTTGAATTTCTTCTAAAGAATGCAAGTTTTTTTGGGGTTCAAAGCTTTTGAGTGCAAATTGTAGGGGCAAGAAAGTCATGAGAATAATCATCAATAAACCCACACCTTTTTGTCCGTCGTTGGAGCCATGCGCAAAACTCACGCCCGTACAAGTGCCAATCAATACGGCGCGTATCCACAACGGAGTGGGTTTATCAGGAGTAGGTTCTTTGAAAATGCTTTTGTCTTTGATGAAACTTCGCATGATAAACATCAGCACAATTGCCATCGAAAAACCAAACAAAGGAGAAATTAGCAAAGACATACCAATGTCTTTTGCCTTTGCCCAATTCACTCCCACACCCGTAATATTTTCGGGTAGATAGGAGAACACAATGCCTACACCCAAGAGTGAGCCAATCAAGGTGTGAGAACTTGAACAAGGAATGCCCACATACCAAGTTGCCAAGTTCCAGATAATAGCCGCAAACAAGGCAGCTAGTACTAAGGCTATTTTTAGTTCAATGGTTTGCTCTATCAGAATGTCAATAGGCAATAAATTGATGATGCCCAAGGCAACAGCAATTCCACCTGTTACAACACCAAGAAAGTTCCAAACTCCTGACCAAATGACCGCTGTTCGGGGTTCGAGTGATTTGGTATAAATAACGGTCGCTACGGCATTGGCAGTATCATGGAAACCATTGATGAACTCAAAAATACAGACTACCAAGATACAAATAATGAGCAAAATGCCCAATCCTGTACTTAAGCCAAAAATTAATCCTAACATAAACTAAAAATTAAAGAAAGGACGGCAAAAGTAGGTAGATTTTGCACACCATACATTATATAGCATGTTATTAAATTGTTAAATTTTGGATAAAATAGGTATATGGCAACGAAAAACAACAAAAAGCAACATTTTTACAACAAAATCGTTTTTCTTTTGTTTGTTTATCAAGCCTTACTGTACCATTATTTTTTTCGATAGTTTTTTATTCAACTAAACATGGCAATTTATTCTATTAAAGATATAGAGTTGTTATCAGGCATTAAAGCACATACTTTGCGCATCTGGGAACAACGTTATGACATTTTTCGCCCTAAACGGACACAAACCAACATCCGACTGTATGATGATGAAGATTTGCGCCTTATCCTAAATGTTTCTATTTTACTTCAAAATGGGTACAGAATCGGACGAATAGCTCGTTTAGAACAACGCGAAATTTGTAGCCATATTGCCAAATTATTGCTACATGATAATGAAACCAATACACAAATACTCGGACTAATAACTGCTATGCTCAATTTAGATGAAGTTAATTTTGAAAACATAGTAGAGCAAAATATCCAAAAAATAGGTATCGAAAAAACCATGTTCACTATGGTATACCCTTTTTTGGAGCGCATAGGTATTATGTGGGCATTGGGTTCTATCAATCCTGCTCAGGAACATTTTATTTCCAATCTGGTGCGTCAAAAAATTATTGCAGCCATTGATAACCTTAAGGAATATGTTTGTGCCAATACTCCCAAGTATTTGCTTTACCTTCCCGAAGGTGAATGGCACGAAATTAGTTTATTATTATTGTGTTATATGATAAAATCGCGGAACAACAAAGTCGTCTATTTGGGTGCCAATGTGCCTACTTCTGCTATGATTAGTGTTGCTCAAGCCCTACAACCTCAATTTATTATTAGTATTTTAACAACCGAGATGGCAATAGAACAGATAGCGAAACATACACAACAAGTTTGCGAAAATTTTCCATTCGCCCAGCATTTGTTTATCGGGAAACAAGCTCACAAATTAAGTGTTTTGCCTCCTAATGGCACACATATTAAAAGTATACAGGAAATTTTGAGTTTGGTTGAACAACAACAACATGTTCAAATATAGTTTATTGTGTGTATTATTGAGGCTTTGAAGTGTTCGACAAACAAACGATAAAATTAACTTTTGTCTATTTGTCGCTAAACTGCGGTTTTTCTTCGCAAAAAATTGCCTCATATCTGGTTCATACTGCTCTTTACTTTTAGTCCATAGTGATATAATCCATTTTACAATTATTAGTTAACCTCCCTCTCTCTATGGAACAGACTTTTTTAAACGAAACAACCCAACTAATAACCCACGATTTGGGTGCCAATTTACAATTAGTTGACCAATGGGAACTTTTGCGCCAACAATTGACGCAATTTGTTGCCTATTTACTCCAAACAGACCGAGCGCGCCTATATCACTATCTTTATAGAATCGATGTAGAAGAAAAACGTATCAAATCTGCTATGGCACAAGACCCGAATGCTGATATGGCAAGTTTGTTAGCCAATTTGATTATTGAGCGAAGTTTACAGACGGTCAAAACCAGAGCAAAGTACCGAAAATGGCAAGAAGAACAAGATGCCGATGGTAGTTTTTTTGATGCTGAAAGGTGGTGAAAAAATCTATAAACATTCGAGTCAACACCATAATCCAATAAAAAAACTGTACCTACCCAATGGGCAGGTACAGTTTTTGTTTTTAGGCTATTAATTTTTGCTTTATTGTATTGGTAAGCGATTAGCGTGTAACAGCTAATTTTTCGATAGCTACTTTTTTGCCATCTACCATAAATTGGCAGAAATAGAAACCTTGTGGGAAAGTAGCTGTTGGAATGCTAACAGTGGCACTATTAGCAGCCGTAGCATATACCACTTTGCCATTCAAATCGAGAACTTGCAATTGTAGGTTATTCACAATGCCATTGATGCTAACGGTTGCAATTTCGTTAGCAGGATTTGGCTGGATAGTATAGCCAAAGTTGCTGCCATTAACATTGATAATACCTACTGTTATTAGGCTAACGCATTGTGGTTCTGATTCACAACCAGCCGCATCAGTAACAGTTACACAATATTCGCCCGGAGCAAGGTTGTTAATAGTAGCTCCTATAGCGCCATTGCTCCATGTATATACATAGTTGCCCATACCACCACTGGCAGTTACACTAGCACTACCATTCAACATACCTGATGTAGGAGGGTTGCCTTGAACGCTCGCTGTGGGAGGTGTACAAGCTTCCACTGCTGTGAGGTTGACATCATCGATATATAGGTTGTTGCCATAACCACTTTCACCTGAGAATTTAACCAATACATTGTTGTCAACATAGTTGCTCAAGTCGATGGTTTCTGTTCTCCATTGGCTTGCTGTTGGGCTAAATTCACTAGTAGTAGCCGACGCTGTAGCTAATGTGGTGTTGCCTTTGTGGTATACTTGTGTCCAGTTATCTCCACAGTTGGTTGAAACATATACATACAAGTCGTCTGTATAGGTAGCATCATACGGAGCATAAGCCACACGGAAAGTTAATTGTGCCGATGAACTATTAGTAAGGTCGGCTGTTGGCATTACCAATTCATCTGTACCGCTCTGAATGGCGTAGAAATTGATAAATGCAGCTCCACTACTACCTGTGGGTGTGGCACGTTCCCATGAAGCATCTCCATCAGGATTCAACAAAGCCCAGCCAACTGGAGGGAAAGTTGTTGAGCTATAGTTTTGCGTAATAGGAGCAGGAAGACCAATAGAACTCAAGAAGTTGAAAGGTTGCGAAATGACATTGTTAGCCAAATAGTTGTCGGTAGACTGACCATTGATGCTCATAATTTCCACTTCAAACAAACCTGATACAGCAGTAGTAACTTCGGGTAAAGCAACATTTTGAGTAGCACCTTGAGCAATATTGCCAGTCCAAGAGTAAGTACCAACATTGTCACCTGCCAATGACATGCTAAATTCAACATTTGTAATGTTGGAGCTACCTGTATTACCCAAAACAACTGATGGAGTAAAAGTGGCATAATCCCCGCAAGAAATATCTGTTGGAACACCTTGCATAGCATTTACGGCTGCATCTAATTGGAAAACAGGGTCAACTGAAATGTGTTTAGCTTGTTTAACATCTTTGGTTGTATTGTTTTGTACAAAACCCACCAATGCCATTTGGTACACATCATAAATATAAGTAGGCACTGCTGTAGAAAGCGTAATGGTTTCTGTTTGACCTGCTGTCCAAGTGCTTGGCAAAGCAGTACCACTTGCACTAGGCATCATTTTGCGCATAACACTAAAAAACTCTGTTTCGCCATTGCTACCCGGAGGGGCATTGAACACAATGTGGTCTTCTGTTAATGCCAAATGGAATTTTAAATTACTTTCGGTTACAGCGCTCAAAGCCGTGATAGTTGCAGTAACATTGAGGGTAGCAAAATCTGCACTATATGTATGGGTCAAATCAATAGTAAAAGGGGTTGTTTCACTCGCTTCAGCATTCAAAACTGCTTGGGTTAGAGAATATGGGTCTCCCGAACCTGCTACATCAGCACCGTCCATAACAACGTGGGGAACACCTTGAACACCATAGTAGGAAACACGAGGACCTACCCAAGTTTGAGTTTGTGTGTTCATAGGGTCGTTGCCAGGCCAGTTGGTTTGATACTTAACAGAAACCACGCGGTCTGTGTTGGCATTTAACAAAGTGTTTAATCCGGGGTTAGCAGCAGCACAAGGACCACAAGAAGCCTGTGTAAATTCTTCTATCAGAACTGTTCGTTGTGCCTGAGCCATGGTATTTTGCCATGCAACAATACAAAGCAACAATAAAAAGAAAATGTTTTTCATGGAAAGATATTTTGTTTAAAATATAGAATTAAAAAATGTGGCTACCGATAACAGGTTGTTTTGAATGTGTTTTGGATAATTTATCGTGGCAAAGGTAAGGTATAAATGGCAAAAAAAAAACTAAAATGAGAAAAAAAAGAAAAAAAACAGCTTAGTTTTTTTGCCCTATATAAAACACTGAAAAACAATAAACTATAAAACTGAAAAACAATAAACTATAAGGCAATTTTAAGGCGTTCTGTAGTGGTTATGAATAATACTTCCAAATACTTATACCTTGTATATTTTCGGCGCTTATCCAACGGTCATTAATAAGTTTTTTACTACCTACTGAATCAGCCACTAAATAGACCTGTGTTTTATATGGCAGTGGCTCAAATAGTTGTAACAACATTCTTTCACCTGATGTTTCAATCTTTTTTACCTCGCTACCTGCAAACAAAGCTCCACAACTACCTATGACCGTTCCTGTTTTGGGTTGTAACGCACTGCAAAGATACAAAATACTTTGATAGGGCGCTAACAAAATTTTGTTTTCTGCCTCAAATTGATGGTTTAAGCAATTAAAATATAGGCGGTCGTTGGGCAGGTCGAAAAATTGGGGTTCGTTGCTCCAATTGCTGTAAGAGCGATAGGTAAGTTGCTCGATTCGAAAATCAATGACATAGCATTCAGTATTGCCTACCACTTCCACTCGGTCGACAAACTTGTTTTGGAGGGGAAATTGGGCGGCATATATTTGCAAAGTATTGGTAGAATAATCGTCGATGTTATCTGAAATAAATTGTACATTACCAAAAATTTGGTTCATCAGCCACAAAGTCATTTGTTGTTCGGGCAAAAGGTGGTGTTTTTTGTGGCGCAAAATAGCCACGTCGGGATCGTTGCCAAACACCAAACCATTGAGGTGACGATTATATACGGTGCTTCGCAACGCGTTGTGTGTGGAGACGCGCTCGCGATTTCGCAAGCGGTGCAAAATGCCAAATTCCCACTCAAGATGCACATCGGCACCAATACGACAATAATCTGCCTGTCCAAAAGCACTACCCAATGGCACGCCACAAGCCAAAATGGTGCGTCCTTGCGTTTGTTGGCGCAGCCATGCCATTGCCTCATACATTGCTTCGCCTTTTGTTTTGTGAGCAGGTGGCTGTAGCGCAACAGCATACAGAAAGTCCAATTTGAGCCAATCAAAGCGCCAGCATTCGAGCAAAGTTCGCAATACCAATGACAAGTATTCGCGCACTTCGGTTTGATAAAAATCCAAGACATACATTTCGCTTTTCCACAATACATTGTAGCCCGCAGTCACCAATTTGCCTGATTTTTGGTGTAGCAACCAATTTTTGTGGTGCTTAAAAATCGTCGATTGTTGGATACAAACAAATGGAGCTATCCATAAACCTGCTTGATACCCTGCTTGGTGAATTTGCTCAACAAGCTGTGCCAAACCATTTGGGAATTTGGCATTTACATTCGTCCAATCACCAACGGCTGTTTGCCAACCGTCGTCGATTTGCATGACTTGGATGGGCAGTTGGCGGCGCTGAAAGGCTCGTAAATTGTTCAAGACTATTTTTTCGGACACGCGTGTATAGTAGTGATACCAACTCGTCCAGCCTGCTATGGGTGTTGTATTGGTGATGTGTCGTTTGGTGGGCAGTAATTGTTGCTTATATTCCTCAAAAACACTTGCTTCGGTGCCTTTGGTGGTATAAATATCTAAGGCTGTCCATGTTTCGGATTTCTGTAGCAAACGATTTTTGCATTCTTTCCTGATAGTAAGTGACTGTTGTGGTGTATCAAAAACAAACAAAGTATAGCCACTTTGCTCCGATAATGATGCCCAAAAATGGTATGTATCGTTGTTTTTTTTGCAATAAGTGTATGTCCAAGAATGGAGAACACCCACCTTGAAAGGATAGCGATAGAGGTCATAATCTCCCATTGCACTTGCAAATTTGTTGAGCAACAAGCTCATAGGAGCCATCCGTTCTTGAGGCATAAATTCGCGCGTTTGTGACCACGACTGAAAACCATTGCATAAGATTCGGTCGTTTTTGTCAATAGCAATGTTTTGGATAATGGCTATTTTTTTGAGAACGACGGGGGCAGTGGCAGTTAGTTGGATTTGCCATCGGTCTTCACTACAATGGCAATTAACCAACACGTCTTCGAGCCTATAGTGTTGGTTGATTAAGGGCAAGGTAGTACGAATTTTTTCGCCTTTGCTGGTCGTGTATTGGATACTTATCATGGTATAACGTTATTTGGGGCAAGAGCATCGAATAACCACAAAACCACAAAGGGCAAAGTCCATCGAAAGACTTTGCCCTTATGGTGGGTGTCAAAAACTGCTTATTTTATGGTTTTAAATTTTTCTAATACCAAAGGACTAACATCGCCCGCAGGGTCTTGATATATGACAAAACCTTCCGAAACGTCGATGATATAGGTATAGTTACCTTCGCGCGCCACTGCTTTCAACGCTTCATTCAAGCGTTTTTGGATGGGGGCGGTCAGTTCCTGTTCTTTGCTATTTACTTCGTCTTGTGCAGTAGCTTGCAACTGTTGAAAGTTTTTTTCTTCGGTCTGGATTTTGACAATCAATTCTTCCTCCAGTTTAGGGCTTAAAGTTCCCGACTGTTTGCGGGTTTCATAGTCTGCTACCATCGCTTGCAAAGACTTTTGTTTGTCTTCCAACATTTTTTTCTTCATGTTGAGGTAATCTTCAAACTGTTTTTCAGCCAATTTCCATTCAGGAATGTTCTGTAAAATGGCTTTTTGGTCTAAGTGACCAACTTTGAGGGTTTGAGCTTGGCAATAGAATACCGACCCAAGTAGTGTTAATACAACGACAAAAAATAGTTGTTTCATGGTGGATAAATATAATGAGAAAATAGACAATGATGTGTTCTTTGAGGAAATTTGGCTTTGTTTTTGGGATTTGATAGTATAAATGCAGCAATTTTATGGTTAGACAAAAAAAATAGCAGGAAGTTAAACGTGTTGCTAACTTCCCACTAAATTTATTCATTAATCACTTAACCACTTATGGTTGGTCCACCAGGGGTCGAACCTAGACTCTTCTGAACCAAAATCAGACGTGTTGCCAATTACACCATGGACCAATCTCGCAAACGTTTTTTGTTTTGCGGTGCAAAGGTAGCGCCTTTTTTTGGTTCTACCAAATTTTTTGTTTATTTGTCAAACATTTTTTTTTTGATAATCTGTTTATTGCCACAAAAAAAACAAACTTTGTCCCACAAAGCCAACTAAATAGCCTTGGTAGACTTCCGAAAGTTGGTGTTTTTGGAGGTATAGTCGTGCTGTTCCCACCAAACCAGCTATGACCAAACCCAGCAAAAAAGGCAATGATACATCGATGGTAGCATAATGGGGCAGGATTATCAAAAACGCTACGAATGCGCCCATGCCCATGGCGTGCCAGCTAATTTTGTTGTTAACTGCCAAAAAAACAACTGACAGCACGATACTTGCTGTTGCAGCATAGGAAATATCTGCTAAAAGTGGGTGATATTTTTTGTACATAATCAGCGAACACCAGCTATAGAAAAACAATGTGGGAATGGCAGCCACAATGCGTTCGCGTCGGTCGGGTAGTTCATAACTGCTAACAAAGTCGAGCCGTTTCATCAAAAACAATGATACTAAGGGATAAAAAGCAGTATAAAAAACGATTAATGCCACATCATACATTTTGATAATATAGGGATTTGCCCATAGTAACAAAATCGCCATATAGCTAACTATAAAGATAGGGTGAAAAATAAATGATACCCATTGTGCTATAATATATTGCATCGAACTTAGTTTTTGGGCTGCAAAGGTACAAATTATTGGTTTAGATTTCTGTTTTTGCCTAAACAACTGTACTTTTGCGCCCAAATAAACCAAAAAAATAATTGTGCAACAGTACTTATCCCTAATTAAGTTTAGCCATACCATATTTGCCCTTCCTTTTGCCATCATTGGGTTCTTCTTGGCTACCCAGTATTTTGGCTATGATTTTTCGTGGCAAGTCTTGGGTTTGGTCTTGCTTTGTATGGTGTTTGCCCGCAGCGCCGCCATGGCGTTTAACCGCTATATTGACCGCGACATAGACAGTCGCAACCCACGAACAGCCATTCGCGAAATCCCTGCGGGTGTGATTTCGCCACAACGTGCTTTGCTGTTTGTTGCGCTAAACAGTCTGGCTTTTATCATCACCACTACCTATATTAATTGGTTGTGTTTTTTTCTTTCGCCTGTGGCTTTGCTCATTGTGCTGGGCTATAGCTATACCAAACGTTTCACTCATTGGTGTCATCTAATCCTGGGTCTGGGCTTGTCATTGGCACCCATTGGCGCTTTTGTAGCGGTGAGTGGTGAGTTCAGCGAGTTATTGCCTATTTTGTTTAGTGCTATTGTGTTGTTTTGGGTTAGTGGCTTCGATATTATTTATGCCCTACAAGACGAACAATTTGACAAGGATAACCAACTGCACTCTGTTCCTGCCGAAATGGGTAAAAACAAAGCCCTTACCGTATCGGTTTTGCTGCATTTTGTTTGTGCATTATTGGTAGTTGGTGTTGGTTTGTATGCTGGTTTTAGGGCGTGGTATTGGCTTGGAGCTATCATTTTTATTGGCTTACTCATTCGCCAACATCAATTGGTTAAACCCAACGACTTGAGCAAAGTCAATCTCGCTTTTTTTACTACCAATGGCATTGCAAGTGTGGTGTTTGCCATAGCTGTTTTGTTAGAGCTATTTTTGGCATGATAAATATTCATTGATCTTCGCTACCTCTTTTTTTTTACACAAATTCACAATAATTATGAAAATAGGCATTGTTTGTTATCCGACTTATGGCGGAAGCGGTGTAGTGGCAACAGAATTGGGCAAGGCTTTGGCAGAAAAAGGGCACAATGTGCATTTTGTTGCCTATAGTCAGCCCGCCCGCTTGAGTAGTTTTCACGAAAATATCAACTATCACGAAGTTAGTTTTGCCAACTATCCTCTCTTTGCTTTTCCTCCCTACGAAGCCGCTTTGACCAGCAAATTGGTCGATGTGGTGCGGTATCACCGCCTCAATATCTTGCATGTTCATTATGCTATTCCTCATGCAACAGCCGCTTTTTTGGCAAAGCAAATTTTGTTGCAGCATGGCACCTATATCCCTGTGGTTACGACTTTGCATGGCACCGATATTACGTTGGTGGGCAAAGACCCAACTTTTCAACCAGTAGTGGAATACTCCATTAATATGTCGGACGGTGTAACGGCAGTGTCGGAGAGTTTGCGTCAACAAACATACGATACTTTTGCTATTCATAGACCCATCGAAGTCATACCCAATTTTATAGACTTTCGCGATTTCCAAAAATTTAACAAAGACCACTTTAAAAAGGCATTGGCTCCGAATGGCGAACGCATTTTGATGCATACTTCCAATTTTAGGAAAGTCAAACGGATTGAAGATGTGGTACAAGTGTTTGCTTTGGTTCATCAAAAAATACCTGCCAAACTATTATTAGTTGGTGATGGTCCCGAACGAATCAAGGCTGAACAGTTGTGTAGGGATTTGGATTTGTGTGATGATATTCGGTTTTTGGGTAAGCAAGATGCCATTGGAGAGTTGTTGGCGATTGCCGATTTGTTCCTCATGCCGTCCGAAGCCGAAAGTTTTGGTTTGGCAGCTTTGGAGGCGATGGCGTGCGAAGTGCCGGTGGTGTCGTCCAACGCAGGTGGCATTCCCGAAGTCAATATCCATGCCCAAACGGGTTATTTGAGCAATGTGGGCGATGTGGAAGATATGGCGCGTCATGCTATTTCGATACTAAACAACGACGAAGTATTGGCACAATTCCGCAAAAATGCACTCGAACAAGCTCAACAATTTGATATTAACCGCATTTTGCCTTTGTATGAACAATACTACGAAACGGTTATTGCCCAAAACATACACAAAAATAATGTTTAATGCTACTATAGCTATTTTGTTATCTATAAAAATGTGATAATTATGTCATTGATACAAAAAATCCAGTATTGGCAATTTTCAAAATCGCGCATGGAAGCATTTAGCGATGCCGTTTTTGCCATTATAATCACCTTGTTGGTCTTGGAAATCAAAGTACCACACATTGAAAACCATCATAGTACTGACATGATGTTACAGGCTTTGTGGAAATTAATGCCACGTATCATCAGTTGGGTAATCAGTTTCGTTTTTTTAGCGGTCATTTGGATTCAGCACCACAACATTATGCTTTTGTGCAAAAAAGCAGATTATGGTTTGTTGTGGCTAAACAATCTGTTATTGATGGCGGCTTGTTTTTTGCCTTTTCCAACGGCTTTGGCAGGAGAATACGCCTCCAATCAGGTAGCAGTTTTGTTGTTGGGTGGTATTTTGGCACTCACATCTTTCTTATTGGTATTGTTGTATTGGTATGTAGCCAAATACCATTTAGTGCCAGAGTATGATCCTGTTTCGATGATGAAAAATGTTAAGCGGTCGTTTTTCTTAGCGCCAATTTTTATTGTTGTTGCAACAATAGCAAGTTTTGTGCATATTTACATTCCTTTTGTAGTGTATTTTTTAGTGTCTTTGTTGTTCTTGTTTCCGTTGGACAAGCCCATTGAGTCATCAGTGGCAAGCAATAATTTGGCAACACCAACAGAAGATGCATTAGAAAATAAAACAGATGAGTAGGTTATAAGGGCTTAAACTTATAAAAAAACAAATCCACCTTTGGGTCGTTGATGCGCCGTGTAGTGCCTACGATGGTCAGTAGATAAAGGTTTTTTCGCCCGCGTAACAACAAAAAACGGGTGTTTTTTTGGGGAATAGGTGATGTCATTTCTCCTTCGACGGCGGTTTGTTGGTCTATGGTGCGTTTGTTTTTCCAAAGAATTTGCGTTCCTTGTTTGGTTTCCAAGTCCTTGAGCGCACGTTCATAAAAAGTTGTGTCGCCTATAGTATCTTTTATGGCAAGGTAGGTAATGCTAAAAAACAAATCATTTTGGGTATCTTCATAAAAATAATTCATGTTTTTGACGGTTATGGAGTCGGTGCTGTTGTAGGCAGGCAGAGCAGGAATCATGGTTTCGAAGTCTTCGGCATTGCTTCGAAAAGGTATCCAAGCTGTTTTGTATATCACTTTATCGGGATTATAGGCAGAGTATATGGGCGAAACCTGATAGCCTTTTTGACGCAACAAGATAATGACTCCCGGCAAGTGCAATGCTCCCACTGCCACAAAAGTGCTTTGTTTTGCGATTATATCACTAATGCGGTCTGCCATCACTATATTGCGGTTTTGTAGAATGGCTTGGTCAAAAATGGAACTTGCATCGGTGTTTTTTTGATAATAGTGCAACAAGCCGTCCAAGTTTTGTTGTCCATAATAATCGATAAGTGTTGTCATTTCGTTGGTGTTGGACGGAGCATCTACCATTTGCAAAAGCATGTCGGCTTGCTCTGTGAGTGGCACTTGGTCGAGCGCACCCAATTGTTCTTGTGGTTTTTCGATGGCAATAAGGATTTTCTTTTGGTCACGTGCCAATTTCTCTAAATATTGGTCTAAGGGCAATTCGCGCGATGGGTTGGTTGTTTTGTTGGTATCGGTTTTGGTGTTAAATTCGCTAGCAAAAACACTTAAATAAATGGGCTTCAATTTATCGACATTTAAAATACCAGCCATAAAACCCATTTTATCTTTGAGATATTTTTTTACACGTTGATACTCGTCGGGTGTATAAAGGTCTTTGAGGGTTGTGTCGCTTTTGATAAGCATACTAGACAACATGCTCATAGGATTCAAATCGTTGGATAATAACTCCAATGCCAAAGCTTGGCTGTGGTCAAATTTTACCATCACCGAATCGCCAAACCGAAAAACGCGCTCGTCGGTCGTGTGCATCGTACCATAAAGGTAGGACGGAGTGGAAAGTGTGGGGTGTTCTATTTTCCACAGCAAAGTTCGGTATTCGCGTGCCAAACTATCTTGGGCTGTTGCTGTCTCCACAACAACTAACAACACCAAAAATATATTACATAAAAACAAAAAAACATTTTTCATAAACAATAGGTAATTACGGTTTTTCTTAGGTGCTGCAAAGATAGTCATTTTATTGTCGTTAATGAAATATATGGCACAATTTAGAAAAACTACCTTGTCAATGCGTTCTAGCAGAAGTAGGCGTTCAATCGCGTTTAGCTCATTTTTTTATTTGGCAAACAATTGAACTATTTAGTCCAGTATTTTGGGTCTATTTGTGTAATCAAATGCGTAAATACTTCGCTCTTGATTCAATTTAGTATTATTATTTGACCAAAGTTATTGTCTTTAAAACAAATAAACGTATAACCACAAAAAAAATGTGTACAAATAACGCGTAAATCAATTATTTTCCATAGCTTTGCATTTCCATAAAGACCAATATCTATATGGCACTTACTAAGTTATATTTTTTTTCACCTACCAACCTTATTTATTATGTCAGAATTTTATACCTACACCACTACCTACACTCCCGAAGGCAATAATCCGCCGAATACTCAACCGAAAAAATTATCTTTCACAGGTGAGGGTTCAAAACTTTTTGGGATTTATATTGTCAACATGTTGCTCACCGTAGTCACTTTAGGATTCTATTACCCTTGGGCAAAAGCAGCAAATTTGCGCTATCTGTATCAAGAGACTGCTCTCGACAACGACCATTTTACTTTTCATGGCACAGGCAAAGAGATGTTTCGCGGATTCATCAAAGCAATATTACTTATTTTTGGTTTGTATTTGGTAGTAGGTTTAATATCATACTTTGCAACAAAAACAGGAATTGTCTTGCTTTCGTTACTGAGCTTTTTGGTTCTTATGGGCGGTTTTATGTACCTGATTCCTTTAGCCATACATGGTTCTATGAAATATCGTTTATCTCGTTCATCTTGGCGCGGCATACACTTCGGGTATAGAGGCGATAGAGCTACTTTGATGAAAGAATTTTTTATTGGCACTATTTTAGCTATGTTGACATTAGGTTTATACAATTCATGGCTCATAACTACATTGTATCGCTATGTTATTGGACACATTCGCTTTGGAAATGTAGCGTTTAGTTTCGAGGGCAAAGGTGCCGACTTTTTTGTGATAAATCTCAAAGGAGTCATATTGAGCATCATAACATTGGGTATCTATATGTTTTGGTACATGAAAGAACGTGCCGAATTTTTGGTTCACAACACCAAAATGCAGCAAGATGACAGAACTATTGACCTTCACATTGATGCCCAAGTAGCAGATTATTTTGCTTTGTTTATTGGAAACTTTTTTTTAGTAGCCTTTACGTTGGGTCTGGGTACGCCTTGGGCAATAGTACGGACAATGGAATTTTATACGCGCTATATTACCATTGGCGAAGGTTTAGATACCAATTCGATTCGTCAAACAGAAGCGGATTATCGCGATGCCACAGGCGAAGACCTTTCCGACATGATGGATTTGGGTATAGTTTAATTTTTTATTTTTCAAATTAATATACAATGACAAATGCCACTTATTTTAATGGACAAGTATCCAAAGGTTTTGAGGCACAATGGACTCCACACAATGGCTATTGGATTATTCAGTACTATGACGATTTCTATGAGTTGCAGACAATTCGTTGGGAAATTAGCGACATTATGGCAGGAGACTCCACACCTCAAAAAAGCACCTTTCGCTATGGAGAATTTCCGCACCAAAGCCTCTTGCTCGATACCCAAATAGCAGCGCCCCACCTGCCCGAACACATACAAAATCATACCGTAGATAGTTGGATTCAGAACAATGGACTGCGCGGCGTGTTAATGGCTACTGCTTGTTTGGTGGGTTTGGTGGTGTCTGTGTATTGGTTCATTTTGCCTCCTTTGGCAGAGCGTTCTGCCCAATTTATGCCAATGACGTATGAAAAACAATTGGGCGACGAATTGTTTGAAAAACTAACCGCCGATTATACCATCAACGAAGAAGCAACCACAATCATCAACGAATTTGCACAAGAAATTGATTTTAATACCGACTATGATATACGGATTAAGGTCGTGGAAAGTGATGTTGTGAATGCTTTTGCTGTACCCGGTGGCAACATCGTAGTTTTTACTCCATTACTGCAAAAAATGGATAGACCCGAACAATTGGCAGCTTTATTGGGACATGAAGTAGGGCATGTAACGCACCGTCATTCTCTCAAATCTTTGTTCCGAACCTTGTCGCGCTATATGTTTGTCTCTTTGCTAACCAGCGACCTCAATGGCGTTAGCACTACCCTGTTGGACAATGCAAATACCTTGTTTAATCTACAATATTCGCGCGAATTGGAGGAAGAGGCAGACCAAACCGCCCTCGAAACACTTGCCGATAACCACATAGACCAAGAAGGTTGCACCGAATTGTTTCAAATTCTCAAAAAAACCACAGAGGAAGAAGACGATTTAGGTTTAGAAATGCCAGCATTTTTGTCCACACATCCCTTGACCGACAGTCGCATAGAAACCGCTCGCTCTGCTGCACTACAACAAACTAATGCCGAAAAACAACCAAATTTGGAAGCTATTTTCGCTCGTTTACAAAAAACAGTAGTAGAAGAATAAACTGTTTTGAGCCTCACACAATTGTTTTTAAATAGAACTCAAAAGATTTATTTAGCGATTCGTAGCAATCCAAATACTTTCGGGGCAAATACTTTGCATAAAAAACAAAGGTATTTGCCCCATTTTTTGCCTTAAAAAACGATTTTTTTGTTCTACAATGGCATTTCTGCCCAATATTCGTCCGAAATTCCCTATCTTTGCAGCACAAAAAACAAAATGGATAACTTTCGCCACCGTAACCAACTGCCCTTAAAAGCAGCTATCGATTTATTACTATCACAATATGGTTTAAAAACGCAATACAAAAACGCCCAAATTGCTGCCCATTGGGAGCGTTTGATGGGAGTGGCTATTGCGCGCCAAACCCGTTCGGTGCGCGCGGTTGATGGTATATTGTTTTTGCGAATCGAATCAGCCTCGTTGCGCCAAGAGTTGGTATATGCCAAAGAAAAAATTATCCAATTGGTCAACGAAGATTTGCAAGAAAATTATCTGACCGATGTGGTCTTTAGATAAAAACACACTATACCCGCCCAATGCAACTCCCTACTCAACTATAAATACCTATCACCTATTTTATTGAATAGCCCAAAACATGAAAACACTATTGTATATAACTTTCATCGGATTGTTTATCTATGCTTCTCCCATGCTGTTGGCACAAATAGACTCGACCGCCACAGAAGAAAAAGGCGTTTTGAAAAATCCCAAAGGTTTTGAGATGTTTGGCGAAGAGGAAGAGGAAACAACACCCATTGCTCCTGCTACGCCCAATGCAACTCCCGCAACGGTTGCCACACCCGAAAGTTCGCCCGCCGCTCCCTATATAGAGCAAAATCCCTTTGACTCAACAATGCCAACTACCACAACTTCTACCACAAAAAAGAAAAAAGTAAGCAAACCCAAACGCAATGGCAGCGAATTGGCAGTCGATTTAGACGCTATTTTGTATGACATAGAATTTCAAGAAGCGGTGGAAGTAAAGGCAGTGCGCGGCAAAAATATGACTTTCAAACAAAAAGAAGACAACAAATACTACTACAACCAAGCCATTTTGCGGGTGAGCAAAAAAGACTATGGTGGAGCTATCGACTTTTTGGACAAATGTATCAAAGCCGATCCCTACAACAAAGAGTTGTTGCAACTGCGTGGTAATGCTTATACCGAAGTGGGTAAATACAAATCGGCGGTGCGCGACTTCCAGATTGTTACCAAAATCACTTCCACCGACCCTGTGGTATATTATAACTATGCCACAACCTTGTCAAAAATGGGGCATTTTGAGGAATCTATCAAAATGTATGATCAAGCCATTTTGTTACGTCCCGACTATCTATATGCTCTGCAAGGACGCGCTTCCACCAAAACAATGTCTCGCAATTTTGAAGGAGCAGTCGAAGACTATAACGGCGTTTTGGAACTCAACAGCACTTTCACACCTGCTTTGCGTGGCAGAGGCGTAGCTAAGGCGATGTTATCGCTTTATGATGAAGCTATTAACGATTTCACATCGGTCACCGAACTTACCCCTTCCGACGGTTTGTCCTATTATTATCGCGGTCTGGCATATTCGGCAACCAATATGTCTAATAGGGCTTGCTCCGATTTTGAAAAAGCCTATCAATTGCGCATCGAAAAAGCCTTGTATGAATTAGAACAAAACTGCAAATAAAAACAAATAACAAAAAATATGTCACAACTACAAGTTAGTATCGAAAACGGTCAAATTTTGGTAATTAGCATCAACCGTCCCGACAAAATGAATGCGCTTAACATTGCACTCATAGCAGAATTGGGCGAAGTATTAGCCAAATATGACGATGACAATGCCATACGCGGCGTAATTTTGACCGGCGTGGGTACAAAAGCCTTTGCAGCAGGTGCGGATATCGCCGAATTTGCCCACTTCACAGCCGACGAAGGAGAAAACCTATCGCATCGCGGACATGTGATTTTTAAGGTCATCGAACACTATCCCAAGCCAATCATCGCTGCTGTCAATGGTTTTGCTTTGGGTGGCGGGTGCGAATTGGCAATGGTGTGTCATTTGCGCGTGGCTACTGCTAATGCCAAATTTGGGCAACCCGAAGTCAATTTGGGCATTATTCCGGGCTATGGCGGCACACAACGTTTGGTGCAATTGATTGGTAAAGGCAGGGCTTTGGAACTCCTCATGACTGCCGATATGATTACTGCCGAACAAGCGCTATCTTTTGGACTGGTGAACCATGTAGTGCGAGACCACGCCGATTTGCTGCCCAAATGTACCGAAATTATCAACAAAATTGCTAAAAAAGCACCACTTGCCATCGCTAAAATCATCGACTCGGTCAATGCACATTTTGCACACAACCGTGATGGTTTTGCTGCCGAAATCCAGCATTTTGCCGATTGTTTCTTGACCGAAGATTTCAAAGAAGGTACTACAGCTTTTATCGAAAAACGTTCTGCTACTTTTGTGGGTAAGTAAAAAACAAATTAATACACAAAAAAATAAAAACCTTCGAAAGTTTTTCGGCTTTCGAAGGTTTCTTTTGTAGGTCTTGGGTTAGGTTCTTATTATTAAATTTATCTTTGCCAATTTTAAGCATAAAAATCCCCCTTTCAACTAAGGTCGAAAGAGGGAACCATATTATTTCACCAATTTAAAACTAATAGTTGTTCAACATAATTGGCATTACAAGCATCACAATTTCCTCGTTTTCGCTACTTTCGGTGGGTGTCACCAATACAGCACGGTTGGGAGTTGACATGCTCAGTTGTACCTCTTCTGTTGAAAGGTTTGCCATAACGTCGCTCAAAAAACGACCATTGAAAGCAATATCCATATCTTCGCCCTCAAATTCGCAGTCCATTATTTCGCTGGCTTCGTTGGCATAATCCAAATCTTGTGCGTTTAGGGTGAGCTGTGTACCTTTGATTCGCAACACAATTTGGTGGGTGGTTTTGTTGGAGAAGATAGAAATACGGCGCACCGAGTTTTGGAAACCAGCTCTGTTGAGGGTCAATAAGTTGTCGTTGTTGGAAGGAATGACCGACGCATAATCGGGAAAACGAGCGTCAATCAGACGGCATACTAAGCGAATTTCATTGAAACTGAAGTACGCATTCAAGCGGTCAAATGAAAGCTTAACTTCTACATCGCTGGTTGGCAAAGTCGATTTCAGCAAATTGAGGGCTTTGCGCGGCACAATAAATTGCGTTGTCTCGTTGCTAAGGTCTAAACCGTTGACGGTATATTTGACTAAACGGTGGGCATCGGTAGCCACAAAGGTCACAGCATTGGATTCTAACACAAACAACACACCCGTCATAGCAGGTCGCAATTCGTCGGTACTCACTGCAAACAAAGTGCGGTTGATAGCAGTACTTAGGGTCAAAGCACTTAGGCTAACAGAACTTTCGGTGCTGGCTTCGGGAATGCGTGGGAAGTCGTCGCCATCTTCGCCGCTTAATTTATATTTACCATTTAAGGTTTGTAGTTCGATAGCAAAGGTGTTGGTATCGACACGAAACATAAGTGGTTGTTCGGGCAATGCTTTTAGCACTTCCAACAAAATTTTGGAAGGCACAGCCACTGCTCCATCACTATCTGCATTTACTACCAATTCGGCAACCATCGATGTTTCTAAATCGGTGGCTGATATAGTTAGTACAGAATTTTCTACACGAAACAAAAAGTCGCTTAAAATAGGCAAAGTGGCATTGTTGCCTATGGCTCCGCTCACCGTTTGGAGTTGTTTGAGCAGCGCTGAGGAAGAGACAGTAAACTGCATAATTGGATATACTATTTTTAGGAGTTTTTTAAAAAATTGACATTTCGAGCCGCAAAGGTACGATTTTTTTCTAAAATTTGGAACATTGTGCTAAAAAAATAGCCGTTTTTGCTCTTTTATTGTCACAATTACTGTTTCCACAATTATTGAGTAATGCCCCAACACAGAATCTATATTGTCAATAATGTTATCAAAACTGTTGGGCAATAAAGAAAAAGTAGGAGGAAACGGTTATGCTTGTTATCCAAAATCCGCCTCAGAAAAATACCGCATATTCCTACATAAAAAAGGATATGCGGTATTTTTTTGGGGATAATGTTCAACATCTAATTCGCTGAGATATATCTTGATAATGTTGATGCGTTTGTTATTTTTTTTTCAAACAACATTAATACTGAACATAGCTCACGCCCATAACACCTGCATTAAGTCTATTGAAATTATAATCGGCTACTGTCACACGAGCGTCGTAGTTAACATCGCTGCGTTTGTATTGTTTGATGCTTGTTTCGGTGATGTATATGTTAGTAAAATCGGGTACGCTAATGCGTCCGTCACTGTTAAAATCACCTGCATATAAACCATAAATGGTATATTCGTCACCTGTGGTACCGCCCGGAGTTGGGTCATAAACACCGAGACTCTTCATTTGGTTATTGCCATATACTTGGTCTAAACTGCGGGTGAAGTCATACTGTGCATAGTTGGACAAATAAATAGGCATTTTGGTCATCACGGGCAAGTGTCCGCGTGTGCGTACAATAATATAGTAGTTGGAATTGGGCAAAACCCCATCAACTTCTATGGCTTTTGTTGGGTCGGAGTGTTTTACGACTGTGCCATTACTCAACAACAAACCTGCCGCTCGTCCCACGATTTGAGAATAGTTAAGCGGGTTTCGCAGTTCTATCAACACCCAATCTACAACATTGGTAGGCAAAGTAGCGACGTTTGTAATGGTCTCGGTGCCTGTATAACCCCAAGGCGAACCGCTGAAAGGTTGCGAAGGCGGAATAAGGTTGTTGGCTCGGAGGGTTGTTTTCATCAAACCATTGCTCAAATAAGCGCCTTCCAGCATCACTTTGAGGTCTGCCCTTATGCGTGGGTTGGTGGGTATGGGCGTGTGTGTGCAACCTAATTCGGAAGTACAACCGTCAATGGTATTGGGGTTGTTGTCGTTGCAGCGGTAGACAGAAATACTGTCCAAAGCGCTCCAGCACAATGCGTCCCATTCGGTGGTGCAGCAACTACCATCGAAGTATATCATCTCAAACAATATGCCGTCTAAACCGTCGGGAGGGTTGGAACCGGGGGGTGGATTAAAGCTGGAATAGGACGGACAAGGGGTAGGACAAAACGGAAACGGTGTTGCAGTACAACCAGTGGCTTTACATTGTTCAAAACGGCATGCGTTGGTATTGATGTCGCAAATGGTGAGCATTTGTTCGACACAAAAAGCATCAAATTCGTTGGAACAACAAAGCGGGTCGGCTGCAAAAACGGCTTGTATACAGGGATAGGTATTGGGGTAAGGTGGCGGAAAAGCCGACTCGTAGGAGGAGCAGCCCTGCGCTATGACTTGGGTAGTGTGCAGACAATATAGGAGTGTAAATGCAAGTATTTGGTATATTTTTTTCATAATCTCAGCATTATTTGGTTGGAAAAAGTTTTTTTATGGGTTTTAGGAGTGTTTATTGTCCGCTTTCGATAATAGCTTTGAAATCGGGATATTGGTCGGGATGTTGGCGCATATAGGTTTTGCGCGTTTCCGAAAACGTTGCCCACCATTCGGCAGGTGTTTGGGGTTTGAGTGCCATGCTTTCCATAAAAGCTGTTTCTTGTGGTCCTTGTTGATGGATAGGTTGTGCCGCTTCGGACACTTCCTCCATGTCGGGATAGCGGGCTATCATGCTTTTGAAATAGGGATATTGGTCGGGATTTTCGCGCAAATAATTGCGGCGTTGGGGCGACAAAATATTCCACCTTTCCTCAACACTCATAGCTTGAAATTTTTCGCGATAAGATTCATAGTCGATTTGGGTACGGCTCGATTGCTCACTTGTTTTGCCAACAACTGTGGCGGTGTGGGGGGTGGTAGGTAC
The DNA here is from genome assembly GCA_016787295.1 of Chitinophagales bacterium. Classification (GTDB taxonomy): domain Bacteria; phylum Bacteroidota; class Bacteroidia; order Chitinophagales; family UBA2359; genus JAEUUX01. The sequence goes on from JAEUUX010000148.1 coordinate 32,805, forward strand.
TTGGTCTTTGGTTGTATTACAAGCACTCCAACACACGCCCAACAAGCAAAGCAATGTTAGTATGGGTGGTTTCATAAATAATAAATTTTTAAAGCCAAATGGTGCTATGGGTTATTTTGGGTGCTAAGATAGTGCTTTTTTGTGAAAAACTGAAAAAACAGGGCAAGTTTTGCCAAAAAATACGCCTTATTATGTGTGTTTTTGCCTTGCCCTATTGAATTTCGTTAAAATAAATACTCTTTTCGGTGGATATTCCAGCGCAAGCCTCCACCAATATAGTGCGTATCCATCGGCAAAATTAGGCTTTGGTCACTTCGGCTGTGGCGGTATCTGTAGTTAATATCGAACCAAAAATTGTGTTTCCACATATAGCTAAAGGTAAGGTCAGACAAAAAAGTATTGGTTTTGTCGCCTTGCAAAAGGTGGTTATCGTAGTCTTGTTCGTGGGTGGTGTTGTCCAAAAAAATGTTGCTGCCCCAGTTGGTGCTGTCTATATCTGCACCTTGTTGGGCATAGAGTAAGTTCCATTTGATGTTGGCATATCGTTTGAATCGATAGTTGTTGGACACCAAAATCTCCCTAAAATTAGCGCCCAAAGGGTGTGCTAAGGATTGGTTATAGTGTGTATAGTTGGCTTGGGCATCATTGTGTGTGTAGGTATAAGGCATTGCCATATTGTATTCTATTTGGCTATCCAAATTGTTGATGCCAAACGTATTGACTATTTTTAGTCCTGTTTGTAACGCCAATTTGTTTGCCCACCAGCCTTTGCTTATTTCGCCAAAACTGAATTCGTCCAAAACAAATTGCCCATACAAAGAATAGCGTTTCAAGAAATTGGCTTTCCAGTCGGCTGCCAACAGCACATTGTCGGGGCTGCCCAAATGGTATTCTATGGCGCGATAAAAAATGATGGGATTGAGGTATTGTAACTCAAAACCATTGGAACGGCTAAACACAACCGTCTCCGAAACACCCACATTGAGCCATTTGGTGAGATTGATAGACAAGTGGTGCATGGCAGCATATTTTTTTGTCAGCAAAGAGTCTTTGTCGTGGCGATATTGGTGAGTAAGTTCCATAAACAGGTTTTGGTATTGCAATTTCCAGACTTGTGTTTGCAATTTCAGGAACAGATAGCTGTTGCTATTGTCCGATAAAATCAGGGAACGAATGCCATCGCCAATAAAATTTTTGTCATGCCCAAACTGCACCCGCACACGCTCCATCGGTTGAAAAGTGACATAGCCCCGCGCACCAAAATAATCGACACCACGCACAAACAAACTATCACCCACACGGCTCACAAAATCTTTGTAGCGCCCTTCGCCCAATACTGCCTCTTCGTTCCGATTTTTCTCCTGCACATAGTTTGGAAAACCCGATTGGTTTTCGGTCAACAAAGCATAAAATCCCAAACGCTCGCTCACCATGCCGCGCAGTTCTATGCCGCGCGTGTTTTCGTAACGCAAGCCTTTTTGGTTTGCCTCCACGCCCAATTCGGTGTGCAAAACAGGATTTATTTTGAGCAAAAAATCGCTATAATCTTTGATATGCACCAAATCGGCATGATAGGGATAGAAGTACTTGAGGAAAGGTTTTTTGCTTTTGACCAAACCCCAGTCGGTCCATTCGTTGTTGTCTTTGTAGATATAAAATTGGTTAAAACGGTCTTGTGACCTAAAATCGATGCCCACCATTTCGTCGGGACTTTCTGCCACCGAAACCGCATCAACACGCAAATAAGGTTTGACCGATGTATGCACAAAATCATTGATCCGTCCTGATTTGATTTCTATGCGGTCGATGGTGCGATAAGCCCAATTGTGTAGTGGCACAAAAGTACTTTGCGCCATAGCTGATAAAGAAAAAAAACATAGCCAACCCAAAATTAGGGCATTTTGTTGTGTCATTGTTACAAGTTTTGGTAAAAAATTGGTAAATTTGCAGCCAAAAGTAAGGCTTTTTAGACATATACCGCTTTATTTCGTAACAAATAACGCTATTTTTGCTAATTCCGTATAATCATGTCTCCCAAAATAGTATTTTTATTTTTATTTTTTTGTTCTACGGCTTTATTCGCACAAAAAAAAGCCAAATCTACCACCTCCACACCCAAATTGGTAGTAGGCATCGTAGTAGACCAAATGCGCTACGATTATCTCTACAAATACTACGACAAGTTGAGCGACAAAGGTTTCAAAAGGTTGCTTCGTGAAGGATTTTCTTTTGATAATTGCCAATACGACTATATGCCAACCTATACAGGACCCGGACACGCCACCATTTTTACAGGCACAACACCTTCTGTACATGGCATTATTTCGAACGATTGGTATGTGCGCGACTCGGCAAAAATTATGTATTGCGCCACCGATACACGCATGAAAACCATCGGAGCAAATACCTCCGCAGGGCAAAAATCGCCCCACCAACTATTAGCCACCACCATCGGCGACGAGTTGCGCTTGTCCAACAATTTTCAGTCAAAAGTTATTGGTGTGGCGCTCAAAGACCGTAGCGCTGTTTTCCCCGCAGGGCGCGGAGGCAATGCGGCTTATTGGTACGATGCTGCCAACGGTGCTTTTGTGACGAGTAGCTATTATGGCATGACGCAACTGCCCGAATGGTTGCAACGTTTCAATGCCCGAAAGTTGGCGGATAAGTATTTGTCCGAAAAATGGGAAACATTGTTGCCTATCGAGCAATATGCACGCTATTGCGCTGCCGACAATACAGCGTATGAACACGTTTTTGAGGGCGAAACTACCAGCAGTTTTCCACATGATTTGCCCAAAATTTTTCAGACCAGCGGCGATTACGAAATTTTGCGAAGCACACCCGCAGGCAGCCACCTCACCAAAGACATCGCCATTGCAGCACTCGAAGGCGAAAAATTGGGCAAAAATGGCATGACTGATATGCTCACAGTTAGTTTTTCGTCGCCCGACATCATTGGACACGGTTTTGGTCCCCAATCTATCGAAGTGATGGATTGTTATTTGCGCTTAGACCAAGATATTGCTGATTTGTTGACCTATTTAGACCAACACTATCAACAACAAGAGGTATTGGTGTTTTTGACCGCCGACCATGGAGCCGCCCAAAACATAGGCTATATGAAAGACCACCGTTTGTCGGCAGGTAGCGTATCGGAGTCGGGTATAGAGACACAATTTCGGGATTTTAGCAAAAAACGCTGGAACGGACAAGATTTTGTATTGGCATATAGTAGTCAGCAACTTTATTTAGACCACACCAAAATAACACAACTTGGTATTTCGCTTGCTGATGTGCAACAACAATTTGCCGATTTCGCCCTGCAATTCGATGGCGTTGCACAAACCATTACCGCCAGCAATTTGCGCAACAATGACTATTCGCAAGGTATTTTGTATTTCGTGCAAAATGGTTTTTATGCCAAACGCAGCGGAGATGTGGCACTCAACTACAACCCCGGTTATATGGATTGGAGCGAAATCGGTACTTCGCACGGTTCGCCTTTTAACTACGATACCCATGTGCCGTTAATATGGTATGGTGCGGGTATTCCTGCGGGCAATTCGAGCGCAGCGGTGCGCGTCAAAGATATTGCTTCTACTGTTGCGATGGTGTTGCACCTGCCTTTTCCGAATGGTAATTTGGGCAATCCTTTGAACGGTTATTGGCTGAAGAGAAAGTAGGGAGGAGAGGTTAAAGCCATAATGCTTTTAGAAAATACTGCTTCTATCGGAAAAAAAGAAACAATTACCAAAGAAATAGAACTAAAAGAATGAAAAAAGCTATTTTAATCATCGCAATTATTTCTCTGAACATTATCGATCTTATGGCACAACAGTATCCCTTTCCTTGCGCCATACCCCATCGAAAAACCGTAGCTTTTAGAGAGATAGAAAACCCATATAGTTTGTTTTTCCTTGTTGATACCCTAACAGCAGATACTTTAATGGTATATGAGGTGCTTAAAAAACCTGTTAAGGAAAGGATTTTGGAAAACTTTCAACGAGATGCGTATATTTGTAATGACAAATTATGGTTAGAACAAAAAATTCAAGGTGACAGATCTGTATTAGAGCTGAAATACTACGAAAATGGGGATTTATTGTACATAAGTAAGCAGGATAGAAAAGACAGATGGGTTCATATAGTGTTTTACGAAAATGGTAGTATTCAATATTTAGAGGCATTTGTAGACAATTCTGATGCTTACAAAAACCCTACCAAAGTGGATTTATCAAAACCCCTCAAACAACAATTACTTCCGGGCGATTATCAACATGGTTGGGCATTTTACTACAATCCTGATGGCAGTTTGCGGGAAAAAGTGTTATACGAATACAATGAGGTGGTAGAAAGACAAGTCTTTACAAACGAACAGCAAAATACCAAAGACAAAAAATTGTGGAAAATTATTTTAAATAAGCTTTTGGGAAAAGAATAACAGATGCAAAACCCACTAAGCCAATATTTCCGCCGCGCCACAAGGAAAACATAAAAACAATATAGCTGAATTTTACAATCAAACAAAGCCTGAAAGAATTTTGTTTATTTAGTATAAGCAAACCATCTTTATGTTGTATTCAAACACTCATAAAACCACAATACAATGCAAAAAGCTTTTTTATTCACGATTATTGTGCTTTTTTCATCTTGTTTTTCTGCTTCTAAAACCACAAAAATAAATCTCACACAAAGCGTAGATGATTCTGTTTTTCGTTTCAAAGCAGACACCTCTAAGCGCGCTTTTCCCATTATAGGCGAGATATATGGGCATAAAGTTATGGTGCTTGAAGATACCCTCTCGTATAAGAATCATAGCGGAATTTTAAGTACTTTCTTTACTACAGATAGTACTTATATAGCCATAGACGGAGATAATATAATGCGTTTTGATGAGCCTTGTGAAAATCCGATTACCATAAAACAAACCATAAAATTTTATGTCAACGGACAAAAAACCAAGGAATATGTGTACGACCCTCCAACGATTCAAATACAACTGTCTAACAACAAAATTATTCGTGTAAATACTTTCAATATTAGTTCTATTGGTATTATAGAAGGAGATAATAGGTTTATATGGAGTGTATGGGGTGGGCGCGTTATGTATCCAGAATTTCACAAATTGTATGATATGAACGGGAAAAAATTGTATAGCAAACTTGGCTACAAATATGATAATTTTTATGATTGGAAAATAATTAAACATTTGACTAAAAATTACGGAATGACAAACTTCTTTTCATGTACTCCAAGTAATTATATAGGTATGTCTTATTCTAGGCATATACTCTATGATTTAAGTAATTGCACTGAGTATGGTTATTGACAAATTAAAGCATATGGAATTAAATACATATAGAAATACAGTAAAATGCAAAAAACTTTTTTATTCGCGGTCATTGTTCTTTTTTCATCTTGCTTTTCTGCTTCTAAAACCACAAAAATAAATCTCACACAAAGGATAGGTGATTCTGTTTTTCGTTTCAAAGCAGACACCTCTAAGCGCACTTTTCCCATTGTTGGTGAGATATATGGACATAACGTTATGGTGCTTGATGATACCCTCTCGTATAAGAATCATAGCGGAATTTTAAGTACTTTCTTTACTACAGATAGTACTTATATAGCCATAGACGGAGATAATATAATGCGTTTTGATGAGCCTTGTGAAAACCCGATTATCATAAAACAGACCATAAAATTTTATGTCAACGGACAGAAAACCAAGGAATATGTGTACGACCCTCCAACGATTAAAATACAATTATCTAATAATGAAATTGTTGATGCAAATCTGTTTAATATCAGCAGTATGGGGATTATAGAAGATAACTCAGGGTTTGTATGGCGTATATCGGGTGGCAATGTTAGGTATCCAAATTTTCAGCAATTGTATGACATGGATGGGAAAAAACTATATAGCAAGCTAACCCGTACAGATCACAATCCCTATAACTGGAGAATTATGAAGTATCTGTATCAGAATTATGAAATAGTAGGCAGTCCTTCATACATTTCAGATTGTGTGAAAAAAAACTGTTCGTTAGATATACTTTATGAGTTAAGCGGTTGTACCCATTACGTTATGACTCAATAACAAACAAACTTTAATAAAATAAATTAAAAAACCTTCCCTTCTCAAAACCATGACCCAAACATCTCAAGAAGATTATGTGCTGTTGGTTACTCCCAGTGGAAACATCATAGGAACAAAAGAAAAAATGCAAGCTCACCATGATGGCGATTTGCATAGAGCATTCAGCGTTTTTTTGTTCAACAACGAAGGAAAGATGCTCATCCAACAGCGTGCTGATAGCAAATACCATTTTGCGGGTTTGTGGAGCAATGCCTGCTGTAGTCATCAGCGTGTGGACGAAAACAATTTGGCAGCCGCACACCGCCGTCTGCCCGAAGAACTCGGCTTCGACACCCCTTTGACCGAAGCTTTTACTTTCTTGTACAAAACATACGACCCCATTAGCCACCTCACCGAACACGAATTGGATACAGTGTTGGTGGGAATATACAATGACCGAACCGATATATTTAACCCCAAAGAGGTGAAAGCTGTGCGCTGGATTGGTATAGCAGAACTGTTTTTTGATATCGATAAAAATCCTAATGCTTATACTTTGTGGTTTAAAATCGCTCTCAACGAACTGCGCGGGCGCAAACTATTGTCAGTGGCAAATATCAAAAAACAATTTAAAAAAAATAATAGCGCCATCGAATAAAAAACAAATTTGAGTGGTCTAAGCCGTAACAAGCAACCCCCAGAATGGTATTTAATCAATAAATCTATGCCTATAGCCAACAAAACAGCGGTTTTGTGCGTATTGTAAGACAATAGTTCCTAACTAAAAATACAATACCAAATATGGACAGAAAGAAGTTTTTGCAGCTATCAGGACTCACAAGTTTGGGTTTGGTGGTACCTAACACACAACAAAACATTGCCCAAACCCAACAAACAACCGAAGGAGGTTGTGTCATAATTCCTACCGAAACACAAGGTCCTTTCCCCTTGGACTTGAGCGCCAATACCTACTATTTCCGCCAAGATGTGCGCGAAGACCGTGCAGGCATCCAACTCAATTTGCGCCTCAAAGTATTGGGACTCGGCAACTGCCAACCCATGCAAAATGTGCGGGTCAATATCTGGCATTGTGACAAAGATGGCTCATATTCGGGTTACAGCAACAATATGAACCCAGGACAAGCCGGACTGACCTACTTGCGTGGCTATCAAATCACTGATGCTAATGGCGAAGTAGATTTTATTACCATTTTTCCCGGATGGTATTCTGGCAGAATCTGCCATATTCATTTCCAAGTGTATGTCAGTAGTAGTTATGCTGCCATTTCGCAACTGTCTTTTGACATTCCTACCAAAAACGCACTCTACCAAGCCCATGCCGATGTATATACTGACGGTGTAGACCCACAAACTTTTAATAGCGATAATATCTTTTCTGATGGCTATGCCTACCAAATAGCTACCCTAACGCCCAATACCACCACAGGCGGTTATGACTCCTATTTTGAAGTCACCGTACAAGGTTTGGGCAGCGCCACAGGTATGGGACATTTGGAAAAAGAAACTGCCAAACAAGTCATTCTGGAGCAAAATTTCCCCAATCCTTTTGACACCCAAACCAATATTCCTTTCCAATTATTCAAAAATTCGGAAGTATGCCTCGATATTTGGAACTTGGCAGGGCAAAAAGTACACACTTTCCAGTTGGGGCAAATGGCAGCAGGCAAACACCAAATTGCACTAAACCTTCCTCAACTCAATTTGCCTATTGCCAATTATGCTTATCAAATCAACATAAACAACAAAGATGGACGATTTAGTGATTGCAAACTAATGACTCATCGACAATAAATTAAAACAAACCAAATTTGACCCAAAGACAACTTTGCGTCTAAATCCCAAATAATATCTATTCAACTAAATAGTTTATACCATGAAAAACCTATTTTTTGCAACTATATGCATCTGGGCTTTTACTGCCTCCGCAGCATGGGCACAAAGTTGTGTGGGAACTGCCAACTTAGCTGTTACCATTGTTCCGCCACCTTCCATTCCTACCATCACTGTATCAGGAGACAACTTGGTGAGTAGTAGCGCTACAGGCAACCAATGGCTTTTGAACGGCACACCCATCGCAGGTGCCACGGGGCAAAGCTATAACCCCACACAGGCAGGCAACTACAGCGTCGAGGTCAATATCGATGGCTGTACAGCTACCAGTTCTGCCTTGTTTTCAACGGCTGCCACCTCGCTACAACTGAACAATAGCGTGTCTTTACATCCGAACCCTTCTACCATTGGCACCACCATTTGCAGCATCGCTACCACCCGAAACGAAACAGCAACAGTCTTGTTGTTTGACCCAACAGGCAAACTATTGTACCAAACAGCATGGTCATTACAAGCAGGTAGTAACGATATAGTGCTACCTATCCAACAACTAAGTAAAGGTATGTATTACCTTCAATTGCGTGGCGAAAATTGGTATAATGTCCAAAAATTGGTCAAACAATAGGATTTTTGTCAAGAATTGTTGGGTTTTTGTCAAAAAAAGATATGTAAGTGACAAAAAGTCAAGAAAAAAACCTAACTTTCGCCCGAAATATTACCACTATTATTGTATAGAATAATTTTTAGCAAACAAACCAAAAACAAATTGTATCGTATGAAATATTTGCACACTTTATTAGTCATTGCTATGCTTTGGATAACCTATACAGAGGCAATAGCACAATCTTGCTCTGGTACAGCCACTTTCAATGTTACCATCAATCCAACACCTACTCCCAGCGTTTTGGTAGGCGGTAATTCGTCAGGTGGAGGTACAGTACAAAGTAGTTACCAACTTCCCTGCGCCTCACAAACCAACCCATCTTGCAAAGTATACTTGAAATCAAGCTATACTAACATCACCAATTTCACCTTGAAATGGTATAAAAACAACAACGAACTTACGCAATACCAAAACTATTTGGGTGGGTATGTCAAAAAAAATGGCGTTTACAAACTAAAAGTTATTCGTAACTCAACAGGTTGTGAAGCATTTTCGCAAACAGTTACTATTACAGGCGGTTTAATGGCAATGTCAAACACAGGAGAAGTAGCCAATACCGATGCAACATCTAACAAAAACGAAGAAGAAATCTTTTTTGATACCGAAACAATACCAATGGGTTTGGAACTATATCCTAATCCCGCCAGCGATATTGTAACTATCAACTATGATTTGGGTAGCAATACTGCCGCTCGTTTGGAAGTATATGACATTTTGGGTCGCGTACAAACCACACAAACCATCAATTTGTCCGAAGAAAACACCCTACAATTAAATTTAAGCAACTATACACCCGGTACTTATATCATACAAATCGTAGGTGATACTGGTAGTGTAACACGTCATTTAACCATTACGCGCTAATTTAGCGTTGTTGCTTGCATACAACAAAAGGTTTATTTCCATAATTATGAGAAATAAACCTTTTATTTCATTCGATTGATACGTTATTCAAAAATAAAATTGTACCTTTGCAATGCAAAAACGGTCTGATTTTTGTGAGTTTACCAAAAATCTATCTTTCTATGAAAACCAATACTTCTATTTTTAGTTTATTAGGCATTATTGTCTTGTTCTTTACTCCCAATTTATATGCCCAATCTTGCGTAGGTACCTCAACCATCAATATAACCATCTCTGCGCCACCTACCGCTACTATTACCAATGGAGCTAGTGTAACCATACCCATAGGTGGAAATGTGGTTTTGACTGCCAATGCCATTTCGGGTGCTACTTATGAATGGATGCTCAATGGCACAGTAGTGGCTTCGGGCATTAACCTCAATACCTATACTGCTACCCAAGCAGGTAGCTATACGGTGGAGATTACCAATGCCGCAGGTTGTTCGGGCATCTCGGCTGCTACGGTAGCCGCTGTTCCAAGTGGTTTCAATGTGCCATTCAAAATTTTCTTGCAAGGTGCTTATGCTACAGGCGGCAATGCCATGACCACCAATTTGGCAGCCACAGCAGGCACTATCCCCACAGCACAACCTTACAATACTTCGCCTTGGAACTATAGTGGCAACGAAAGCCTGTCAAGTATCCCAAGCAATATGACTGACTGGGTATTGATAGAAGCAGTGAATGCCACCACCTATAGCTTGGTAGAAAGCCGCGCAGCCGTGTTGCTCTCCAATGGCAGTGTACAAGATGTGAACGGAGCAACAGGTGCCACCTTCACCACCCTCGCCAATGGCAGTAGCTATCATTTCATTATTCGCCACCGCAACCACGTGGCAGTAATGACTTCTACACCCATCACCATCAGTGGCACCATGACCGCCTACGATTTTACAACGGCTGTAACAAAAGCATTTGGTACTAATCAAATGAAAGCCCTAAGCGATGGCAGATTTGGACTTTTGTCGGGTGACACCAACGCTAATGGTATCATTACCGTTGCCGACTACAACGTTTATGCAGGTCAGTCTTCACAATTCGGCTACCGTGCAGGTGACTGTAACCTAAACCGTACTGTAGAAGTAGCCGATTTTAACCAATACCAAGTCAATGCCAGCCACATTGCGATTCCGCAAGTGCGCTACCAATAAGGCATACATACAATTCTTGCCAATACAAAAGGACAAACCTATTTACATAGGTTTGTCCTTTTTTGTTGTACAAAAACCCCTTCGCAGATTCGACATCTCTACGAAGGGGTTTTGTGCAAATTTCATGCAAGAGTTCGTGTTACTTTACAATAACCACACCATCTGCCATAAACGATACATTGATTTCGGGAGTATTAATGGCTTCTATTTCGGCGGTAGATTTTCCTGCATCTTCGGCATAGTGGCGCAACATAGCAACCGACACTGTATCGAGTTTGGCAATGCCTTCTGCCACAACCGTATGACCCGCCAAATCTTTGGGCATAAAAAAGGCATAATCCTTGAATTTGACGCGCATATCTGCGCTACCTTTGTTTTCTAAGGTCATCCAACAGCCTTTGGCTTGACAAACTGCCTGTACTTTGCCTGTAATTTTGGCGGGCATTTCTTTGAGTTTTTGCTGTTCCATCTTTTGCACCACATCACCCACGCTTTGTGCGCGGTCAACAGTAATGACTTTACCAAACTGTTGATTAGGCTGGAATGAAAGTGCTTTTTTGTTGGACGAACATGACACGCCTGCACCCATAATTGCCACAAGCAACAAAGAATAAACTATTTTCATCGTAATATTTTTTAAAAAAATAGAGAAATCAGGTGCAAAGATAGTACTTTTGAGCGGTTTTTGTTTATGATGGTGTGTTTTTTCTAGGTGGTTTTTGTAGCCAGTAACAGAGTTTATCGAGGCTTTGTTGCATTTTTTCGTACAAAAAATCATATTCCAAAGGTTCTTTGCCGACAAAAATAAACATAATAGACAATTGTTTTTGTTGTTGGGTCAAGAGGTCTTGCAGTGTTTTTTTCTGCAATCTATAGCTTTCGCGCATTTGTCTTTTGATACGGTTGCGTTGGTTGGAGCGTTTCGAATAGCGCGTCGAAACACTAAAGGCAGCCTGCAAAGGATTTTGTGTGTGGTTGGGCATCTCATTATTTACTATCCACACTAAACGATAAGGAAAAATCGTATAACTGTTGCCCGATGTGAAAAGTTGTTGAATGGTGCTGCGGCTTTTGAGCCGTTCTTGTTTCGACAGAGTGAAAGGAGAACGTGGAGGCATTTTTTCTGGAATTAGTTTTTTGGAGGGAGGAAGAAATAGTGAGTGTTATCCTATTTTTCGCGCCACAAACACCCAAGTAGGAAAAGCATAAGAATCTTTGGGGTATTGTGCAATGACTTCAAAGCCGCTTAGTTGCAAAAAAAGGCGTATTTCGTCGGCGGTGAAACTGCGCAAAATATTGTCATCTTTGCCCAAAAGTTGTGCTGGTGCATCGGTGGCGTTTTGTTGAAAATACTGTGCTGCCCAGTGCCATGTCCAAGCTGTTTCGAGGTGGCACGAAAACACACTATCGCGCCAATAGGTGGTGCCATTGTCCTCTACCGTGTGGCGAAGGCTAAGGGCGGGCTGAATAGTGGGCAAAAACTGAAACGCATCTATGACATCAAAAACAAGAATACCATTGCTGACCAAATGTTGGCGGGCGCAACGCAACATGTTCAGGATAGCGCTGTTGGTGAGCAAATAGGCTGTTGTCCTGCCCACCAACAGCACTGCCGAAAAGTTGCGGTTGAGGTAAAAATCGCTCATATCGGCTTGCACAAAAACGCCCAACGGCAACCTTTTGCGCGCCAAAGCCAACATATCGGCACTCAAATCCAAACCAATATAGTCGTAGCCATTTTGCAACATGCGCTCGGCATTGTTGCCCGCACCACAACCCAACTCCAACACAGACTTCACGTTGTTTTGTTGCAATAAGGCGTGATAGTAGCTAAATTCGCTATCGTAGTCCATGAATTGCCGATACATGATTTCATAAACCCGCGCCATGTCAGTGTATAGTTTGTCCATGTTTAAAAACCCGAATTGCTTTTCATACCATGATTTTTTGTATTGTCTACTCGGTTTCTTACTTTATCGTCCCAGCCGTTATTTTTCACTTCACCTGTCACATCGGAATGTATTAGTTTCCACTGTCTGCCTGTATAATCTTCATTTTCAAATACAAATTTTACATTAGCTTGTGTCTGCACTTTATAATAGTGCCAAATTTGTAAAGGAGCTTGAGCAGCGGTTGTTGGCTTATCGGCATCAGCACTTAGTAAGTCTTTGTTGAAGTTTACTATAGTTTCTTTATCCCATTTAATTATATCATCAGGTTTGCCATACTGCAAACGGACTCTACCTAAGTCGGTCGAATAACCCGCTGTTTTGTGGCTGCCATACAATTGTTGCACTTCGTCGACGGAGCGTTTGTAGGCATTAAACCCAATTTCGGCTTTGCCCGGCATTCGTTCTTCCCAAAAGTTAAATACAAATTGTCGCATCAAAGTTGTGTCGGAGCAACGACCTACGCGCAAAATATATTCTTTTTCGGTGTCACTCCCCACAGGATACAACGACATTAGGTAGAAATAAGCATCTTTGTTGGACAATTGGGCTGCAAAGGTGTTTTCTATGCCAATATTTGCCAAAAGTTCGTTGGACAACACATTACTGCGCTGAAAATTAGTACTTTTTTGGCTCACCAATTCATTTTTTTTGTTTCTAATTTCCACAACCGCCTCATAGTTACCCGATGGCAATTCGCTGACATCAAATTCTGCCACTACCACCTGAACGGCTTGAGCAGTGCTGCGTTTCACTTTTCGCAAATTACTCACCACTTTGTCGCTGGCATCGCCTTGTCGTTTGATATAATAAACGGTCAAAAAATCGGGTTCGGACAAAGACAAAGTATTGTAGATTTCGGCATAAAAACGCACATGTTTCATGCCACTTGGATAATACGCCAAGGCGTTGGGAATGAAATCATAGCCATTTTTGGTGTAAATGGTAGGCGAGCTACTGGCTTGGTAGCTTTCTACCAACATAATATCCGAAATGCTGGGCGTTGCTGCTATGGTTGGCATGATGATGTCGGCTTCCAACTTTTGAGGAACGGCATTAGCATCGTTGAGGTCTTTTAGGCTTATCTCCAAATGATAAGTACCACTTGGCAGGCTATTGCGTTTGAGGTCTACCAAATTGACATAACTCACCGTATCGGCAATGGTTTGGCTGTTGAGTACATATTTATCATACGCCACAACCTTGTCGCCTGCCGAAAAAATCATGCTTATTTCTGCTTGTGCTTGTTTTTGTTGTTGGTCATTTTTTTTGAACACCAGCGATTTGCCTTCCACAAAAAGATAGGTTTCTATATAACCTTTGCTATCAGGTGTTTGAAAAATGGCATAATCAAATTCGCCTTGAATGGCAGCCTGCGCCGACAAACTACCCAGCAATACTGCTAATAAATAAAATGGTTTCATATCACAAAAGTTTGTTTGTAAAATATGGGCAAAGTTACGGCTTTTTGCCTATAATATACTGCATTGAACACAATTTTTGGTATAAATCTATAGGGTTTTATCGCAACAAATTATCTTTTTTTTATTGTCTAAAAAATTGATAGTCAGCATATTACACTTTTTTTATCGATTATCTATGAAGCTGATTAGGGTAAAAATAGCTATTGTTTTTGTGTTATTTTTGAGTGTTTTGCCTATTAATAGGCAAACAAAAATATTATTTTTTTGTAAATCAGCACAAGTTTCAGGAGTTTTTTTTGAAAATATTTAGTCATTTGGGCGCAAAAATCCCTAAAATACCTGCATCTTTGTCCGCAAAAAGCGAAAAAAGGTGGTTAAGTCAGGATTGGTGCAAAATTATTTCGCTCCATTTAACTTAACCACCTTCTAATAGTCTATTATTCACCTCTTTATTTAACAAAAAACGCCCATGTTGCAACGATTTTTTATGATGTGTTGGCTAATGAGCCTTAGTCTGTGGTATATTGGCTGTCAAACAACCGATGGTGTGGTAGAAAAATATATGAATTACCAATACCATGAATTGAATATGAGCCAAGAACAGCGCGAAAAAAACCCTCTTTTGGCAGGCGCTATGGACTATTACCTAACCAAAGATTATACCTTAGCAATTGGTAAATTGCAAGAACAAATCAATCTTCACAATGCTGATGGTGTATCTTATTTCTACATTGGCTTGAGTCAGATGTATTTGGGGCGTTATGCAGACGCTATTACCGCTTTTGAACAAAGTATTGCTGCCGATCCTGAATTGTATGACTATACTTCACATTGGTATATGGGGCTTTGTTACCTTAAATTAGACCAGAACGACAAAGCTCGTCCGCATTTGCAATACATCTTAGACCATGATGTTGATAAACCACTTTACAAAGAAAATGCTCGCATCTTGTTGGAGCAATTGTAAGGAGGATTGCAATTGGTAGTAGATTTTATTTTTCAAAACCCCATGTTTTTTGTTGGATTTGATGACCACGATAGCCTGCCAACAAAATTGGTATCCAGCCCACAATGGGAATGAAAAACGAAATTAAAAACGGATTGCGGAATAAGATGGAGAAAAAAGACCACCAATTTAGGTGCATATCCTTGACAGGAAGTCCATTGTTTTGGGCATATAAACGCTCATGCTCGGAGAACAACAAAGCCCAACCGGGTGACGAAAAGAACGGAATTTTGGTGATATTGCTTAGATTGTTAAGCAATAAATGTTTCCATTGAAAAGGTTCGCGCCCATATTCGGCAACAGCCTTATCCAAACCATTTTGCATAGTGGTTTGTATTTGGTCGCGAATCTGGTTAATTTCCTCTTGGCTCAACGAATCATACTCTTTGTTGTTCATTTCGTAGGGTTTGATAGGGTCGCCCAAAACGTAGGTCAGCCGAGCCGGAAAGGCAAAGTAGAACAACCAAGGTTGCACCAATATCAACAAGGTCATGATGCTCAAAGGCAAGAAAGGAATGCCAATTTTTTGTACCAATTGGTCTATCCAAGGCAGGCGATAGCTGTAGGGATTGATGTATTCGCCATTCACCGTATAAACAGGAATGACATCGGTTTTGTATTTCAGACTCATGCGCACAAAAGAGGTGGAAAAACGCTGCAATTGATAGCGTTTGTCAAAACCCTTGCCAATGCCCGGCACACCTTCGGGATAAATCAATATATTGGCAAAATTGTAGTGCATAAGGGTTTCGAAATTGAGGCTTGTGGCATCAATACCACCCACACGCTTCCAAAAATGGTGTATCAAAAAAGGGTGCATGAGGCGCGACATGGACAACATAGGAGCTGTGAGTCCGCGACAAGCATGGTAAAAATCGTGCTTGTTCATCTTAAAAACTCCTGCTCCAAAAACCATAGCGTCCCAAGGAAAAGCCATGCCCGAATGATTGCTCGCAAAAATCAGCGGGCGGTCGGGGTTGTTGCGCTGTGGATAGTTTTCGAATCCAATGAAGCGCGACCTAAAGTAGTGTTTGTTGATGTGGTCAAAGATATTTTTCTCCAAACTGATGGTATAGTTTGGGTCAAAATAATCGTCGTAGATGTGTTTGTTTTGCTCGACCAAGTCGGCAATTTGTTGGCTATTTAGCCCCTGTAGTTTCGATTCTTGTTGCGCAGATTTTGCCATACCAATTTGTTTTTTAAACCCCAAAGCAATAAATGGTCAATTTTTTGTGCGAATTTGATAGTTTTTATGCAAAAAAACAAACTTTAACACTCATTTTTGTAAAAATACTGCCTAAAGCCGTAACTTTGTGGCAATTTAGCGCCCCAATGCGTCGTTTTGGACGCTCAAAAACCTAAATGCAATTATCCTAACCCCACTTTTAAACATGAAAAAATACCTCCTTGTTTGTTTTGTGCTAGGGCTAAACAGCCTTGTTCTGTGGGCGCAAAGCGAATGGAATGCCGAAGGAAATGGCAAAGCTAAAGCGGTTAAAACCAAAAAAGAAAACATTAAGTATAGTTATCACGTTGGGGCTGCTTTGCTCAAAACAGGACTCACCTTAAGTGGCAAATTCCAGTTCAATGACAAAGACAACGACCTGCCTGACTACAATTTTATTGACACCCTCACCAACAAACGCAAATCGGTACCTATCTCGATGATAGAACGTATGGTGCTGGCTGGTGCCGAAAAAGGCATCACCGCCCGCAACGACTCGACCGAATTTGTGTGGATAGATAAGTTTAAAGACCTCTACCGAAAAGTCCGAATCGGCACTATCGAAATCTATGACAATTCGCGAATCATTGACGAAAAATACGAAAATTTGGAAGACTATCTGTTAGTGGCAGGACACCAACAGCATGGCTATAAACTTATCAAAAAAGTAGCCGATGTGACACCCCTCATGACCGACCGACCTTATTTTATGCAGTCATTGGCAGCCACAGGCAGGTCAGAAAGCAAGGATTTTCGCATTCTTATCTATCTCGTCGACCTATTCAACGAAAGCAATCCCATGCGCGTCCTAAAATGGCAAGATATGACCCTCGAACTGCGCAAAGTGGCAGGCGGTGGCACGTTGCAAGCCAAAGGCTATGTGCAACCTTTAGACCTCCGCAACGAATATGTACAAACAGGAAGTATTGGCTATGTGCATATTTTTGATGGCAAAGATTTTCGGCTACTCACCTCCAACGATATCGAAAAATTGACCATTAATGGCACTACCTACGAAAAGGTTTTTTATGGCGTAACCCAAAAGTATTGCTGGGCAACATCATGGAAATATAAAGAAGAAAATTATATGGTTACAAAACGCATCATCACTGCCAACAACTATTTTTTCCGTCACAAAGTAAACGACGGACAAGATTTGGTGATTTTGCGTTCGGCGGGCGATGCCTACAACAAACCCATCAATGAACCCGAATTGCGCAAAATATATCTCACCGAAATCAAAGTAAAAGAAAGCCTAAATACTCCTCCTCCTGCTACAGATATTGCCCTGCCAGCAACCAATAACGAATAATTTTTGAGGAAAATACCTATTTCTACTTATTTGGGCTTCACAAACAGTCACAACTTTACCATTTGGACTATATTTCTAATAACAAGCAATAAATTTACAACAAAGGTAAGAATAATGCTGTTTTTTTAGAAATTTTTACGCATTTTTTATAACAAAATCTACCTTGTAGCGTAACTTTATCCGCTTATAATGGTCTAAATGACAGTATTCTAAATCAAAAAACCTTTTTCTAATGAAAAAATACGCTTTTGGCACCTTGTTGTTGGTGTTTTTTATTGCAGCCTGCTCAAAAGTGCCTGTCACAGGACGCAAACAATTCAGTTTAGTACCCGACGACATGATTAATAACATGAGTTTTTCGCAATACAAATCGGTATTGCAAGAAAATAAAGTTATTACTACAGGTACTGATGCCCAAATGGTAAAAACCGTAGGACAAAAAATTGCAGGTGCCGTAACCACCTATTTGCAACAAAACAAAGCTGCCAACCGTGTTAACGATTTCAAATGGGAGTTCAATCTGATTGAATCGAAAGATGTCAATGCGTGGTGTATGCCCGGCGGCAAAGTAGCCGTATATACAGGCATATTGCCCTTGACCCAAAACGAAACAGGTATGGCAGTTGTTATGGGACACGAAGTAGCCCATGCCGTTGCACGACACGGCAGCGAGCGTATGAGTCAGGGTTTGGTACAACAATTGGGAGCTGTTGGCTTGGCGGTTGCCTTGAAAGATAAACCTGCTCAAACACAAGCACTATTCAATCAGGCGTATGGCATTGGAACAACAGTGGGCGTTATGTTGCCTTTTTCGCGCAAACATGAAAGCGAAGCCGACAAATTGGGCTTAATTTTTATGGCAATGGCAGGCTACAACCCACAAGAAGCCGTCCCTTTCTGGCAACGCATGAGCAAGGCAGGCGGTCCCAAACCACCTGAGTTTTTGAGTACGCACCCCAACGATGCCACACGTGTCAAAGACATACAAAGTTTTTTGCCAACTGCTCAAAAATACTATAAAGGAAAAACAACAGGTGGCATCAAACCAAGTACTACATCTGGCGGAACGAAAAGCAATACTGGTGTAAAAAGTAGCACAGGTACCACTTCTCCTACCAAATCTAATACAAATAATAACAATACAGGTGGCAAGGTAAAAGCCCCCTCTAAAGTAAAAAGCCCCAAAAATTAGTTCATTCAGCCCAACGCCATTTACTTTTTTCGGAAGTAAATGGCGTTATTTTTTTGTTTGATTTTCATAAACAACATCAAAAACGCAACAATTCAGCCGAGTGACATAATCCTATCACATAGTTTTTTGCACAAAAAAGCCATTTTTTTAAACAAAAAACACTATTGTTTTGTTTACGCCCGAAACAAACATACTATTAAATTTTTATGGCAAACTACGACGTGTCTGTCTTTGACCCGATACAGAAATTTTTTCGGGTTTTGCAGCCCGACAAAAAAGATGTGCTATATCTTTATATCTATGCATTTTTTAACAGCCTCATTGCTCTTTCACTGCCTTTGGGTATCCAAGTCATTATCGGCTTGGTTGTTGGTGGCAATATGAACGCTTCGGTAGTGTTGTTGATAAGCCTCATTACTTTAGCCACTTTGTTGTCGGGTGTGTTTCAGGTCATACAATTGTATATTATCGAAATTATACAACGCCGCTTGTTCAGTCGAGCCGCTTTTGACTTTGCCTACCGCATTCCGCGATTCCAGTTCGAAAAAATTTCAGACCAATATATCCCTGAAGTTGTTAACCGTTTTTTTGAAACCCTAACTCTCCAAAAAGGATTTTCAAAAGTATTGATGGATTTTTCTGCCTCTACTTTGCAAATCTTTTTTGGTTTGTTGCTCATTGCCTTCTATCATCCTTTTTATGTGTTTTTTAGTATTATTCTATTATTAATTGTCTTCATTATTTTTTATTTTACGGGTTCAAAGGGTTTGCAAACAAGCCTCAAAGAGTCGTCCTACAAATACGAAGTGGTGCATTGGTTAGAGGAATTGGGTAGAACAATGAACAGTTTTAAACTATCAAGCAATATGTCGCTACCACTCCAGAAGTTAGACCCTATGGTGAGCAACTATATTTATGCCCGTCGCAAACACTTTCAGATTTTGAGCTGGCAATATTTGAGCATCATTGTGTTTAAGACAAGTGTAATCGCCGCCATGTTGCTTATTGGTAGTTTTTTGGTCATAGACAACCAAATCAATATCGGACAGTTCGTTGCCGCCGAAATCATTATTGTCGGAGTGGTAAATGCCGTCGAAAAACTAATCATGAGTATGGATACGATTTATGATGTTATGACAGCCGTTGAAAAATTAAGTGTCGTAACAGACATACCATTAGAATCAACATCAGGTAGTTCTTTTGACAGCCTTAATACTAAAAAAGGTATAGCAGTACAACTCGAACGCTTCAGTTTCCAATTTGAACCAAATACTGTTAAGGTATTGGACGATATTTCGCTACAAATCAAAGGTGGTGAAAAAATTTGCATATCAGGTTATAATGATTCAGGCAAATCAACTTTATTAAAAGTTTTGGCAGGTTTTTACAAGGATTTTCAAGGTGGTTTGTTGTATAATGGTATTCCGCTACAAAATCTACAATTGGATTCGCTGCGCAGTTATATTGGGGGAGTTTCTGCCGCCGATGATGTGTTTAGTGGCACCTTTGCCGAAAATATCACCATGAACCAAAACGAAGCATCTTTACAATACCTGCAAGAAATAGCACAAGTAGTCGGGCTTTTGCCTTTTATACAACAACAACCCAAAGGCTTTGATACGCCCATTGTGTCGAGTGGTCGGTCGTTGCCGCATAGTGTAGTAAATAAAATTATGTTGGCGCGAAGTCTTGCCATGCAACCACAATTGTTGCTCATCGAAGACCTCTTTAGCAACCTTGAAATAGCTGATTTGCTAAAAATTGTGCAACATCTTACTGCTGCCCAACAGCCTTGGACACTCCTCATTGCCAGCAACAAAAAGGTGATTGCAGAACAATGTGAACGTATATTAGTGATGCAAAACGGTTGTCTTATAGCCGATGCTCCATCTACCACCATCTTGAAAGACCAACAATATGCGTCACTATTCCATTAAAAAAAGCACGATTTCGTTTCCTCATAGACCTCTAAAACCTATTATTTATGCTCAATATATCTCCATATAACAGTACCGCACACCTAAACAAACAACCTTACAAAACTTTTGAGTTGTTGAATACAGCCGCTTTGTCACAAAAATTGGCTTATTGGCTATTGTTTTTTTTAGTATTGTTTGTTATTATACTGTTTTTACCTTGGACACAAAACATTCGTGCCAAAGGAAAAGTAACGACTTTGTATCCCAACGAACGTCCACAAACCATACAGACTACTATTGCAGGACGAATCGAAAAATGGTTTGTCTCCGAAGGACAACTTATCAAAAAAGGTGATACCATCGTTTTTATTTCCGAAATCAAGGATGACTATTTTGACCCGCAACTACTGCCGCGCACAGCACAGCAAATCGCCGCCAAAAAATCGGCAGTGGGCGCTTATGGTGATAAAGCCAAAGCCTTGCAACAACAAATAGCTGCACTCCAACAAAATCAAAGCCTCAAAAAAAATCAAACTCTCAACAAAATCAAACAAATCAGGCTTAAAATTCAAACAGATAGCATAGACCTTTCGGCAGCCTTGACCAACTATGACGTGGCGCTGAAACAGTATGAACGTATGCAGCAGTTGTATCAACAAGGGCTAAAATCACTCACCGAATTGGAACAAAGAGAGCTGAAGTTTCAAGAAGCATTAGCAAAAAAAATTAGTTCTGAAAACAAAATATTGGTGAGCCGCAACGAGTTAAGCAACACCCAAATAGAACTGAACAGCATCGATGCCGAATATGCCGATAAAATTGCCAAATCGGAATCGGATTTGTTTAGCAGTCTTTCGACACAATATGACGCAGAAGGCAATGTAGCCAAATTGGAAAACCAATATGCCAACTACAGCGCCCGACAGGGTTTTTACTACATCACCGCACCACAAGATTGCTATGTGACCAAAGCCGTTAAATCGGGCATTGGCGAAAACCTCAAAGAGGGAGACCCTGTTGTGACCATTATGCCGTATCCTTTCAATAGGGCAGTCGAAATGTACATAGCTCCCATCGACCTTCCGTTGGTGAGTATTGGCAGCGCTGTCCGTATGCAATTTGATGGTTGGCCTGCTATTATTTTTTCGGGTTGGCCCGGTGCCTCTTATGGCACGTATGGCGGCAAGGTTGTTGGGATTGACAATGTGACCAACAGCGAAGGCAAGTATCGCCTCTTGCTCAAGGAAGACCCCAACGAACCCAAGTGGCCCGAGGCTTTGCGCGTCGGGTCGGGTGCCAACTGTATGGCTTTGCTCAAAGACGTACCCGTTTGGTATGAACTATGGCGACAACTCAACGCCTTCCCGCCCGAATTTTATGAAACTACCGACGACGAAGAAAGCGAAAAATATAAACAGAAACCTGCTAAAAAATCGTTTTTTAAATAGTAAAAAAATTAACCCGACATTCGTCTCCAAGAAATTTTGCTACATAAACTACTGATTATCAGCGATTTATGCAATTTTTTGGAGGTTTTATTCACCTACAGTTGTACTGAACAAAGTTCCCTACAAAATGAAATTTTACTATCTCTTTTGCATAACGATGTGTTGGCAAATGGGTCTTATAGCACAAAGCAATGATAGTTTGCGAATATTAACGCAAAACGATTTTTTTGCATTAATTCGCCAAAATCACCCTTTAGCCAAACAAGCCTATCTGCTCGACGAAGTGGCAGCCGCTACCCTGCAAGCAGCCAAGGGCAATTTCGACCCACAAACTTTTGCTTATTTCAACAACAAAAATTTTACGAACAAAAACTATTATTCACTATTGCAGTCGGGTATAAAAATTCCGCTATATCCAGGTCTCGACCTCAAGGTAGGCTATGATTATGCGAACGGTTATCAGTTGAATCCCGAAAATAAACTACCCGAACAAGGGCAAGCAAGTGTGGGTGTGAGTGTACCTTTGTGGCAAGGTTTGAGAATAGACCCGCGTCGCGCCGCTTTGCAACAAGCCAAAGTGTTTGCACAGTCGTCGCGAAACGAGCAAAAAATATGGCTCAACGAGCTGTTTTTTAATGCAGCCATCGATTATTGGCAGTGGACAAAAAACTATAACGAGCTACTCATCGCACAAAAAGCACTACAATTGGCAACACAACGCTTTGAGTGGATAAAAAGCAATTATAGACTGGGTGATATTGCCGCCATCGACACCCTCGAAGCCTTGTTGCAGGTGCAAACCCGCCAATTTGAACTAAACCAAGTGCAAAACCAATACCGTAATGCAGCAGTTATTTTGGATAGCTATTTGTGGGACGAAAACGGACGCGGACGCAACATTAGTCAAGAAGTGCAACCCTATCGCACACAATTTGTGGTCACACAGCCGCCCATTGACAACAACCCACCACCTGTCGACGAACAGCACCCACAATTGCAACTATACCGCTTCAAGTTACAAAACCTCGCAATTGACCGCCGCTGGAAAATTGAAAAACTAAAGCCCAAACTCAACCTCAACTACAATTTGCTGGGGAATAGTTGGCTTCCGATAGGCAACGAAACCATACCCATAGTGGATAACTACAAAATTGGTGTTGAATGGAATATGCCGCTTTTTCGCCGAACTGCCAAAGCAGAGCTAAAATTAGCCGACATCAAAATACAACAAACGCAATTGGATTTGCAGCAAAAACAACAAGAATTACAAGCCAAACTCAATGTATACTATAATGAATGGCGAAACAACGAACAACAAATCCAATTATACCAACAAATGACCCAAAACTATAGCCGCCTACTGACCGCCGAAGAAACAGAGTTTAGGGGTGGCGAGTCAAATTTGTTCATTGTCAACTCGCGCGAAAATAAATTGGTAGAAGCTCAAAATAAATTGATAGATTTGCAGGTCAAACAGCAAATTATTCGCAATACCATCTTATATTTGCGCAATACACTGGCAGATTAAACATCATAAGACAAACATGCCCAACAAAACCACCGCCTTTCCTACTACTGCTACTCAACCTGTTATGCCTTCCAACACACTTTTGTTGCTCTATGCAGTGGGACAATTAGGTTGGTCTTTGGCAAGTTTTGCCCCCATCAATTTGCTCAACTACTATTATCTGCCACCCGAAGACGGAAAAATGCGTTTTTTGCCTTTGTTGGCAATGCCTTTTTTGTTGGGTGTTATCAACGGAGCTTCGCGCGCCTTTGATGCCTTTATTGACCCCTTAGTAGCCAACAGTTCCGACCGCTCCAAATCATCTTTGGGCAGGCGAAAAGTTTTTATGCTAATTGCCTTTTTGCCTTTTGCTGCCCTGTCGGTCTTGGTTTTTTGTCCGCCTGTGGTGGGTGAGTCTTGGGTCAATACGCTATTCGTGGCAGCGATGATTTTTCTGTTCCACATTTTTTTGAGCCTATACACCACTCCTTATAGCGCTTTGGTTAGCGAACTGGGACACACCTCAACTGCACGCCTAAAAATTAGCTCGATGATTTCTATTGCTTATGCTTTGGGATTGGGCATTGGCAACCAAGTATATGCGGTCGAAGCCTATTTAGACAATTTTTTCTTGTCTGATACTGCCTTTAGGCTTACATTGGTCATTTTCGCGGGCATTGCTGCCGTGTGTATGGTAGTTCCGATACTGTTTGTGAACGAAAAAAAATATTGCGCCCAACAAATATCCGACAAAACCAGCACCGAAGCTATTCGTTCGGTTTTGCAGCGGCGCGATTTTCGCATATTCATTACCGCCGATTTGGTGTATTGGATGGCGCTAACTTTTGTGCAATCAGGTTTGGTGTATTATGTGACGGTGCTGCTTCGAATGGACAAAAGTGTTATTTCGTTAATGACTCCTGTGGTGTTGCTGCTCAATGTGGCAATGTATGTGCCTGTCAATTATTGGGCAAATCGTTATGGGAAAAAAGTGCTGTTACAGCATTCTTTTCTGTTGTTTGCATTTGTATATGCTTGGGTAGCTATGTTGGGTAAAATCCCTTTGCCTAATTATATGCAAGGTTTGTTATTGATAATGCTGCTTATTGTGCCTATGACAGTGTTCAGCATTCTGCCGACGGCGGTGGTGGCAGATATTGCAGATGCCGACGGCAAACAAACAGGTGACTACAAAGCTGGTATGTTTTTTGGGGTGCGAATTTTGGCAATGAAATTGGGTGTTGCGTTGGCAAATGTGCTGTTTTCGTGGTGTTTGTTGCTCGGCAAAAGTACTGCCAACGACTTTGGTATTCGCTTAACGGCTATTGGTGCAATGATGGCTTGTTTGTTGGCTTGGCGCATTTTTGCAGATTTTAGGACAGAATCTTGAAATATTTAGCCGTTTTTTTGGTGAATTGTTAAAAAAGACTTAATTTTGTTGCTGTATTGATACAAAAAAATAATTATCCTTGCCCATGGGGAGATTGCGTTAGGGATGCGGAGGGTGGCGTTAGCCAGTGCGGAGCTTGCGAAGCACCGCAGCGAAGCGAAGCCCGTAGCAGCCCGACCCGTAGGGAAACGCCCAAAATAAAGAAAAAGAATTTATTTTTTTAAACCTTTTAGACTATATTGCGTCTAAATAACAAAAACAAGAAGAATGCCATGCTGTTGCTCGATATAATGTCATAATTTAGGTTTTTATTATTATGTATTTTCCTGAAATTTAGGCAGTTATCTGCAATAAGGCAAAAGTTTTGTTTTTTTTGTGTCTATTGGTTATGTAGCTATTAAGCCATAACTCTTTCTTTCAAAGTGGTAATAACAATACCTTCAAAATATATTTTTTCAACCATCAAAGAAATAACTATGA
Source organism: Chitinophagales bacterium (assembly GCA_016787295.1). Classification (GTDB taxonomy): domain Bacteria; phylum Bacteroidota; class Bacteroidia; order Chitinophagales; family UBA2359; genus JAEUUX01. Next base: position 58,305 of record JAEUUX010000148.1, read on the forward strand.
ATTTGTTTCATTTTTTTGCCGCATTTATTGGTTTAAGTATTTCAATGGTTGCGCTTGCACAAGACGATGTGTACGACTACCAACCAAACACCAACACCCCCACACAAACTACCACCACAAACACCACAGAAGGTGGTAATACCTACATTACCAACAACAATTATTATGACACCGATGGTGGTGGTTTTGATGATGATGAGTATGACTATTATTATAGCTCTCGCATTCGCCGCTTCCACAGTCCTGTGACGGGCTGTAGTTATTATAGTGGTTATTATGTTGACCAATATTGGTACAATCCTGACCCATTTTTCTGGGGACAAACTATTTATTATAACCCTTACTCGCCCGTAGTGGCAATGTATCAGCCTTGGTGGTCTTGGTGGCGACCTCGTCCTATTATCCAAGTCAACTATTACAACAACGGCTGGGGTTGGAACAACTATAATAACGGTTGGAACAACGGCTGGAACAACTACTATGGCGGTTGGAATAATGGCTGGAACAACTATTACAATTGTGGCTATAATTCTTGGAACAACGGCTGGGGTTATGGCAACTGGCAAAATGTGGTAGTGAACAACTACTATTCTGGTCCCTACTATAATGGCGATTCAGACAATACGTATGGCGGTCATCAAGGACCTCGTCCGGGTAAAGATTCTTATGGCGGTCGCAATAATGGTGGCGCAGATGTAGGAATTTATAACACCAACTATAACAATGGTGGTGGCGTTCGCCCTAATCCACACAATACAGACACACAAGGTGGTAAAAATGATGGCAACGTTGGTATTGGCAATACAGTACGTCCATCAAAAAATACGAATGTTTCGCCTTTCCAACAAAACGACAATAATAGCACGCCAGTAAAAACTGTTCGTCCAAATCAAAACAATAACGATACGGACAATAACAACAATTTTGACCCAGCGGATAATACTAACAACAATAATAGTGGTAGTGACCGTCCAAAACCTAAAAAAGGAAACGTGGTTTTTGACCAACAAACAGAGATGAACAACAATAGCCAACCAGTTAAAAATCAATCTCAAGAACAAGGTGGTTATGAAAAACCTAAAAAAGGTGGTCATGACTCGGCTCCTGTGATGGAACAACCCAAAAAAGGTAAAGATCGCGACCATAGCCCTTCTATCGACAAACCTCGTCAAGACAAACAACCTAAATCGTACAATAGCGGTGATGGTTCGAGCAAGTCGTATAGCTCTGCTCCAAGTCGCAATAGCAATAATAGTCAGCCTTCACGCAATAGCAACAATAACAATAGCAACAACAGCGGTGGCTCGCGCAAACCTCGTTAGTGCTTAACTACTACAATTGTATGTGCTTGTTGAAACAACAACCCGTCGGGCGAAATTTTCGCGCGACGGGTTTGTTTTTGGCGTTAATATCAATGTGTTTAATTGGATACAAAGCGTATAAAAATTAGGAAAACTCCTTTTTTATACAATATTATTAATAAATTTTGATAATATGAATCAATACGATTCTTGATGCTAAGTTGTTAGATGTTTATTGAAAATGCCCAAATAAGATGGAGGAACAATCGATAAAAATCCTAATGGAGCAACGTTATTGAATCCCAAACAAATAATATCATCTCTATTCACCCTTGTTCCTTATTCGTTATTTTCTGCGATTATTACATCTCATCAAGGATTTATCAACCCAAATTTTAATGTTTTTTTACTGTCGCTCCATTGTTACTATACCACTAAACAATGCCTTTGTCAAAATAATAATAGGCTATCACAGCGATATTTCGAACCAACAAAACACTACTGTTTCATTTTGGTTAAATAGTTCGATAATAATACATTGTCTTTTTGGGGCGTTCCCTGCGGGTCGGGCTGTTCTGGGCTTCGCTGCCGCTTCGGTGCTTCGCAAGCTACGCACTGGCTAACGCCACCCGCCACATCCCTAACGCGCTTCGCCACTCGAACAAGTGAGATGATATTGTGCTGAATAATAGCATTTCATTCCGACAAAATAACCAAAATG
>JAEUUX010000209.1 GCA_016787295.1 Chitinophagales bacterium
GTCATCTCCTGCGGTTTAACACTCAAAGAGATAATTTCGGTGTTCAGGATTAATGATAATAAGCCGCGAGCAATATCTAAATCTTCCATTAGATATTTAAAAACAGTATCATAGAGTGGATTGGCTATTAGCATGGTGAAATGTTTTTAGAACGATAATAATTGTAGCAATGGTTTTTTGACAGTATTTTTTAACCAAAGACAAAAATCTATGCCTCTCCTAACACTAAAACTTGATTAGCATAATTTTTATTCGCCCAATACGAAGTTTGTTATTTTGTGGTCTTTTTGTCTAACTATTACTGCAAAAAACACATCGCTTTCCATGGCTAATTGATACTGTCTGTAGTTATTAGGGTCTATTTTACAATGATAGCCATATTATACCCAGTAATAGTAATATTGTACTTCATTAAAATCTCGCACCTTATGATAACCATCAAAATAGTGGAGAAAGGTGTCTATATGGGTTTGATACGAAAAAAACTTTTCATGTCTTATTATACTGGATATAATACTTTTCCTATAACCATTACACGCCAAACTATCCTCTTGCCATTTTTGCTTATCAAAAGCGAAAGGAATAAAGAAAGGAATGGGTTTGGTGGTAGGAGAATTGCAACTAATTAGCATTGATACTATAACTGAGGTGATTATGATTTTGAGCATTTACTTCCTTTGTGTATTATATTCAGGAATGCTACTCACCTTAATATAGTCGTTTGGTATTTCATCAAAAAATAAACTATAAAAAAAATGTTCAGACATAAAAGATAATTGCAAGGTGCTATTATCAAGCATAACACCTTCAAAATTATGGTAGGGGCTATGGACTACGGCTTCTTCTCCTCGCCATTCTATAAGTCCATACCATGCATCACTCCAACGGTTATGTGCTATTATATATGACCTTGGCAAGGTTCTAGTAGTTGTTACTTTGCCATACGTAAATATAGTGGAACCTCCACAATACCTAAATTGTGAGATACAATACTGTCCTGTTGGGTCGTAAATTAGTTTAATGCCCTCGCCACAACCCCCAAAAGCAAACAAACAAATTAATAACTGACATTACGCAGTCGAAAAATTAGGAAAAACGATATTTTTTACAGTTATAAAAATAGGTTGTTTTTTTTGAGTAAAACAAATGAAACCTAAGAAAATTAGCCTTATTGGGGTCTTATAATTAAGGTTTTATACAAAACAAGCTAAACTCTATCCTTTTTGCTATAAATCATAGCATACGATTTTATGATTTATATAAGGG
>JAEUUX010000210.1 GCA_016787295.1 Chitinophagales bacterium
ACAAAAAGCGATAATTGCCTCAACGATTGCCTACATTTTGTGGTAGCTAATGTGGAAAAACAGGCAAAATGCTTACAACCGTACTTGCTACCACAAAATTAAGCAAAGACCACAGCACGCCGGACGAATCCACTCGAAAAAAGAACACCCTTTTTTGCTTCTTTTTTGGGTGAGCAAAAAAGATGAATCACCATTTTTCGCTTACGAAAGCAGTATTTGGAGGAATGGCAAATTGCCGTTAGTTGATGTTACATTTTGGGACGAGTGCGTGCCATCGTCTATTATCAAATCCGAAAAGTATTTTCAATTCAGTATTCATCGCTTATGATTTTATTTTTTGGGCGTTCCCTGGCGGGCGGGCTGCTACGGGCTTCGCTGCCGCTGCGGTGCTTCGACAAGCTACGCACTGGCTAACGCCACCCTCCGCATCCCTAACGCGCTTCGCCCTTCGACTATATAAACATTCTTCATCAAACCTTGCTAACATTTCAAACCACTGTCAATGTCACATGTTCAGTTGCTTTCATGTACCGCTTTCGCCATTTCGCCTATCAAACTAGGATCTTTTTCCAAGACATTACCCACCACCACCACATCAGCACCCGCCTTACAGCTCAACGCCGCGCGTTCGGGTGTTCGTATGCCACCACCCACCACCAACGGCAAAGGAACATGTTGCGATACAGCTTGTATCATGCTTTCGCTAATAGCATTTTTGGCACCACTTCCCGAGTCCATATAAATAATTTTCATGCCCAACAATTCGGCTGCCATTGCCGTACAAACCGCAATTTGTGCTTTATCGGCAGGAATAGGCGTGCTATTGCTAATATAAGACACCGTTGTTGGCGCGCCACCGTCGATGAGCATATAAGCCGTAGACATCACCTCAATAGGCATTTGCTTGAGGATAGGCGCTGCAACAACATGTTGTCCTATCAACAAATCAGCGTTTCTGCCCGACACCAGCGATAAAAAAAACAAGGCATCGGCTTCGGGAACCACCTGCCACAAACTGCCCGGAAACAGAATAACAGGAATGTTGCAGATAGACTTGATTTGCTGTATCCACTGCCCTATTTGGCGATTCATCACCAAACTGCCGCCCACAAAAAAATAGTCAACACGCGCTGCCATTGCCTGCCCCACCAAGGCATCAACCACTTTGGGCGAACCATTGTCGGGGTCAAGTAATACTGCTATTTTTTTCTGTTGTTGTTGTCGGGCTTGCTGTAAGGAAGTATAAACGTTCACCGTAAAATTTTTGCTTTATAGGACAAGAAAAGATGCACCATGGCTGATAAACGCTGCAAAGGTACGACTTTTTTAGCGTTTCATTCACTACAGCACGAAATTTGATAGCCAAAGGTAGGACATAGCGCAAAAAAGTCGGCAACAACTTCAAAAGCCTTTCACAGGCTCTAAAAGCTATTACCGACTCAAAAACTCACTTACTATGGACTCTTACGACTTCTTAGATGCTGTTCCATAGCAAAGGTTTAAGCACAAGGAAAATATTTTTAGCATTTGTGTTTAATGGTCATTCAAAGGCAAACCGCGCTCCTGATATGCTATCCAGTTAAGGTATTCGTCACCTTTGCGTTGCTCGACCATCGTGATACAGTCTTCAACAGGGCATACCAATTTACACAAATTACAACCCACACACTCTTCTTCTTTGATAGTATAGGTATTATAAGGTTTGCCTTGTTCCAAATTGATAGCTTGGTGCGAGGTGTCTTCGCAAGTAATATAGCACAAGCCGCAATGAATACATTTGTCTTGGTTGATGTCGGCAACGATGTGGAAATTGAGGTCGAGTTTTTCCCAATCAGTAATTTTGGGAATAGACAAACCCACAAATTCGTCGGTGGTAGCAAAGCCTTTTTCGTCCATCCAATTACTCAAACCGCTACAAAGGTCATCGATGATTCGGAAGCCATAACGCATTGCTGCCGTACAGATTTGCACATTGGCAGCCCCCAACAACATAAACTCAACAGCATCGCGCCAAGTGCTAATGCCACCAATACCCGATATTGGTACATGGTTTGTTGCAGGATTTTTGCCCAGCGTGGTGAGCATTTTGAGGGCAATGGGCTTAACAGCAGGGCCACAATAACCGCCATATACCGACTGTCCGCCCACAAACGGATTGGGTACAAAGGTATCCAAATCGACTCCTGTGATGGACTGAATGGTGTTGATGAGTGACAAACCATTGGTGCCGCCCGCTACAACTGCTTTGGCAGTAGGCACAACAGAATGCACGTTGGGCGTTAGTTTGGTGATAACAGGAATAGTAGCGGCTTCCATGACCCATTCGACAACCATTTTAGCAATTTCGGGGTCTTGTCCCACCACCGCGCCCATGCCGCGCTCAATCATGCCGTGTGGACAACCGAAGTTAAGCTCAATGCCATGTGCGCCGGTATCTTCCGTTTTTTTAATCAGTTCGTGCCAAGCGGTTCGGTTATTATCCGCCATGAGCGAGACAATCATGGCTCGGTCGGGATATTCACGAACGATTTGTGCAATTTCCTTGAGATTAAGGTCTAATGGACGGTCGGAAATAAGTTCTATATTGTTGAAACCCATCATGCGGTGTCCGTTGTAGTCTACCGATGAATAGCGGGAGGATACATTTTTGACTTGCGAACCCAAGGTTTTCCATACCACGCCGCCCCAACCTGCGTCTAAGGCACGGCGAACATTGTGGTATTTATCGGTGGGAGGTGCCGAAGCTAACCAAAAAGGGTTGGGCGACGAAATGCCCAGATAGGTATTGCGAAGGTTTGCCATAGCGCAAAAACATTTTTTGGAGTGAACAAAAAAAGATGAGGAAAGTATCCTCAAAATTATTGGGGAAAATAGCCTGCAAAGCTACTACATTTTTTTAATTAATTCGTTATGTAGTTTTATTTTGTCTTTTTTTCTTTTGGCGCGCTGCAAATTTTTGCAAAAAAAGGTTTAATGCGGAGGAATGAGAGGGGGCAATTAAGATAAGCAGTGGGTTAGAAAGTTTCCTCAAATCGTCATAGAAAAAATACGCGTTTGGGGTTCGTTTCTAATGAGGTGCAAATCGAATGCCATACAGATATTGCGGATATATGGGCGTGCATGGTCGGGAACTTGCAGGTTGTCGGAATTGATAATGACTAAACCATCGGACTCCATTTCGCGCAAACGCTCCAAGCATTGGGGCAATTCGGGGAATTGCATAGCACTCTCCTTCCACGATGTTGCAAAATGACACATGATATTGAGTATATGTTTTCTAATGGTCAAATCTTCGGAATTTAAGAAATGCCCTCTGAACACGGGTAGTTGGTCTTGTTGTACAAGAGCGGTGTAGGTCTCCACTTCTTTGGCGTTTTGTGCAAAAGCATACCACGAATCACCAATGGCACTCATGCCCAAACCAATCATCAATTGGGTTTTGTTGGACGTATAACCCATGAAATTGCGGTGCAAAGTTTTGTTTTGGGCGGCTTTGAACAAGGAGTCGCTGGGCAAGGAAAAATGATCCATACCAATTTCTTCATAACCCAATTCGCCGAGCAATTGTTTGCCTATTTCATACAGTATTCTTTTTTCGGTAGCGGTAGGGAGGTCTTTTTCGTCGTAGCCGCGTTGTCCGCTATTTTTCACCCAAGGCACGTGGGCATAACTATAAAAAGCAATGCGGTCGGGCTGGAGGGTTTGGGTAAGGCGAATGGTGTGGCTAATGCTTTCGGGTGTTTGGAAAGGCAAACCAAATATCAAATCTTGACTAATCGATTCATAGCCCAACTCTCGCGACCAGCGGGTTACGCGCTCAACATTTTCGTAGGGCTGAATGCGGTGAATAGTTTTTTGCACTTTGGCATCATAGTCCTGCACGCCAAAGCTAACGCGTCGAAAACCCATCTGATAGAGGGTTTGGAGGTGTTCATATTGGGTGCTGTTGGGATGTGCCTCAAAACTGAACTCAAAGTCGGCGGCTTTGTCAGCTTTGGCAAAAATACCTGCTATTAGTTGTTCCAAATGGTCGGGGCTAAAAAAAGTGGGAGTGCCACCGCCCAAGTGTATTTCTTTGATACGCGGTTTTTGTGGAAAAAGAGAGCAATATAATTCCCATTCTTTGAGAACAGCCTCAATATAGGGTAGTTCGACGCTGTGTTGTTTGGTGATGCGTTTGTGGCAAGCACAAAAAGTACAGAGCGATTCGCAAAAAGGCAGGTGAATGTAGAGGCTAATACCTTCGGACATGTTGCTTTCGTTGAACGATTGCACCACCGACTCTATCCAGGGTTCGGGCGCTAATTGGGCGTTTTTCCAGTAAGGAACGGTGGGATAGCTGGTATAGCGTGGTCCTGCGATATTGTATTTTTGTATTAAATGGTGTGTCATTTTGTGCAAAATAATAAGACGAAACGGTTTGGTTTGGGTGTTAATAGACTTGCAAAGGTACGTTTTTTTTGCCATAACTAAACAAGAAACTGCCTCTATTGGGTGTATAGAGGCAGTTTGGGGGAAATATGGGGTATTGTATGCTTAATTTTGATTAACCCAGCTCATGTCGGCAATATCGGGTGCATATTCGTCTTCCATCGGAGGAATATATTCGGTATAAGGCAGTTCGATGATAAAAATGGTGCCGCGTGGCTGATTATCTGCAATTTGTATGGTGCCGCCATGCAAATCTACCAACTGTTTGACGATATATAATCCCAAACCTGTGCCTTTGGTTTTTCGGGTATCTTCGTTACCAATGCGGTAGAATTTGGTGAATATCTTAGCTTTTTCGTGGTCGGGAATACCAACCCCTTCGTCGGCGATGATGATACGTGCCTTTTGAGCTTCGACGGCTTGCAGCGAAATGGTGATATTGGACTCTTTGGGTGAGTATTTGATAGCGTTTTCTATAAGATTGGTTATCATGGAGACCAAAGCAATGCGGTCTGCCAAAACAAACAAACTATAGGTGGTATGCCAACGAAAATGACGTACTTGCCCAAAACTCATCATAAACTTCTGCTTAAGCTCGTCCATAATGGCGCTCAAGTCGACTTTTTCGTGTGGCTGAAGGCTATTTTGTGCGGTTTCTAATTTGGCGGCAAGCAATATGTTTTCGACCAAATTTTGCAGTCGTTCCACGTCTTTCATCGAATTGCTCAATAGGCGCAACTGCGGAGCGCGGTCTAAGGGACGCGTCAGGAGGGTTTCGATGGCTAACCTAATGCCTGCAATAGGCGACTTCAATTCGTGGGTGATAGACAATAAAAAATTGCGCTGTTGTTGGTTCATTTCGGTTTCGTTGCGCATTGCCGCATGAATCTTATAGGTGCCAAACAACAACAAGAGAAAAAATACCACCGCCTCACCAATAATCATGTTGAGGTCGGCATCGTAGCGTTTTTTGGCATTGGTGAGCGTTTCGGATTTGTGGCGCACTTGGTCGCTATCCAATTTATATTTATCAAACTCCAACTCCGCTACATTGAGCTTTAGTTCATATTGCTGGCGAAAATTTTTGAGGTGGAGATAAGTCCACCAAGAGAAAGCAGCTAAGACATAAGCTACTAAGAAGTAAAAAATTAGTAGGGGACGGCTGTATTTGCTAGAGTTATTTCGGTTTGGAGACATATTTTGCTGTATTTTGTAATGATGGTAAAACAAACTTTGTAGTGTTACTTTAAATCTCTAAAGTATTCGTATAAGGTATGATGCCTAAACTTCCATTGCCCGCCTTCTTTCTCTAAGATGCGAGCCTCAGTAGCATAGTTGAGAAAGTCTACTAAATTAATAGGCAGACTCCCTTCCGACCATAAGGAAAAACGCAAAATAAGGTGACGTGCAATGGGGGTTGTTAGATAGCCTACTGCTATAAAATTCAAAAACAAAGAACTAATAAGGAAGATATTTTCAAGTAAATCATTATTTTTGTAAATGGTTGTAAAATAATCAGGTTTTAACAATAAAGTAAGTACTGATATCGCCACCAATGTTGCAAAAGCTACTTGCACAATACTTGCTAATTTATTACTACTTAATCTTTGATAAGGCTCTTGAATTTGCGAAAATGTTCGAACGGTGTATACTTGCTCGAATAAATTCTCTATGAATGCGAAAATAGCACCAACAAATAGAAAAGCAAAAGCAGGAATTGCAAAACTAATAATACAGAAACTCATCAATTCGGTACAACCAAGTTGTTCAGTAGGAAAATAACCAATGGATAGCATAAATAAACAAACAAGAATTCCATATACTATTGAATAAAGCATATAGTAAAAAAACTTGCCTAATATACGATCGTAACAGAGCATTGTAAAAAAAAGCAAAAAAACCATTAAAATTACTAATATAATTTCATCTATATTATTTTCTAAAAAACCAATAATATCTAATAACCATCTTATATCATCGTAAAATATGCTAAAATATATACCCAAAGGTACTGATATTACCATACTGGTGAGGAGTCCAGTTATGATATTCCTGTTTCGTACCAAAGTTATTTTTAATCTATCTTTTGTTTTTATAGATTGTAAACTACTTAACATACTTATCAAAATACCGATTAACATTCCCACAAATACACCATCCCAAACACCGCTTATTTTTTCAGAAAGGTTGCATAAACAGGATTTGGGATTAGTGCAGCCGCATTTGGTTTTATGAGAAATAGTGGGTGTGGTATGTTCGATTGACAAAAAATGTTTAATTGTCTTACTCAAACTATCTATATGTCTCTCCACAGCTTTTAGGACTTCCTTAACACCACCTTCCGGGTTAGTACAACTCGTATTGGTATTTTTCGTTTTAGTAGTATCTGCATTCTCAATAATAGGAGAATGATTCACTTGTTCATTATTTTGATTTATATCACCGTCTTTTATCCCATCTGATATGTCAACCAAAAAACCACTAAACAACCCCAAAAAACCAAACAAAACAGCACAAAAAAATGGATACAATATGCCATATTTTAACATTTTTGGTTGAAAATCTATCAACTCAAAAGATTGGTTATTTTCAAAATGTTGCGCTATCCATGTCAAGTATTTTTTTGAGGTGTTTAACTTTTCGATTAAGTGGTCGTTACTTTCACCCGCGCTAAAATTTTCAAATGGCGTATGTTTTAGGCGGTCTTCAACAAAAATTGTTATAACTTCAGCTTCCTTCTGATCATTTTTGTTCGGATCTTCTTTATCTATTCTTGATATCTGTTCGATATATTCTTTCATATTATCTAATAGCAAATTTGTATCTTTTTTTGTTGGAAGAGAATAGCTTGTGAACTTAAACTCTGTTTTACAGAAATAATCGTAATTTTTCTGTAAACAAATGACTAACATAGGTTCACTTTCTTTTGCGTTAGCCTCACGCCAATAGGCATTTAAACTTTCCGCAAAAATCTTTTTTTCATCATCGTTTTCTTTTTTACCATCGTTTTCTTTTTTACCATCACTTAAACTATCAAAACCATCTATCAACAGAACAAGCGAATTATCCCGCACTGCTTTTCGCGAAAATTCTTCGCTAAAACCGTAACCAAAAGAGAGATAATCCTCTAACCACTCTCTAAAAGTAAGTTTTTTAGCGAATGGTTTGTATTTTTCTAAGTTCAGAATGATAGGCAACCTGCCTTTTAAGCTGGGTTTGTTGTTTTCTTTTGATTCGGATTCTGGATTTGAAAGTATGTCAATGGCAATCTGCAAAAGAGCTGTACTTTTACCTGACGCGCTTCCACCTTGTATCAAGATATGTTTGTTGCTTTCTAGCTCACTTAGAATATATTCTGTTGGAGTTTTGTCTTTTGTTTGAGTTTCGCCTTCTTTTTGATAGTTAAGTTCCTGTTTTTCCCCGTTACCGATTTTTTGGTTTAGGCGCTGTTCATATTCTTTTCTAAAGTTGTCCTTATAGATGAATAAGCCAAATTGATTAGTGATAGTATCACTACTGAGGTTTTTATTTATGAAATGAAGCAAACCCTGTACAATCCTATTACGCTCAATTTGTCGGTCTTGTTCTGTTATTGTTCCCTGTTCTTTTTGCAAAGCACTATATCTAAATCGCAACCTAATGATTTCGGGGTTGTTGCGAATTACCTCGAAACGATTGATGATTTCGAAAGCTTTTTCTAAGTTTCCTTCTTTGATATAGTCATAAAAGATAGATTCAGGAAAATTATTAGCATTGGGAGTTTGTTTTTGTGAAAATAAGTTAAGAATTTTTTTCATCAGGGGTAAATTTAGTTAGTGAATAAAATATATTATGCCTTGGAAGGGGTATCCAATAGCAATAGATGGTAAAAATCTGGCAAAAATAATCATAAAAAGACATTAATCCAAATTTCCTTTCATTTTTTTCCATTTTCCTCCCCCAACTTGCCTTTATGTGTGCATACCATTGGCAAAGAATTAGCTTGATGGAAGCAGAAAATAGGTTTTTCGCACTTTTTTCCGTAATTTTGCAGCCTTTGTGGTGTTTTCCCTGCCAAATCAAGCGGTTTGTTGGTCATACCACAATACTTGTACCAAAACAATTTTATCCAAGCTACCATCGATGAATAAAACGCAAATGCAATGGTTGTTTGTGAGCATGTCTCTGGCTATTTTGGGGTCTATTTTTTTGCAATATAAATGGATAAAAGAATCCATGCAGGTCAAAGAAGAGGCGTTTAATAGCATGGTGAGCGATGCCCTACAGCGAGCCGCCGATGCCATAGAACGCACCGAAACCTCGCAAATGGCAGCTAATTTTTTGCTCCAAAGGATAGGCAATGCCGCCGACCCCGACTTGGTGCGATTGCTCATGGAAAGCTCGCATTATGTAGCCCAAAAACAAAGCAATATTGCAGCTATTTGCAAACAACCCGCTCCACCACCCACACCCACCAATATTGCCATTATTGATAAGAACAATGAGGAAGCACAAGCCTATTTGGGTATTAGCTTTGAGAACCACCAAGAAGAAGAAGGTGCTGTTGTTGTGTCTGACGTAGTGCGGGGTAGCCCTGCCGACGAAGCAGGTTTGTCGCCCGAAGACATTATTATTGCCGTTGATGACGACACGATAACCAACGCTCAAATGCTCATGAAACACCTCAAAGAGCATAGCGCAGGCGACGAGTTACACATCAGCTATCAAAGACGCACCCATACCGAAAGCCAGAACCTACTGACCGTTGCCACTTTGCAAGGCAAAACCCAAGCCGAACTTATTGCCACAACAGAGTTTATGCAGGTGCAGATGAGCAACGATTTGGGCGAAAAAGAATCCATTACCAAAAGCACCGTCGATACCATTATCCGAAATACCCTCAAAGAAGCAGGCATCAACCAACCCTATCAATATGCCGTTAAATCGGGTAAAAAAATGGTATTGCATTATCCCGATGTGGTGTCTCCTGAACTAAAAACGACCAATTTTCGCAAAAAAATCTATCGAAATAGTATGCGACGCTATGCGGTGGGTGAAATATTCTTGTATTTTCCCAAATATGACCGTTATTTGTGGTCTGATTCTAAAAGTATGTTTGCCCTGTCTTTGTTTCTCAATCTGACGCTTATCATGACCTTTGCTTATTCGGTCTATGCCATTTTGCACCAAAAAAAGCTTTCGGACATGAAAACAGATTTTATTAACAACATGACCCACGAGCTAAAAACACCCATATCGACCATTCGTTTAGCCACAGAAATGTTGACCGATAAAAGCTTGCAACACCAACCACAAAACATACAACGGTATGCGGGAATCATTAAAGAAGAAAACCAACGCTTAGAAGGGCATGTTGAGAAGGTATTGCAGTTTGCACGCCTCGAGCGCGGCTCCATTAACCTCCGCAACGAAAACATCGACTTGGTGGAACTATTGGACAATATCCTCCAAAAAACAATGCTACAAGTACAAACTGTTGAGGGCGAGCTGCACTATGAACCCGCCGACGAAGATTTGACGATTTGGGGAGATAAGGAGCATATTCAAAACATGATTTACAATCTTTTGGACAATGCCATTAAATACTCCAAGCAATGCCCGATAATTACTGTTAAAACCAACAAAACACCCGATGGCTATGTGAGCATTGCTATCAGCGACGAAGGAATTGGCATGAGCAAAGACGAATTACAAAAAGTATTCGACAAATTTTATCGTGTAACCACTGGCAAACTACACGATGTCAAAGGTTTTGGTTTAGGTTTGAGCTATGTCAAACTCATGGTTGATGCACACAAAGGAAAAATCAATGTGAGCAGCAAATTGGGCAAAGGTAGCACCTTTGAGTTGTTGTTTCGTCAGAAACCCGAAGAAATAGTAGCATAACAAACCCACATATCTCCGCAACCCAAAGCAAATTCTTTAGGTTGCGGAGATTTTTAGCGCCACACTGTTGGGTTTTATACCTATAAAATAGCAGCTAAAAACAATGATTTTTATGCTCAATAATAGCTCGTTATTAGGTCGGTTATTTTTTTGCCGCTTGCCAAAACCAATTCGCGCGAATCACTGTTCCGTTTCAGTTCTATGGAGATATTTTTCGGTTATGGAAAAAAGTGCATTTTGGTCAAGAGAAAATGTATGATTTATGTAAACAAAACATAGCACATCAAAGAGCGACAATTCTTTGTGTGCTACATTTTATTGTATTCAGAAGAAATGAATTTTGCCGAATCACTGTTCCGCTTCAGTTCTATGAAGATATTTTTCGGTTATGGAAAAAAGTGCATTTTGGGTATGAAGACGTACATGATTTAGACAAAGAAAAAATACCACTCCAAATAGCAAATGTTCTTTGAGGGGTATCTTTTTTTGCCCCTTGCCAAAACCAATTCGCGCGAATCACTGTTCCGATTCAGTTCTATGAAGATATTTTTCGGTTATGGAAAAAAGTGCATCATTTAGATGATTTTCAGGACTGTCAAAAAACAAAAACCTTAAAAGAGTGACAAGATGATAGACAATGCCCAATACAGCACAATGGATAAAACCCTGAAAAGGCGATATAATATTATCGAATTGTTGGGTAATACTATTCTCTTGATATTTGATGATTATCTCCATAACAGTCAAATACCTAAACTTTTAGGTCTTGAACCCAAACTTTTAGGTCTTGAACCTAAAAGTTTAGGTCTTGAACCTAAAATTTTACGTGGGTGGACGTAAAAGTTTAGGTCTTGAACCTAAAATTTTACGTGGGTGGACGTAAAAGTTTAGGTCTTGAACCTAAAAATTTAGGTCTTGAACCTAAAATTTTACGTGGGTGGACGTAAAAGTTTAGGTCTTGAACCCAAACTTTTAGCTTATAGGACAAAAACAAAAGCCTTCGGAGGTTTTGAACTCCCGAAGGCTTGTTGAAAATTTAGGTATTCCATCAAAGGTTCAAAAGCGTGGAAGGTTATTTTGCTTAAATAATCAAAATATTACTGTATTTTTGCAACTTTAAGTAATCAAAATCCAAAATCATGTTTCCGCAATTACAAATAATTCCAACCACTTGTTGGACTGCTTACTACAGCTCCCCAATATGTGCCACCCTTGGCGAACATTTTGAGGCACTGCATGATGCCCCTTCGAGCAACAATGAATTTAGTTTTTATGTGTCTGTTGCCTCAGTCTATAGCAGCAAAATTGAGGGCGAAAACATCGATTTGGATAGCTACATTAAGCACAAACGCATGGGAGTAGCTTTTTTGCCCGACTATACCAAAAAGATAGACGACCTATACAATGCGTATATTTTTGCGCAACAACACCCGCTCAATGCCGAAAATTTGGCGTTGGCACACCGCCTCCTTAGTAAACACCTATTGGCGAAACACCAGCGCGGTAAGATGCGCCAACAAAATATGTACGTTCTAACCCCCAAAGGTAATATTGAGTATGTTGCGATTTCGCCTTTTAGTTTGCCTGCTGCTATGGAAGCCTTTTATAGCGACTTGCGTTGCTTGTGCGAAGCCTCTTTGTCACTTGTCGAAGTGTTTTATTTTGCGGCAATGTTGCATGTCGTTTTTGTCAAGATTCATCCATGGAACGATGGCAATGGACGTTGTGCGCGCTTATTAGAAAAATGGTTTTTGGCGCAACATTTGGGCGAAAAAGCGTGGCTATTGCCGAGCGAACGCTACTACTACCAACACCATGCTAACTATTATCACCACATTAGGCAGTTGGGTGTGGAATATGAAGGATTGGATTATGAAAAAGTATTGCCATTTTTGTTGCTCCTGCCGCAGGCGGTGGTGAAAAATGATGACAATCTTTCTTTGTAGGGATAGGGTTTACATACTATCCTGCTTTGTTTAAATAATCAAAAATTACGCTACTTTTGATAACAACCTTAAAAAGTGGTTTTAGCTTGTGTTGTTGTAAAAAAATGACAAATGCGGAATGATATTTTGATAGTAACAATTTGATAACGACCTTATCAAGGTGTTTTGTTATTATCAAAACAAACCCGATTAGTTGACAAGATTACAACATCAAAATAATAAAAACCCCAACGGGGTGACACGTTTATAGCCTCAAAATAATAGAATAATTAACATAAACCCCGACAGGGTGAAATGATGTCATGTTTTGTTGAATAATGTCACCCCATCAGGGTTTATGCCTTTTTTTGTTCCGTTTTTTTGCTATAAACCTATCACCCTTTCAGGCTTTGTTTGAATGTTTTACCATTGTTGCCATTTTCTGAAATACCACCCTAATAAGGTCGTTATCAAATTTTTTACGCCATACCACCAATGATAGCTATAAAATCCTATATTTGCACCACTATTTAGCTATAGCTAAAGCATAAAGGCAATTATTTTTTGACAGAACCTACAAAAATATATAAATGATGGAAAAAAAATTCGACATCAAAAAACTCAAATACGACATAGACCAAGTGTTGGGTTATTTTGAATTGGTACGTGGCTATGAATGTGATTTGTTGCATACATGGACAAATGTGGATACCAGTAATTACAGTTTAACCGAACTATTAGAGGAAAAGCGTTTGCGGCTGTTAGAAGAGGGCGATGTGTGGAACGAAGAGGAGCTAAAAATGCACTTTTTATCCTTTGTGTTTCATGCCGCCAAACCCGAAATACGTAATAAAATAAAACTTTTTTACGAACGTCCGCTTGCGGGTGTGGTGCGCGGTACGTCTTTATCTGTGATATGCGATGCAATGTTGGCTACACCTTTTGGCATTAATACACCCAAAGCACCTTATTTTTTTCTGCAAGCGTTTAAAAAAGGCAAAAAGGCACAAGACGATGCCGAAGGGCAAATGCTGATAGCGATGCTTATTGCCCAAGAGCAAAACAAAGACAATAAACCGCTTTATGGCTGTTATTTGCAAGGGCGATTCTGGTATTTTGCCAGCTTGCACGGCACCCAATATTGCCTCAGCAAAGCCTACGATGCCACACAAACAGACCAGCTAATACAAATTATTCATATCTTGCAAAATTTGAAAAGTATTATATAGTCATGTAGAAAAGGTAGTTATCACCCGTTATAAAACACTATTAAATGTGGGTGACAATCCTAAAACCTTTTTATCCGATAGGGGCAGAGTTGGCTGTTGAGTTTTTTTATATTAGGACATAAAAAGAAAACACAATAAAGCAAATTGAGAAGCACAATTTGGGTGTTTGGGTTGTAATAATGGCTGTTTCTATAGGCATAAGCATTGCCAAAACAATTTTTTCCGCTTCATTCACACCAAAAACCAACAAAAAGCCGTATCTTTGCCCTTTGGCAAATGTTATCAGCCTATTTCACCCTCCAAACAGAATCAAATGGCATTTTTTAATTTTTTCTCCAAAGAAAAGAAAGAAGACTTAGACAAAGGACTCGAAAAAACAGGCGAAGGTATGTTTTCGCGCCTCACCAAAGCCTTAGCAGGCAAAACCGTTGTTGACGAAGATGTGTTGGACGGCATCGAAGAAGCCTTGGTAGCTTGCGATGTGGGTGCTGCCACTACCATCAAAATCATCGAACGCTTGGAGGAGCGCGTGGCGCGCGACAAATACAACGATGTATTGGAGGTGTATGCCATGCTCAAAGATGAAATTATTAGCCTACTGACCGAGAATAATACACCCGAATACGACGATTTTGAAGTACCCGACAAGTCACCTTATCCTTATGTGATGATGATTGTGGGCGTGAATGGTGTGGGCAAAACCACCACCATTGGCAAGTTGGCGTACCAATTCAAGAAGAGGGGTAAAGAAGTTATTTTGGGTGCCGCCGATACTTTCCGTGCTGCCGCTGTCGACCAACTCAACATCTGGGCGAATCGCGTCGAGGTGGGTATTGTTAAGCAAGGCATGGGTGCCGACCCCGCAGCCGTTGCCTTCGATACGGTGCAGTCGGCATTAGCAAAAAAAGCTGATGTGGTCTTGATAGATACCGCAGGCCGTTTGCACAATAAGTATTATTTGATGGAGGAATTGTCCAAAATTAAGCGCGTCATGCAAAAATTGGCACCCGAAGTCCCACACGATGTGTTGCTCGTTTTGGACGGCTCCACAGGACAAAACGCTTTGGAACAAGCCAAACAATTTATGAAAGCCACCGAAATTACTGCCATTGCCATCACCAAATTGGACGGCACAGCAAAAGGTGGTGTCGTTTTGGGTATTGCCGACCAGTTCAAAATCCCTATCAAATACATTGGTGTGGGCGAAGGTATGGAGCAATTACAGGTGTTCAACAAGCGCGAATTTGTAGATAGCTTGTTCAAGAATAAAATTTAATGGCTATGCACACAACAAGGAGTGAAACGGTGCAGGAACAGTTAATAGGTAATTTGGTGGTGGAAAATGTGCCATCTATCCCACCTGCTTTGGTAGAACAATTGCGCCAATACCAAAATACCCGAAGTGCCATTTTGGCAGACTGGGATAGCGATGAAAAAGGTATTTATATCATCACACGCTTTGCCAACAACAACCAAGTACACCACATTCGCGCAGCCACCGCCGCGCGCCAGCAAATTACGTTTTTTGACGAACCAATTGCCTCTTTGCAGACCTGTCCAAATCCCAATTTTGACGGTTTTTTGTTTGCCAAAGACACTGGTGGTAATGAGGTGTACCAAATTTATTTGCACCACCGTCCCAGCAATACCACAACTTTGCTGTCTGATGGAGTATCGCGCCACAACAATGCCAAGTGGAACGAAACAGGTACCAAAATTTTGTTTAAATCCAACGGCAACACGCAAATAGATTCCCATTTTTATTGCATAGACCGCAATGAAGCCCAACACCAAAAAGCACAGTTCTTGTTGCATTTGGCTACCGATTCATGGACGGTTCTCGATTGGTACGAAAATATTTTATTGCTCTACCAATACCATTCTGCCAGCGAATCGCGCCTATATCAATATGACACCAACACCCAACATCTCCAACAACTCAATGCCAATGCTGAAGTGTGTAGCTATGTTGCCAAAGCCAAAATTGCACCCGATAAAAAAACGATTTATTGGATAAGCAACCAACATACGGAGCATCATGCCTTGTATCAATACCATTTAGAAACGCAACAATTGCAACTTCTCACGCCCGATTTAGCTTGGGACGTGGTGACTTTTGTTGTGGCACACGATTGGCAGTATTTGATATACACTGTCAACCAAAACGGCTATGACCACCTATATAAACTTTCGCTGAAAACTTTTCGCAGTGTGTCTATAGCTGTTCCTGAAGGTATTTTTAATGTGCGACTCAACAAACAACATCAATTGGCGCTCGGTTGGTCAAGTGCCACGGAGACCAGCGATGTTTGGGTACTGAATTTGCGAAACAAGCAACTCAAACGCTGGACGCATAGCGAAACAGGTGGGTTGAAAACAGAAAATTTCGTCCGTCCTACCGCTATCCATTATCCCACTTTTGACCATGAATCCGATGGCGCGGTGCGCCAAATTCCAGCCTATATCTATTTGCCACACCACAAAAAAACCGACATTCCTGTGGTGATTTATATTCATGGTGGTCCAGAGTCTCAGATCCGTCCTAATTTTATGCCTTGGTTTCAGTTTTTGGTTAATGAATTAGGCATCGCCTTGGTCATGCCCAACGTGCGCGGCTCAACGGGTTATGGCAAAACTTATTTGGCATTAGACAACGGTTATTTGCGCGAAGATTCGGTGCGTGACATCGGCGCTTTGCTCGATTGGATAGCTACACAAAAGCATTTAAACCCACAACGTGTCGCAGTTATGGGTGGTTCTTATGGTGGATATATGACTTTAGCTGCTTTGATGCACTATAATGACCGTTTGTGCTGTGGTTTGGATAGTGTTGGAATCACCAATTTTGTCACTTTTTTGACCAATACTGCTGCTTATAGACGCGATGTGCGCCGAGCAGAATATGGCGACGAGCGCGACCCGCAAATGTACCAATTTTTGCAAAACATTTCTCCTCTCAACAATACTCACCGTATTACCAAACCTTTGTTGGTCTATCAAGGGCAAAATGACCCACGCGTGCCTTTGTCCGAAGCCAACCAAATGGTGGCAGCTTTGCGACAACAGGGCAACGAAGTGTGGTATATTGTAGCACGCAACGAAGGGCATCGCATTATGTCAAAACAAAACCAAAACTATGTCGATGCAGCTCGAACATTATTTTTAAAACGTTTTTTGTTGGGATAAAGCAATAAACAAACACACTTGTTATTCCCCAAAATTCGCACAAAAAAACAACAAAACACTTTCATTTTAAAACTTTCACCATGCTAATAGCCAATCCACTCTATGATACTGTTTTTAAATATCTAATGGAAGATTTAGATATTGCTCGCGGCTTATTATCATTAATCCTGAACACCGAAATTATCTCTTTGAGTGTTAAACCGCAGGAGATGAC
>JAEUUX010000175.1 GCA_016787295.1 Chitinophagales bacterium
CCCTCGGCCCAGCCGGACGTGCCTTCGGATGAGTCGGACGTGCGTTCGGATGACTCGGACGTGCGTTCGGATGAGTCGGACGTGCGTTCGGATGAGTCGGACGTGCGTTCGGATGAGTCGGACGTGCGTTCGGATGAGTCGAACGTGCGTTCGGATGAGTCGGACGTGCGTTCGGATGAGTCGGACAGTTGTTCGGATGAGTCGGACAGTTGTTCGGATGAGTCGAACGTGCGTTCGGATGAGTCGAACGTGCGTTCGGATGAGTCGGACAGTTGTTCGGATGAGTCGGAGCATATTATTTGGAGACTTATCAACTGTATTTTTGTCAACCTCATTAAATGCTTCGAACAAAAACCTGTTACTACAACAAACAGTTTTTTTACTTAAAAACAAAAAAGTTTTTATTAGGTTTTGGCATAAATTAAGCAAGTTCTTAAAAAAAATCTATAATTTGTGACCAATAAGCCCTATCTTTGTCACAAAAATCAGTAGTATACCAAAATCCTATTTTTAAAATGAGATTGTCTTCCCTATTTTTATTAATTAGTTTTTGTACCAATTCCCTTTTAGCACAAGTATACATCAATGAGATGTGCAGTTCAAATGGTCATCTTGCCGACAATTTTGGCAATTATTCTGATTGGATAGAACTGTATAATTCAAGCAATGTTGCTGTGAATCTCAACCAATATCGTTTAACAGACAATACCAATTTACAACAATGGCAATTACCCAACGTGACAATAGCTGCGCATAGTTTTTTGTTGGTATGGGCATCGGGTCGCAATGTGAGCAATGCTTCTCAATCTTTGCATACCAATTTTAAACTATCTGATAATGAAACGGTGCGCTTGGTGCGTCCAAATGGCACAGTTGCCGATTTGCGCAATACTGCCATTATACACCATGACAATAGCGTGGGACAGATTGGCGATGGCACTAATACTTGGTGTCTTATCCAACACCCAACACCCAATAACAGCAATAATAATAGCACTTGTTTTAGTGGCTATGCGCCTGCTGTTAGCTTCAATAATCCTACTGTTTTTGCGACTACGAGTGCTACCTGTAGCCTCAATGTTCCTACGGGTATGACTGTACGTTATACCACCGACGGTAGCGAACCCACCTCCACTTCCTTGTTGTATAGTCAGCCCATTGTATTAAACAGTTCGACTGTTATTCGCGCCAAAGCATTTGGTAGCAATAATACTTTGCCGAGCCATACCACAACGCAACATTTTTTTATTGGCGAAAATACATCGTTACCTGTGGTGGCAATTACAGCAACACCTTGGGAGATAGCACCTATGCTCAACGAACAAAATAACGATAATTCACCCATCGCCGCTCATATTGCTTATTATACTGCTGATAAAAACCTTGCATTTGCCCAAAATATTGGCGTAGAACAGCATGGCAATGGCTCCACAGCTTGCCCACAACGTTCACTCAAACTCAAAACATTAGAACAATTTGATTCAGACAATATTACATATCCCATTTTTGAAACAGCACCTTACATAAACATCAATGAAATAGTGTTGCGAAATGCTGGAAACGATTGTTTATTGGCACATTTGCGCGACAATATTAATCAGCAATTAGCAGACAATACTTTCTGTGACCACCAACAAACACAAGCAGTTATAGTGTATGTGAATGGTAGTTACAAGGGTGTCTACCATCTCCACGAAGCATTGGACGAGTATTTTCCCGAAAACCACCACAACATTGCGCACGATAACCTTAATCTTTTGCGCAACAATTGGACGGTAACCGACGGTCAACTCGATGCACAAGCGGGTGATTTGGTCAATTTTGAGATGATGCACAATTTTTTTACCAACAACAACATGGCTACCACCACCAACTATACCCTCGCCAAAAGCATGATAGACATCAAAAACTGGGTAGATTATCTGTGTTTAGAGGTATATTGTGGTAATCAAGATTGGCTGACCAACAATATGAAACTGTGGCAACGCAAAAGCCCGCCTTCGCCTTGGCACTATATGTTAATGGATACCGACTGGAGTTATGGTTTGAATAGTGATGCCAACAGCCAAACACTTGCATATCTGTTAAATCATAGCAGCGACCACAGCGATTTGGTCAATGCAGTATTGGTTAACACATCGTTCCGCAATTATTTTCTCAACCGTTTTGCCGACTTATTAAATACAAAGCTACAAAGCGAAACAGTTATTGACATAAAAAACGAAATTGCCAACACAATTGTATATGACATAGAACGCACTAATTTGCTGTATTGGGGCAACGAAAGTTTGCAAACATGGAATAATGAACTCAACAAAATTGAGGAATTTGCTACAGCACGTCCTGCCGCTATGCGCCAACAACTAATAGACCAATTTGACCTTGATGGACAAGTGCAAATCCAATTGCAAGTAAATCCCCCCGATGCTGGTACTATCAAAATTAATAGCATTGTTCCTGACTCCTATCCCTGGAACGGTTATTATTTTAAGGGTGTTCCTGTGAACGTTACTGCCGTTCCACGTCCGGGTTATACCTTCAACAACTGGACAGCAGGCACTTTTGTGGCAAACCCTCAAAGCCAAAGTTTGACTGCCAATGTCAATAGCAACCACACTTTTACTGCTAATTTTAGCGGAACAGCCCAGCAAACACCATCGCTCACCATTTCGGAGCTTAATTACAACAGCGACAGCACCCGTTCGTCGGGTGATTGGATAGAGTTGCACAACTTTGGCAACACACCCATCGATGTATCTGATTGGCAATTTTTAGACCAAAGCGCTCTGCCGCCCTATATCATTCCCACTGGCACAGTTATTCCGTCTAACGGTTATTTGGTCATCTATGGCGATTTGCAAAAATTCACCCAACAATACCCAAGTATTAGCAACAAAGTCGGACCTTTTAGTTTCTTTTTTAACAATGATACCGAAACCTTGCGTTTGTTAGATAATTTGGGTGTAGAACAATTGAGCCTCACCTATACCGATTCCACTTCTTTTCCGCAATGTGCCGACGGCTTGGGACGCACCTTAGAGCGAATCAATCCCAACAATAATACTAACATAAGTGAAGGTAGCTCGTGGTTTGACGGTTGCATGGGCGGCTCGCCCGGCACTGCCTACCAATCCTGCAACAGCCCTATTGTGTTCAACGAAATTAACTATAAATCAGCCATAGGTTTAGATGCCGGCGACTGGATAGAACTAAAAAACAACAGTAGCAGCACCATCAATCTATCAGGCTGGAAATTCACCGACGATACCAATACTTATGAATACACTTTCCCAACAGGTACAACTTTGCCCGCCAATGCTTATTTGGTTGTGTGCGCCAATACCGCTTTTTTTGACAACATAAATCCCAATGTCTCCAACCGAATTGGCAATTTCTTGTTTGGCTTAGATGGCAATGGTGACGCTTTGCGACTGTATGACAACAATGGACGATTATATTTGTCGATGGTATACAACGATGCCGCCCCTTGGCCCGAATCTCCCGACGGCGAAGGTACTACCCTACAACTTAGTAACTCGCAAACCAACCTCAACGACCCCGCAAATTGGTATGCAGGTTGTTTGCGCGGCACACCCGGACAAGCCAATGCTCAAGGATTGAACGTTACCATTACAGGCTCCGAAACAGTCTGTAGCACCAACAATACTAAAACCTATAGCGTGGTGCCTGTAGCTGGAAGTACCTATCAATGGACAGTAACAGGTGGTACTATTCTATCAGGGCAAGGAACAGCCACCGTTACAGTACAATGGACAAATAATCAGGGCGGCATAAGTATTGTTCAAACAACGCCCTAACAATGTTAGGTTTATGGCATGTACATAAACTTTGTTGGCTTTCTCATAAATTTTTAACCTTTCCACAGTTTCAAACTATGGAAAGGTTATTTTGTGGACACTGTTCCTCAGAGATGATTATCTGATACTAACCAATTTGCTGTGTGCAACAATGGTGGTATTGACACTTATGGTATAGTAATACAAACCTGACGAGAGGAAGGATTCGTTCTGCTATGAGAGAGTGTAGATGCGGTATTCATTGTCAGTTTATTTTAAATAAAACACGTTCTTTTCTAGGTGCAGGCATAGCATATATAGCAATCCGGTTGCTGTCACAACAAACAGATGAAGAGCCATAAAATTTTCCACCTACATAAAAATCTATAAAAAAACCTGTGTCACTAGGCAATACTTTCCATTCGCCTTTATTGCCAAAATCAGGTATATTTTCTGATAAAAATAACTCTCCATTCTTTTTGAGTGTTATTGTCATTTGTTGTAATGTGTCATTTGAAACACATACTATTGTATCTTCGAAAATATACTGCCCTGCGGATTGGAGTATATAAATCTGTTTATAAATACCTTCAGCTATTATACAGGAATTTGCAAATAATAACAGAAGTACAAATATTTTTTTCATTTTCTAGGATCGGTTATGGTAAACGAATAAGTTTGACTACTATTATGGAATCGGCATAGTAACGGAATATGTATCATCTACATTTGATTTAGGATACCATGTTATAGAAAACGCCTCCTTGCCCAACGCTCCTGATGTTAGGCTTGTAATATTAAATATAGTGACTTCTATTATATTATTTGCTTTGGGTACAAATGTTATATCACCCGAACCTACTAAGCCAGTGATATTAAGTACAGTACCATTCCTCCATCCATCTTGAAAATAATCTACACCTGAAAACCCCAAAGCCGTTTTCATACTCACTATTGCTACTTGAAACCAAAGCGTATTCCCCAACTATCATAGTTTCGGTAGGTGTAGTTGAGGCGCTGCCCCAGCCCGCCCATTTTATTATCCTGTTCCTGCCCTTGGTAGCCAAACCTATAAGCCCCCGTACTCACACTCCGCGCAACTGCAACATACCATAAGGGTAAATAGTTATTGAGCGTGAGGCTGCGGGCTTTAAAGTTGTCGTTGTCGGTTAGGAGGTTGTAGGGTACGGTTACGTCAGGGTTGCCTTGGGCGGTGTAGTTGCCTAACTTGGCTGTTTCGGGTTCTTTGACAACCGCTTGTTTAATGTCGGAGAAGGTGGTGCGGACGTTGTTGAGGTGGTCGGTTAGTTCGTATTGTTTTTGTCCGCGTTCTTGGGTGGCGAGGAGGGGAATTATACTGCAAATGTACTGCTTTTTATTGGATTATGGGAGCTAAAAAAGGTAAATTGATTTTTTTGGGGCGCAACACAGCAGAACAAGAGAGGTTTCTCTTGCTCTGCCACAAATAGAATTTATAGAAATTTAATAGAAATATAAACCTCTACTGAATTTCTATAAATAAATTATCTGATTCCTCAATAGCCATACCCGAAATATTAGCTTTCAAAAAAGCATTTTTTAACCTTTCTGATATATATAGTTGTTTACTCAAAAAAGGGAAACATATTAAATCCCAATTTTCTTTTGCATTTAATTTTACATATAAAAAATTACAAGACAATGACGTATGCTTATTGTATTCTTGATATTGTTGATATGTTTTTATCTTTACAGGGATGCCAGTCCTAAATTCGACAAACTTTGATTTTGGAAAATCGACTGTATCAATTATTATTTGAGGTGATATAAAATGAAGCATCCAATAATCGTATTTCTCCTTCTTATATACCACACATATTTTATATGATTTATATGGTGTAGTATTATGATGCGAAATAATATCGATTATTTTAGAGTCAACTAATATACACATAGTCGATAATATATAGGCACAACTAAGCATATTAGTCCTTTTTGCCCCTTTTGGTAGAGGGAAGTATTCTGGAACGGCAATATCTTCTTCAGGAAAAGTATATTGGTAACGGGCTATGTAATCAACAGAGTATTTTTGTGTTCTGTCATAAGTAGGGTCTATTTCATGTATTTGTGGATACACGCGCCCTATTTTTTTTATGGCTGTTTCGATAAGATACATAATAGTATTTATTTTTTAGGTGTGATAGATAAATCATCCAATTTGGTAGTTGGTTTTTTGTCAACGGCATCTATAACTCCGTTTTGAATTTCTTTGACATATTCTAGCGCGTCAACATCTTTGTATCCAGGGTTAGCTGCTCGAAAATCTTCAAGTAAAGTTTCAATTCTTTCAGTATAATTAGGATGACCGCCATTATGAGTACCAAGCCCATTGGACTTTATAAATCGCTCGATTGGTATTAGATTTCCATTTGAAAAACTAGTAGGAGACAATACATCATCATATTTTAGCCCTGCTCTTATTGCTGCTTGAACAACTGCGTGATTTCTTAAGGCATCAGGAATTATATGATGTAAATTTTTAGAGTTTGTAAAATATGGAACTCGAGCATGTATGTTTCTAAGAGCTGGAACTCTATCAAATTTAACAATAACAGATAACGAAGTTATTTTAGTTCCAACTTTATGTGTAACATAAGCTATACCTATATTACCAGTTACTTCTGTTGCATATTTAGTTCTAGAATAACAATCACCATTTACAACATTATCACAAAAATCGGTAACTTGCCCATCAATTATGGGGGTATTCGGTTTGTATATTGAAGAGTGAGGAGAAGAATATAGCGCTATTTCTTCCACATATTTAGCTGCTCCAATATAAGTATTTTGAAATTTTCGGAATAAACAGAAGCCTCCAATCCTTCCAATTCAATCCCATCAATCACCCTATTTTCACTAAAAGTATAGGTACTATTATGCGGATACTTCGCAGCCAGCGGGTCTACGGCACCAAAGCGTATTGCCCAACTGTCATAGTTTCGGTAGGTGTAGTTGAGGTGCTGCCCCAGCCCGCCCATTTTATTATCCTGCTCCTGCCCTTGGTAGCCAAACCTATAGGCCCCCGTACTTACACTCCGCGCAATTGCAACATACCATAAGGGTAGTAATTATTGAGCGTGAGGCTGCGGGCTTTAAAGTTGTCGTTGTCGGTTAGGATGTTGTAGGGTACGGTTACGTCAGGGTTGCCTTGGGCGGTGTAGTTGCCTAACTTGGCTGTTTCGGGTTCTTTGACAACCGCTTGTTTAATGTCGGAGAAGGTGGTGCGGACGTTGCCGAGGTGGTCGGTTAGTTCGTATTGTTTTTGTTGGGGTGCTTGGGTAGCGAGGAGGGGATATATACTGCAAATGTATTGCTTTTTATTGGATTATGGGCGCTAAACCCTGCACCAAATTTTTTGAGGAGATGGTGTAGGGATATACATTTAAAGAGTCTATGATTGAATAAGTGTTCTATTTGAACGGCAAATTAGTGCCTAAAATAGGGCAACTATTCTCGCACAAGCCTTAACGGCATGTTCCATAAATATTTTGGGTGACGAGATGAGAATTTTTGTAGAAAAAAGTGATAGAGCCACTATATACGGTACAATTTGCGATATTTTGTTCGTCTTTTATTAACGAAAGATTTACAGTAAAATCTTTATTTTTGTATATACGCAACGTAGTATCGGCTATTTGCTCGCTACGAACATGATTTAAAAGGATACGTTTGCCATTAAGCATGAATATAGCCCTTTTATCAATATTTGTATATATCAAATAAGATTTATCAAAGTATTTTTTACTTATAGAGAACAAGCAAACAGAATTTTCTAGCTCTGCCCAATTAAGGTATAGCGGGTCTAAAGGATAAAAAGCATCCTCAATGGATATTCTACAATTGATATCCTCTACTCTTGTAGTCTCTTTACAGCATATACAAAAACATAAAATACAGCAAAATAAAAATTTCATTTTATTTGTCTTTTAAGTTAACGGCTTTTATGTCCTCCGAAGTTCCGACAGAATAATAATTATTGTTATTGATTAGATTATCAATAAGATTCATCCCTTTTATTTTTCCATTTTCATCATAATCATAAGATAAGAAAATCTGTGAATGTCCAGCAGTTTCGCCAAGCCATACTTGTACCATTGCACCTAATTGTAAACTACCATCCCATGGATCATCAACCATGGTGCCTAAACCGCGATTAGCTAAAGCACCTCCCACACCATAACGATAAAATGGATTAGATAACCTTTTAGAAGTTACCGATAGAACATGATCTATATTTTTATTTGAATATGACAAGTCTATTGCATTTTCGCCAAATATATCAACATAAGCTTGATTTAGTCGCGCTTGAGAAACAGCCCAGCATACACCCTTGCAATTTTTGAATTTTAACGCATCAGCTCGTGTTTGTTCAACACTTTCCTTATCAGAAAAAGAGTAATTTATCGTTTCATAATCAGAAGGAGGATCTGTATGTAACTTATTGTAGTTCGAAACCAATTGTATACCTACTTTTGTCTCTTCTGTTGCCTGCTGATGGCGTTCACCAGCATCACTAAGATTGCTAGCATCGTAATACAAATGTTTTCCTATATCATAGTATTGTTGTCCTCCTATAGTTACTTTTGCATATATTTTATCATAATCCGCTTTTAATAACTGAGGATTACTGCGTCCAAATATACCCCCAAATTTATCGGACAATGTTTTATTTTGAAAAGCTTGGTGATTAACAGCTAAATATTCCAACCCTTCCAATTCAATCCCATCAATCACCCTATTTTCACTAAAAGTATAGGTACTATTATGCGGATACTTCGCAGCCAGCGGGTCTACGGCACCAAAGCGTATTGTCCAACTGTCATAGTTTCGGTAGGTGTAGTTGAGGTGCTGCCCCAGCCCGCCCATTTTATTATCCTGTTCCTGCCCTTGGTAGCCAAACCTATAAGCCCCCGTACTTACACTCCGCGCAATTGCAACATACCATAAGGGTAGTAATTATTGAGCGTGAGGCTGCGGGCTTTAAAGTTGTCGTTGTCGGTTAGGAGGTTGTAGGGTACGCTTACGTCAGGGTTGCCTTGGGCTGTGTAGTTACTATTTAATGGAGGTGTGTCTGTAGCTTTGGCTTGTTTAATGTCGGAGAAGGTGGTGCGGACGTTGCCGAGGTGGTCGGTTAGTTCGTATTGTTTTTGTTGGAGTGATTAGAATATAGGGGAATTTGATTTTTATGGGCGCAACATAGTAGAGCAGGAGAACTTTCTTCTGCCTTGGAATTAGGTTCTGTCAAGAGTAGTAATTTGTTTCTTACTCAACAAAAAATAACAATACTTAATGCTACTGTTCTTCTTTATCTACTTGTTCACAAGCGGATTCAACCTCAATAAAAGCTGAAATTAAATCTTTTTGTATATAATAACTATCTTCAGCTAAAACTAAACTAATGTAAAAATAAATAGGAATTATAGTATTTTTATATAACAAATTAATATCCCATAATTTATGCCTTTCATCATAATGAAAATGCCATTTTGTGCCTAATACTTTATTGCAATAGTCTCCAAAATATGCTATCAAAGGTATCATATTATCGACTATATACTCGATAGAAATTACATTTCTAAGCAATAAATCATTTACTTTACTAAAATACAACCATTCTACCTGTAAAGTATCATACGAAATCCCTATTGATTGACATAGTTTGTTTATATGGAAGTTTGTATATTGTTCAAAATCTTCTGGATTATATTTAAACCCAGCTAAAGCATGAAAAAGACCACCACTCCATAAGTTATACGCATCAAGGTCTTCTTTGTTTTTAAATAGTTGATAACCCCATTTATTTTTTAACAATATTTCTCCATTGGGTAATTCAACACTATAAGTGTCACTACCATGACGAATACCATACTTTTTAACTATTTTGTCATTATTTTTTAAACTTGTATAAAATACAAAAGAATTATCAATAATTACACACTCAAGACCTTTGTAATTATGAGGAGGTACTTTTTTTCTTATGCCATTTTGAAAATACTTTACAGCTTTTTTTCTATCACTAAATAAAAAAGCTGGTTCTATGGTATTAATAGCAATGACTGTTCCATTACTAAGAAGATAATAGGTGTAACTTCCACCCGATAGTGGTAAGATTGTAACACCTTTGTCCATCTCAATAATGTTATGAGCTACAGAATTAGGTATTATGTCGAATTGTGGTTTGTGTTCCATATATTTTATTTTTTACAGAAATTTAAACTAACTATTAGTTAATGTATTTGTGATATAATACAAAAAAAATGCGGTTATTTGGATTGATATTTTTGTAGCAGGTGAAAATTATCGTTTTGGAGGCTTATTATAAATTTTTTGTTGGTCATTAGTAGCTTTTTCAAAATGTTTTTCGACATTTACAGCCTTGCTACCGCCTAGTGTCTTATTCTTTCCATTCCAAGACCTTGTGAGCAACCACTTGATTAGAGGAATTGATGACAAAAATTGACCACCTATGTTAATATCGTTTCTATCTACCCATTTTGCAGTACTTAATCGGATAGAGTTAGAATTTTCCGTATCATATTGAAGTTCTGAAACAAACAAAGGGATATTTCTTTTGGTAGCTTCGGCTACTATTCTTGAATCTATTGTTGTACCTGCTGGTACTACAATAGATAAACTACCAATAATAGTTTCATTCCTTCTATGTGTGTTAGATAGGTGATCTAAATAGTAATCAACTTGTTTTTTTACTCGTCCTGAATACATTAAAAGTCGGTTTGTAGTAGAAGTTGGCGTTTTTATTTCAACAAAATCTTCTCCTGTGAAAACTTCTGTGATATCTTCGAATGGAACTGTCTTGAAGCCATCGTAGGCTACAGCAGGGATTATTGCATCAGGAACAACCCACTCTGTTTTGTCTTTGTTATATATACGTTGGCTATTTGGAGGCAATTCTAATGCCTCCAAAGCAGCACTTTCTATAGCTCTTCCTACAACATTACGGGAAAAATTTTCGTCAATATCTTTTCTTTTTGAAGGATTCTGTTTACGTAATCTTTCTTTGTATTTTCCTGCTATAGCCCACAAGTTAAATACAGTAAATGCTTTCCATGGCGCTAAACCCTCATGGTCTAAGTAGACTATAGGATTATTATTAAAGACTGAATAAGGTGAAATATCAGGAAAGGTTAAATGTAATGGGTCTTTGTTATAACGTCGTAATGTAAATGTGTTATAATCACATCCGCCAAATGCAGTATGCTGCCCCAGCCCGCCCATTTTATTATCCTGTTCCTGCCCTTGGTAGCCAAACCTATAGGCCCCGTACTCACACTCCGCGCAACTGCAACATACCATAAGGGTAGTAGTTATTGAGCGTGAGGTTGCGGGCTTTAAAGTTGTCGTTGTCGGTTAGGATGTTGTAGGGTACGGTTACGTCAGGGTTGCCTTGGGCTGTGTAGTTGCCTAACTTGGCTGTTTCGGGTTCTTTGACAACGGCTTGTTTGATGTCGGAGAAGGTGGTGCGGACGTTGTTGAGGTGGTCGGTTAGTTCGTAGTGTTTTTGTCCGCGTTCTTGGGTGGCGAGGAGGGGAAATATACTGCAAATGTACTGCTTTTTATTGGATTATGGGCGCAACTTAACAGAGCAGGAGGAGTTTTCCTGCTTTGAAATATGTACCAATGTTATGTTTATTTGATTTATGGTAATAGGTGAAAAGAATTATTTTGAATAATAATTTCTTAACGCCGACTCCCATGAATACTCCTTAGTTGATGGCCACATTTTGCCTTTTTTATAAACAAAAAAAGTATCTCTGACTATCGTATCGTCAGAAAAATTAATGGGTATGATCATGCCTTCTAAAAAAGCTATTATGCTTTCATCTGTAAACCGTTCTTTTATTTTGCGCTTTACAAACAAATCAGTTCTTTCAAAAGGAAGTGCTTGACCCTGACTCATAAACTCGGTTTTACTAATTTCTGTATGATACCCCACGAAGCGTTCCAATTCAAAGGATCGAGTAACATTTGACCAAGACAGTAATTCAATAAACTTACTGTTTGTGTCATAAATAATGCCCAAACAGCTAGTTTTCAATTGTTCTGAAACAAAATATGGAACACTATTATCAGTCCCTAACATGAAGTTAGATAAATAGAATGTCCAATTGTCGTCTAACTGAACAAAAATATGCCTTCGTTCCTCCGCCGTAGTAAATGGTAGTAACCGAGGAATAGATACATTTAGATTTTCATGATAGTGTTCAGTGAGTATTTTATTGCTATTAGCTTCTATATTTGTTAACCAGTTTACAAATATAGAAACCAACTCTTCTATATTTCCTTTTATGAAATACATACGCACATTAAAAGGAAAGTATTTTTGTAAGAAAATCATAGTTTTACTTTTTGTTATTTTAAAATACGTAGTTTAACTTCACCTGCCTCAGGGTCGTTAGCTTTTATCCTAAATTCATGTTCAGGACCTCTTCCTGATGAAGGAGTATCCCATTCTTCATAATATCTTTTACCATTCAAAGTATATTGCAAATCAGGACGATTTATGCCCACTTGTTTTCCTGACGCATTAACTTGAGTTTGGTCTATTCTAATGTCCTTAGCACCCATTGCATTCACTTGGGCGGCTCGTGCTTGAACAGCCGTATTTTGGTTCACATTTTTCCCTATTTTTCTGCCCCTCCATGGCATTGCCCTGGATGCTTCCTTATCTCCTACCCTAATATCTGCTTGTTCTCTCATCCTAACGCCTGTAGCCTTGAAAATATCGTATTTGTGCCATCCTTTTTTTTGTAAGAACGAAGACAATTTATTCATACCTGCACTACCTAATTTTTCGCTAATTAAGGTTGTAGCTCCAGATTGTATAGCATCATAAAATAACTGTTCAGATAAAGCATCTCCTTCCAGATTATCATATTTGCCATTTAAATAATTTATTCCCAAATCTCCAACTATATCAAGTCCCAATCGCTGCCCTTTAGATAAATGGAGGGGATTCATGCTTAATATAACCTCCCAAGCAACCGATTTATAATCAATATTTTGCAAAGCGGCTGTATAATCTCCGTCATATACTACAACATTGACTAAAAACTGTATGGTAGCGTCTACAGCAGCTCCTGTTGCTCCCTTGGCAAGTAAAGCCAACAGTGGTATATCTCCATTAGGGTCTTTGTAAATAATTGGGTTGTTACGAAATGTTGCATACGGACTTTCCCAAGCAAAACCTTTCGGATCCACATTCCACCGCTTAACCGCCCACGTATCATACTCCCAAAACTGTGCAGTAGTATGCTGCCCCAGCCCGCCCATTTTATTATCCTGTTCCTGCCCTTGGTAGCCAAACCTATAAGCCCCCGTACTCACACTCCGCGCACTTTGCAACATACCATAAGGGTAGTAATTATTGAGGCTGAGGCTGCGGGCTTTAAAGTAGTCGTTGTCGGTTAGGAGGTTGTAGGGTACTGATACGTCAGAGTTGCCTTGGGCTGTGTAGTTGCTATTTAATGGAGGTGTGTCTGTAGCTTTGGCTTGTTTAATGTCGGAGAAGGTGGTGCGGATGTTGCCGAGGTGGTCGGTTAGTTCGTAGTGTTTTTGTCCGCGTTCTTGGGTGGCGAGGAGGGGAGATTATACTGCAAATGTACTGCTTTTTATTGGATTATGGGCGCTAAACCCTGCACCATTTTTTTTGCGGAAATGGTGCAGGGTTGGTTTGTTGTTTGATGGCGGAGAAATGAACCAAGAGTCGCCTTGAGATTATACCTCAAAAAAGGCATTATCAAAACCAGATTCACTGAATAAGTCACGTAAACGAAAAGCACGAGCAATATGCTCCGGGTTTTGAAAATCAAATACCTCACGTGTATTGATAATCAAGGTGCCTGTGCCTAATGATTTTTGCTCAAAATCGGCGGGTATCTTAGGCAAGCGAACAGAAATACCCTGATTGAAATATGAAAACCAACCAAACCAATAACCGCTATTTTTACTAAGTTGGCTTAACACATTACTATCTGTGGCACATGCCCACCAAGGATCGAAACGATTAATTATTTCTTCCAACAAGCCTTGCACTAAATCAAAACTTGCTTTTTCTTCGGGTATAGATACGATAATATTGTTAGGTATGTCGCTTGTTCTTCCCATGGATAGGCTGACCATTAATTGCGGATTGCTGTATGGACAACTAGTTTGAATAAAACCCACGTCGATAGTTGTATTTTCATTGGCATCTTTGATACGATCGCGTATTTGCAGACTACGCTTCATAAATTTTAACCATCGTTCGAGCGCTGCTACTGTGTTGTCGTTTACAAAATCGATTTCGACTTTGCCATTTGCTATGCGCCAACAACTTACTTCGTTCATGTATTCGCCTATCCAGCGAAAAAAGTCCATGGACTGACTACAAAATTCGCCCACAGTGGCAGAACGTTGCCCCCAATAACATAATAATTCTATTTTTTTCATGTATTTATTTTTTTTTCGTAGGAAATTTTTCTTGTGGAGTGTGTACGACCTTTATTCTATTACCAAATTCCTTTTTAAATACTTCTGTAGCAGCACTAGCTGCCTCACTTTCTTCAAAATGCCATTCCATGGTTTCACCCTTTGGTAAAGCTTTCAATTGTCTATCGGCTTGTTTTACCCATTTATCAGTAAATTCTTTGATTCCAAACCTTTTAATTAGTTTTGTATACCCTTTTCCTTTGGCTTCACGCAATACACCGTTTTCGCCTACCCCATCAAAATCAACACCATTTATTGATAGATTAAGCCCTTCTGCCAAACCACCTATTTGACTTTCGTAAGCCTTAGCCATATCCGAAGCACCATGAGTTGATTTGATTACCTTTCCTCCGAGCCGCGATGCTATATTCTCAAAACGTTGCCCATGTTTAGATGCCTGTAAAATATTCTCCATTTTATTTTGAATGGCAGACAATCTATCCCATACTTCCTTGCTTTGTTTTGTAAAAGTATAACCTCCGTACACATCACCCGCCACGGGAATTAGTTCCACAACATATTCCCACCATTCAGTGTCATATGCTTCTAAAATGCCATCAGCATCCTTGACTAATTGCTTTGCCCATTGTTTTGAAGCATACGATTTTAGTCTTAATTTTATTTCATATTCAATAAATTCTTTCGTAGCTTTTTTCAAACCTGCTTTCGCTAATCGTTGGGCAAAAAACGAAATGGGCGAGTCTCCATCTACATCGTTATTAGATATCGGGTTTCCACCAA
Source organism: Chitinophagales bacterium (assembly GCA_016787295.1). Taxonomy (GTDB): domain Bacteria; phylum Bacteroidota; class Bacteroidia; order Chitinophagales; family UBA2359; genus JAEUUX01. Next base: position 15,066 of record JAEUUX010000175.1, read on the forward strand.
AAACACTATAAGGGCTTACGTTGGGTATATCAATAGGGTCAAGTTCTAACCTTCGCGCCGCCCACGTATCATACTCCCAAAACCGAGCAGTAGTATGCTGCCCCAGCCCGCCCATTTTATTATCCTGTTCCTGCCCTTGGTAGCCAAACCTATAAGCCCCCGTACTCACACTCCGCGCAACTGCAACATACCATAAGGGTAGTAATTATTGAGGGTGAGGCTGCGGGCTTTAAAGTTGTCGTTGTCGGTTAGGAGGTTGTAGGGTACGGTTACGTCAGGGTTGCCTTGGGCGGTGTAGTTGCCTAACTTGGCTGTTTCGGGTTCTTTGACAACAGCTTGTTTAATGCCAGAGAAGGTGGTGCGGACGTTGTTGAGGTGGTTGGTTAGTTCGTATTGTTTTTGTCCGCGTTCTTGGGTGGCGAGGATTTAGGTGCGGAGGTAGAGGGAAAATTGTTTTCTTTAGGGCACAATCTTTCACAGCAGGATAAACTCTCTTGCCATATAAGGTTCTGATATAGCAGATGTGGACTAATTAAATCTAATACATGCTTAAAAAAACAGTATTGTTGTGTCTATATGGGCAGAAGAAGTATCTGTGAAATAATTGAATGATGCTTCAAAACTGGAACCATCTGCTAACACTTCTTCTATACTCTGTATTTGGTCAATAGAAGTACCTGAAAATAGTACTATTTTTGATAGAAAATTATCAACAAAATAGTATTTATATATACATCTACTATTTAACAAAGAATATGCTTCTTTTTTGATTTGTTTGTTTTTTGAGGGATTAATTGTACAAACAACTTGAACCACAATAGTGTCTTTGCTAAATGTATAATCGTAGATTTCTTCATCAGGTATTGTAGATTGCATAATCATTTTTGTATTCAAAATATCATCTTGAGCTTCACTTCCATACATAGAGTAAATAGCAGGGAAAGATACAAGTTCTTTTTTTTGAATATAGCCTTTTTCATTTAACATATACTTATACGAATGATGTAAATTATGTCCTTTATTTATAATTACCTATTCGTTTTGAGTTATTGTTATATCTTTTGCATATACATTTTCTACATAAAAATCTTTGTTAACAAAATTGTAGACAGTATCTTGTGAACTAATAAGTCTTTTTCGGCAAAACATACTTTCAAAAGACATATCTTGTATTTTTATGGGTAATCTTGTTCTTAAGACTAATTCGTGAGGATTCTCCTCAAAAGCACTTATTGTATCTTTTTTAATACGATTTAAATACAAAAAATGTTTTTTATTGTGTATGTATGTTGTTTCTGAACCTACGCTAGAACTCATGATAATCTGCCCAGTACTATCATAGGCAGCATAATCTGTAGAGGCATATTGTAAAACATAGTCAATTGTCAGAAGGTAAGGAAATATTGGTTTTATTTTGTTTTGGCTTACACTAATAGCATCAGTAAGTTCTGCTTTATTATCAACATTAGTACTAAAGCAAGCTTTAAAAACCATAAAAACCGTGATAAAAATATAAATTTTGTTCATTTTTATTTATTTTTTTAGGCTGAGGATTGCCATTTAGATGATAAAATTCTATGTCATTATTTGATAAGTAAAAAATACTTCTTCCATGGGCAGTTGTTACAGTGTATTTGTGTTTTTCTTCGGCTTCTACATGGGTAGTTAGTTTTATGCCATCAACTTTATACCATATAGATTTATAAACTGCTTCTGTCGCACATCCATTTTCTTTTCTAAATATATGTACAAATTGTTTTCAAAAATGCAGACACCTGCTTCTTGCGAAATAGGCACATATACTCCTTGTGAAGCGTATCTATTCTTTTGAGCAGAAGGAATATATAGAATATCTGTGCCATCCCAATAAAATCCGCCATTTGAATAGTCTACTCCTCCTTGCAGTGTGTTTATAACAGCAGTAGTAGCTATTCTCATATTTTTGTTAGCAGAACGTTTTGTTGGAGATGTGTCTCTAAAGGTTTGAGATAGAGGAAGACGATATTTATATGCATAGTTTTTAAATTTAAATTATTGAGCCAATTCTCTTCTATTATATTTTGCATGGTTGTTAGCTGCGGAGGCAATGGCATAAGACTCCTCTTTATTCCCTGATGATTCTGCATATACCACAGAGGCACTAAATACGAAATCTCTTGCAGAAACAGGTTTACCGTATTGAGTAAGTAATTGTGCATTTGCAAAAATAACGCTTTTTTTACATTTCGAACCTTCTTGTATATCAAATCTCGCGTCTACCACATACACCTTGTCATCTTTCTTGCCATCAGTGCCTAAATATGTTCCATCGTATCATACTCCCAAAACCGATTGGTATCTTTGTTATCCACTTTCTATTCAATTACATATAGAACAAATATCTTTTTATCATACACTTTGCGTTTTATATTTATTTTATTTTTATTTATGTGTTTTTTTAGCGTATAGTCAATGTAAAATCCATGGCTAAGAGGAGGATGTAGTGTTATTTTTTCCTTAATAATGAATGTATTGTTAGGAGCAATTACAGTAAATTGTAATTTTCCATTATATCTTGGCATACAACTAGGCATATAGGGATATAAACTTCCATACAAACCTATACCTAATATACTACCACTTTGGTTTACTCCATCCATAGTACATATTAATACATATTTATTTGATGTGTTTTCTATTTTTATTAAAGCTGTATCATTTTTTTTAATGTCGTATGTTGACACAACAGTAATATCATTGTTTTGTAATACAAGACTTTGCCCATAAGAAACATTTGATAAAATAAATATCATTATTGTAATAAATAATATTATATTTTTTATATTGACTATACTCTTTTTCATGGTTTTTACTAAAACAATTTTCAATAAATTAATATTTTATTAGTACAATAATCTTGGCTTTCGCTAAAAAATATTGGCAAAAAACAAATTGAAATACTTAGTTCAAAGCTCCATTTTACACCTCAAATACGTGAAAATAATGCGTAGACCTGTGAAATAGTGTCACTTTTGACCTATTTTTGTTGTAATATGGTCGCAACAATATAACATATCGATTAGCAAGTCTACTCATCCGAGTAAAAAAGAATCCTTTCATGCTAAATGTAGCCTAAAAATACACGAATCTTTTTTCGAGTTAATTTTTTAGCGAAAGGTCAGATATGAATAACTTTGTGTTTAAAACAGCTAAAGTTTAATAAACTCTAAACACACATTTGTACTCATAGTTTCTATTTTTACAAACCAAATAAAAACAAATTAATAAATGAAGTACTTATTATTCTGTTTATTGTTTTTTATTACATCTTGTGCAATGCCTAAGCAAATAAAATATTTAAGCACGCAGGTGGAATACTATGGAAAAAAGTCTTCTTTTTCCATTGACACAATAACAAAAAACAAACAATTTACAGTTATTCCTCCCTTAATTGATACAAAATATAAATTACAAATTATATTAATAGAAAAGAAAACAGTAATTAATCCATATTCAAATGGCATAATATTGCGATTAGGCAATAAAAAACCTATTGCTTATTGGACTATACTTTATAATAAAGGAATCGATTCCGCTGGTAATTGGATTATATTTGACATCAACAAACTTTTAGATTATCTTGATATTGCAAGACAAGATGTAGTAAAATTACATCCTGAAAAAAAAGAAATAAAAAAATTATTGCATTATTTGGTAAAAAATGAAATTTACCAAAATTTTGATATGAACTCCTTGCATAAAAAATATAATAGCTATGTAGATGACCCTATGTTGTTTTTTTATATTATTATAGGTAATGGCAATAAAAGCAGTAGTTGGAGTTTTGATACCCCTGAATTATATGTGCAGTCTTGTCCTGAAATACAAGAACTTAAAACTTTTATACAAGGGATACAGTTAATTCGCCAAACTGTAGGTGCTAATGCAATACCAGAGTTGGAACGTTTTTTACCCGAAAATACATCTCCACAAAAATAAGAATAACATTTTTTTAAAAAAAATTAAAATAAACAAACTCAAATGAACTATAACTATATATACATAGTAATATTGTTTGCTTTATATTGTTGTCTATCATCTTGCACTATGTCTAAACAAATACGATTTATAAATAAACAAATAAACCAAAGTAAATTTTGTGTTAAAGAAGACAGCGAAAATCCTTTTACTGTCGGAATACCTAAGTTCCGAGATTCTGGCTATAAATTAGAAATAGAATTTCGAGAACAAAAATCTTCCTACGATCCTTACGTAAATAGCATATTAATTTGGTTAGGGGGCAAGAAAAAGCCAATAGCTTATTGGGAAAGGGTATATTGCAGAGCGGTAACACCAACAGAAGACGACTCTACACAAGTTCATAAACAATATGCTTTTGATTTAGTTGGAAAACAGGATATATTAATGTTGTCTCTACGAAGAAAGCAATTAAATAAATTACTTAAATTTATAGTAAAAAATAAAACATATTTAACTCTTTCTTCTAATAATTTGCCAGAAAAATATAATATTTATTCAAAATATCCATTATATCAATGTTCTATAATTATTCGTAATCGCACTCGTTATAATTATTTGAACTACGATGATAGTTCTTCGTTCTTGGGAGAAGGCACGGGGTATAAGGAATTTACAGATTTTGCACAAGAGATATATTTAATTCGCCAAGCTATAGGTGCAAATCCTATACCTGACTGGGAACAGGATTTACCTGAAAAATTCTTACAAAAACAAAAAAAGTTTTAAAGAATAACGCAAATAAATAAATATAATCTTACAAAAATCCATTAATAACACTATTACACATGAAATATAGATATATATACATTACAGCATTGTTTATCTTGTGCTATTGTCTATCATCTTGCACTATGTCTAAACAAATACGATTTATAGATGCTAAAATACAACAAAGTAAATATTGCGTTAATCAATATAATACTAATCCATTCTCTTTTGGAATACCAAAATTCCGAGATTCTGACTATAAATTAGAAATAGAATTTCGGGAACAAAAAGATGGAAAGTCTCCCTATGTAAATAGTGTATTAATTTGGTTGGGGGGCAAGAAAAAGCCAATAGCTTATTGGATTAGGGCATATCGTAGAACTGTAACACCCCAAGAAGGATGTTCTACACACATATACCAACAATATGCTTTTGATTTAGTTGAAAGACGCGATATATTAACATTGTCTCCACGAAGAAAGGAATTAAAAGAGTTACTTAGTTTTATAATAAGTAATAAAACATATTTATCTTTTACATCTATTGATTTGACAGAAAAATATCATGCTTATGTAGAGGGCGCGCAATATAGCTATAGTATACATATTCGTAACCGCACTCGCTATAATACCTTCACTTTTGATGACCCCACTACACTTATGGAACTGCGTAAATATAAAGAACTTGAGGATTTTGTGCGAGAAATACATTTAATTCGTCGAGCTGTAGGTGCTAACCCGATGCCTGAATTGGAACGTTTTTTACCCGAAAATACAGCTCCACAAAAACAAGAATAATACTTTAAAGAATAATAAAAACAAATAAAAGTAAAAATTATATTTTTTATTTTTCAATATATTCAACTCTTAGTCTGTGTTTTTTCATCAAATCTTAATATATAAACTTCTGATATTATATAAGAAAACCGACAAACTGAAATCATGACCACTTAGACTACATGTCGTGACCGTGTTATTCTGTGAAAATTTATTCACATGATAATATCTTTCGCCAAACAGTAATGTCGTGTTTTAAAGTTTTGCCATCATACATATAACCAAGATGTCCCTTTTCGCAAGTAGCGTAATTTGTTTGGTATATTAGACCTTGAAGCATGCAATCGTAAAAAACTGCGTTTATTTTCTTTCTTTTCCTGTAGGGCAAATTTGTAACGTTCTCAAAGTATTTTAACTTATCACACCAACTCAATGAGTCGTACATTGCTACTTGTTTTTCGTAATGTACGTGTTTAAAGTAGCGTATTAAAACATCTTGTGGCGTACCGTCTTCACTACAAAATTGCTGGCAATAGCCATTAAAATTCATTAAAAGGCTGATACTAAGTACTAAAAAAAGTTTCATAAGGCAATGTGGGTTTTAACTATTGTAAAGACAACGATGGTGGTTTTTGAGGCTGTATTCGTGGAAACAGTTAAAAAAACACCACAAAAATACAAATTCCCTCCCGTATTGCCAAATTTTGTTTTCGAAAGAGGAAATTTGGTATGGCTGGAATAAATAAGACACCCCCTCTCTTTAATTGTGGTTAAAGAGAGGGGTTAAGGAAAATGCTTTATTCAGATACAGGTTCATCTAACAGCAGTTCGCTAATGTTTGGATCCTGTATAGCATACTTTACACGATACTTATCACCAATATAATACCCTCTGGTGTTATTAACGCCCTTTGCTTGTTGATAGACTATCGTATCTACTTCATATTCATAAATTAAAGATGACCGTCCCCTATAAACGCTCATATCGTTTATTATTCCCACAGTATATCCTGGATTCGCATTTAACATTTTTTCTTGTTGAATACCTAACCAATAACCATATGACATACTGATACACATAAAGGCAAATAAGAATATAGTGAAAGGCTTATTAGGTGTTTCCATAAGAAGTATTTAGTTTGTTGTTTTTACTCCTCTCTATTTGGGAGTTGAGGGTGCGGTAGCGTGCCATGTCTACATTTAACCCGAAATCATCGTTTAGTTCTATGCCGTTATACTGATACTTATTCGCCAAAGTCAAAGCTCCGCCGGTGGCGAGTGGGTAGCTGCGGCTTAGATGTCCTATGGGTAAGCCGTAGGCATAGTTTTGGTCTGTTGCAGGATTTTGGGGTCGGTGCTGGTGGGAGCGCTGGGGTTGGGGGTGAAACATACGCGGGTATTGCTGAGGTGGTCTTTGAGGCTGTATTCGTGGCGGTTGCTGGCGGCAAGGTTGATGCGTCCTTCTTCGGTGTAGTGCATAGGTACTTTTATTTTGTTGTTTGGATAAAATGTTCCCTCTAAACAAATAGAGGGAACATAAATTGGTTAATTTTAAAGACTTCAGTTTGCATTAAAAAACACTATTGTTCTTTTTATTAAGATACTTTAACCGTTGAATATGCCTTAATAATCGCTTAATTTGGTAATTTTTAAAGTTTGCTTTGGAGAGCAAATTATTTAATTCATCAATAGATAGGTTAGTATCAAGTTTTTGAAAATTACCGTTAGCAATGATAAAGTAAACATCGGTGGTCATATGACTACTCACCGTCCAATATTGATATAATGTGGCGGTTTTAGATACATTAACTAAAATAGGACAAAAGTAAAACACATTATTAGTACTAATGTTCAGTTGTTGTTTAATACTATCGTTTGTACTGATTTTATCGCAATTGCAAAGTAATCTACTCTTAGCAATATTATAGCTCATATTGGCAGTTATAATATTGCAATCGTTACAAGCATATAAAAAGAAAAAAAAATAGAGAATGATTGATTGTTTCATGAGATTACTCCTTTTCTTTTTTAGATGATTTATCAACTTCTGACTCTATTTTTTTTACCCTTTTTTCGCCTAAAAAACCTTCGTATTTAGGGCGCCATGAATCCTGTGGTGCTGATTTTTCTGGATATAATTTGCTATATTCAAATCTATCCTTTAATTCTATTTCTACTGCTTGTTTTTCATCGTAATTCTGCGAACCATCTGGGTTTATGTGGGCTTCTTCATGCGTACCGATTATGTTTAGTTTTTCTTCTCGCGAAAAAACGTCCATTCTATCGTCTATATTTGCTGTTGATACAACAACATCATAGTAGCTAAACTCGCCATCTTTTTCTTTGGCGGTGGTGCTGGCATGAACAGGGTCATTCTTCGTGTCAGTTATTACTTCATCCGTAACTGAAAATTTAAATTCTTTGTCCGAGTTAATGTAATTACTTATAGCCTCTGTACCAGAAGGAGTAAGTAACATAGCATTAAATAATTCGCTTGTTTGTTCCGATGGTTGCCCCTTTATTGTATTTTTGCCATCAATCTCAACCAGCTCTAAAGGATTTCCGTCACTACCCAAAACAACCCTCCCATCAGGATCAATAAACCGCACAGGATTCCCTGCTCCATAATTATACCCACTCCAAGCCACATATTTTTCGGTTAGCGGGTCTATCTGTCCCCAAACACCGCGCTGCAAATCCAACCACCTTGCTCCATAGTCACTCCACCACAAACCAAAGTCGTCGTTGGTTTCTTTTTGGTTATACTGATACTTATTCGCCAAAGTCAAAGCTCCGCCGGTGGAGAGTGGGTAGCTGCGGCTTAGATGTCCTATGGGTAAGCCGTAGGCATAGTAGTTCGTCTGTTGCAGGATTTTGGGGTCGGTGCTGGTGGGAGCGCTGGGGTTGGAGGTGAAACAGATGCGGATGCGGCTAAAAACATGGCAAAGATACAAATTCCCTCCCGTATTGCCAAATTTTGTTTTCGAAAGAGGAAATTTGGTATGGCTGGAATAAATAAGACAACCTCTCTCTTTAATTGTGGTTAAAGAGAGAGGTTTTATAAGGGTCTGTGAAAATTGCTGTAAAGATGGGATTTGTTCTTGTTTTTTTTGGGAGGGGTAAGGGAAGTTGCGTTAACAAGAATACCCCTATAGGTCAAGGCTCAACAATTAAGGCTTTGCTTATATCGTCTTTACAGTACTTAAGACTAACATTGTCTCCTTTTTTAAGTGTGTAATAATAATCCGCCGAAACTGCCTCTTTGTAATAACGTTTTTCTCCATTGATTTCACATTCAACATCAATGGTCTTGCCTTTCCGAGAGTTTTTACTGATGACAATACAAAGTGTATAGGCGGGGTTATTATCTATTGAATCGTGTTTGCTATGATAAGCAATATTTGATATATAAATTGATAAAAACATAAATAAAACAAGTACTATTATTCCACACAGCAGTGAGAATAATACTTCCTTATTAGTCGGTTTTGTTGTTTTAGTCGACTCCAATACCCATTTTTTCTTTAACATAACCAGTAGTTTTGTTTTCAATGGCAGTTTTGGCTACATTGCCTGCCGGTGACTTAATTAAGGTGTGATTTTGTTGCACACCTTTTTGGGTAGTTTTTGCAATAATTGCTTTTTTTTGTGCTTGATTCAACAGTATATTCTTTACACCAGCACTGGGAACGTTTAAGTTTTTGCCCCCATCAGTAGCTTTATTATAACTACGTTGTGCTTTACCAAGGTCTTTGTTTGCTTGTTTCACATTTTTTCCTGCTTGTGTTACTGCCTTATCAGATGCTTTGACAATTTTAGAACCTACATAATCTGTTGCTTTGCCGTCTAAAACATCGGCTGCTGCGTCATATATCACTGATTCTCCGCTTTTTTTGCCATTAAAATAGTTTTCATGACCTTTTTCAGACGTGTAATCAAAAGTAGCTTTTACTCCTGTGCCAATGGTTTCGGTAGCTCCTGAAAATACAAGTCCCACACCAGAACCTTTAACCATACCGTTAAAACCCTCAACTCCAACATCTATCCAGTCCACTTTGCTCATGTCTCCGCCATTAGCCAACAACTGTCCGCCCATTTCTTCCCCTGCTTTAAGCAATCCTCCTCCTATCGCGGTTAAACATGGCACACAAAAATCACCATCAGGATCGGTATTGACAACCGGATTATCCAAGTTACTATTATAGGGTGTCCAGGCATAGAACTGTTCACTTCGGGGTCTATCTGCCACCATCGGGCTATTTGTGGGTCGAGGGTGCGGTAGCGTGCCATGTCTATATTGATACCCAGAACGTCTTCT
>JAEUUX010000206.1 GCA_016787295.1 Chitinophagales bacterium
TACTCGTCTCAAAATGCAACATCAATTAACGACCATTTGCCGTTCCTCCAAATGCTATTATCGTAAGTGACAAATAGTGATTCTACTTTTTTGCTCACCCAAAAAAGTAGCAAAAAAAGGTGTTCTTTTTCGAGTGGATTCGTCAGCGGCGTGCTGTGGTCTTTGCTTAATTTTGTGGTAGCAAACAAAATCGTAGACATTTTGTCTATATTATCGTATTAGCTACCACAAAATGTAGGCAATCGTTGAGGCAGTTTATCGTTTTTTGTCTGTTTAGCTGTGACTTTCATGCCTCAACGACCGAAACAGCACTATTTCGGGTGACGAAAATAGTGTAAGCAGATGTGCGTTTTTTGTGACCGCAATTATTCGGCTGTCAACATTTTACAAAATCCGAATACTGTATTCAATTTAGTATAAGTTGCTTTTTTGAGTGGAATGCTTTTTCCAAAACTTTATTGAAACAATATGCAAACACGCTACAGGTTAATGACCTTTTTTTTGATTTTTATCACCCTAACAGGAATGTTCTATGCCTTAGAATATGGCACCAACATACGGATTTATCTCAAAAGAATAGCCCAACGCCGCAGTAGTGACAATTGTACCAAAGCCCCGATTTATCCCGATTTTGGTACTACATTGCCCCGTAACTATACTATACATGGTATAGATGTTTCGCATTTTCAAGACCAAATTTTTTGGGACAAAGTGGAACAAATGCAGGTTGGCGACCACCAAATCTATTTTGTGTTTATGCGCGCCACGATGGGCGACGATAGGGCAGACGATAATTTTAAGCGCAATTGGATAGCTGCACAAAAACAAAAACTGATTTGTGGGGCTTACCATTTTTTTGACCCATCAGAAAATGCCACCGAGCAAGCCGACAATTTTTTAAATACCGTCAAACTCAAAAAAGGCAACCTTCCACCGGTCTTAGATATCGAAACAACAGAAAATTATGGCAGTACCTACTTGCGAAAGCAAGCCAAAATTTGGTTAGACAAAGTAGAAAAAACCACTGGCGTACAGCCTATTATATACACCAATTTGCGCTACTACAACAAACACCTCAAAGGCTATTTTGACGAATATCCGCTGTGGATAGCCCACTACTACGAAGCCGAACTCCAACTGCACGACGACGAACATTGGCACTTCTGGCAACACACCGACAGAGGGAGCGTGAATGGTATTTGTGGCGATGTTGACATGGACGTTTTCAATGGTACATTGCCTCACCTCAAAAAAATGTGCATTCCATAGGTAGCAAATATGGAAAAAATGCGTACCTTTGCTACCAAATTATAAACAAAACCCAAAATGGATACAATAATAGCCAACGAAATGAATTTTGCAAGCACCGAAAGCGAAACAATGATAGCGCAAATGGTGCGTGACTTTGCAGAAAAACACATCAGACCCAACGTGATGACGTGGGACGAATCGCAAGAGTTTCCCATCGATTTGTTCCATAAAATGGGCGAATTGGGTTTTATGGGTGTGTTGGTGCCTGAGCAATATGGCGGTGCTGGTTTGTCTTACTTCGAATATGTGACCGTTGTTTCCGAAATTGCCAAGGTGTGTGGCTCCATTGGTTTGTCGGTAGCGGCGCACAATTCTTTGTGTACGGGTCACATTTTGCAGTTTGCCAACGAAACCCAAAAGCAACAATGGCTACCCAAATTGGCGAGCGGCGAATGGATTGGTGCATGGGGACTCACCGAACCGGGAACAGGCTCCGATGCCATGAATATGAAATGCGTGGCACACAAAGACGGCGATGAGTGGGTTATTAACGGCACCAAATGCTGGATTACACACGGCAAATCGTCTGATATTATGGTTGTGTTGGTGCGAACAGGCGAAGTGCGCGACCCGCGCGGCATAACGGCTTTTGCTGTTGAGAAAAGCACACCGGGCATTAGTGCGGGCAAAAAAGAAAACAAATTGGGTATGCGTGCCTCCGAAACCACCGAAGTCATTTTTGACAACTGCCGCGTCCACAAAAGCAATATGTTGGGCAATATAGGCGAAGGTTTTGTACAAGCCATGAAAGTGTTGGACGGAGGAAGAATCTCTATTGCTGCCTTATCCTTGGGTATTGCCAAAGGTGCTTTTGAGGCTTCTTGCAAATATGCCAAAGAAAGAGAACAATTTGGCAAACCAATTGCCGAATTTCAAGGTATTTCGTTCAAAATTGCGGATATGGCGACCAAAATAGAAGCCGCCGAGCTATTGACCATGCAAGCCGCCGACCTCAAAAACAAACACCTCAAAATGACCAAAGAGGCAGCTATGGCAAAATACTATGCCTCCGAAGTTGCCGTGCAAGTTTCGACCGACGCTGTACAAATTTTTGGTGGCTATGGTTATACCAAAGATTTCCCCGTCGAAAAGTATTATCGCGACTCGAAACTTTGTACCATTGGCGAAGGTACTTCCGAAATACAAAAAGTGGTTATTGCCCGCGAATTGTTGCGATAAAAAAACAGAATAACCTATAAGCATTCCATAAAAAAACACGACCAAAATTGCTATTTCTGCAATATTGGTCGTGTTTTTGTACCCAAATCTGCGTATCTCCTATGTCTTTACAACAAATCCACCAAGCACGTCGCCTTGGAGCTATCACCGAAGGTACTTTGTCACCTTATTTCTATAATTTGGTGACCAATTATGCTATGGCTAAAAAGTACCTTTTTTTGCGCGAAATCACCATTAAATCCAAAAAGACGAGTAGCAATATTCGTCCTGATGGCATTTTGATGAACGAATTGCGCATACATCGCGGCTATTGGGAGAGCAAAGACAGTCAAGATGACCTTGATGTGGAGATACAAAAGAAAATTCATGAAAAAGGCTACCCAACTTCCAATATTCTTTTTGAAGATACCCAAACGGCAGTCCTCATTCAAGGTGGAGAAGAGGTTTTGCGCGTCGATATGAACAATGCTGTGCAGTTGCACCAAATCATCACTGCCTTCATCAACTATCAACCCGCCGAAGTGCAGGAGTTTGAACAAGCCTTGCTCGCTTTTCGGCAAGATATTCCACAAATAGCACAGGCATTTCGCGATTTGTTTGAAGAACAAGGCAAAAGCAATCCGCGCTACATCGAAGCCCGTAATCATTTTTGGGAGTTGTGCAAAGAAGAAATTAATCCTGATATTAGTGAATTGGATATTAACGAGATGCTCATTCAGCATATCTTGACCGAAGACCTTTTTACGGCTATCTTTGATGATGCCGATTTTTTGCGACACAACATCATCGCCCAAGAGTTGGAAGGTGTAATCAATACTGTTTTGACGCGCGATGTGCGCAAAAACAAATTGGGCGACATCAAACACTATTACCAAACCCTCAACGCCACCGCTGCCTCCATCGCCGACCATCACGAAAAACAGAAATTCCTCAAAACGGTCTACGAAAATTTCTATAAAGTATATAACCCCAAAGGAGCCGACCGTTTGGGTGTGGTGTATACACCCAGCGAAATTGTGCGTTTTATGGTGGTCAGCACAGATTATTTGTTAGAAAAGCATTTCCACAAAAATCTGCACGACAAAGGTGTGGAGATTCTCGACCCTGCAACGGGTACTGGCACCTTTGTAACAGACATCATCGACTATATCGAGCCCCAATACCTGCCCTACAAATACCAAAACGAAATTCATGCCAACGAGCTATCTATTTTGCCTTACTATATTGCCAATCTGAACATCGAATACACCTATCACCAGAAAATGGGCAAATACTTGGAGTTTTCCAATATCTGTTTTGTTGACACCTTAGACAATACTGCGGCATTGGCATACCAAGGCAAACAACACGCCATTTTTGGCTTTAATAGCGAAAATACAGAACGGATTAAACGACAAAACGACCGCAAAATATCCGTTATCATTGGCAATCCACCCTATAATGCGAATCAGCAAAATTTCAATGACTTCAACAAAAACCGCGAATATGCCAACGTAGACAAGCGCATCAAAGACACTTTTGTTAAATACTCCGCCGCCCAAAAGACAAAAGTATATGACATGTATGCTCGTTTTTTCCGTTGGTCTATGGATCGTGTTGCTGCCAACGGTATTGTGGCTTTTGTGACCAACCGCAGTTTTGTGGATAGCCGCACCTTTGACGGTTTTCGCAAGTGCGTGCAGGACGAGTTTGATTATTGCTACATTGTCGACCTGAATGGTGACATTCGCACGGCAGACAAGGCGCGTCATGGTAATGTTTTTGGGATAATGACCGGCGTGGCAATTGTGTTTTTGGTGAAGACCGACCAAGCTCGCGACCTCACGGGTATTGTAGCAGATAAGAAAAAATGCCAGCTATTGTATGCAAGTCTGTTTAAGGAAGGAGCGGCTGTCGAAAAATTGAGTTATTTGCAAACCACCCATTTCACCGAAGTGCCTTTTGAGCGAGTCCAGCCCGACAGCCGTCACAACTGGATAAACCTTGGCAACCAAACAAGTTGGCAAAGTTTTTTGCCTTTGATGAACAAACCAACGAAAAACAATGCCCAAACCCAACAAACGATATTTAAAACCTACTCTTTTGGTGTTTCTACCAATAGAGACGAGTGGGTGTTCGACAAAGACAAAGCTAATCTTTTAGCCAAAGCACAGTTTTTGACCAACGAATACAACCGAAGTGTCCAAGACCAAAAGATGTATTTGACGATGAAGTGGAGCCGAGACTTAGAAAATAAGCTCAAACGAAATGTTGTAGCCCAATATAATCCCCACAATATTGCCATTGTTCATTATCGTCCTTTCTCAAAAATACATTTTTATGCCGAAAAAATGTTTAGTGATGTTTTGACCAAGAACCACTATAGTTTCTTTGGTGACGAATTAAATAAAAATAACGTTGTCATTGGGATAGTGCTTGAATCGCAAACAAATTTTCTTGCTTTTGCAACTGATACTTTTGCTAATCTGCACTTGGGCGGAAGACAGACGCATTTGTTGCCCTTGTATTATGGTGTCGACAACGAACGACAAGACAATATCACCGATTGGGCGCTCGAACAATTTGTGCAACATTATCCCAACAGCCGCCTCACCAAAGAGGCTATATTTCACTATGTATATGCGGTATTGCATCACCCTGTATATCGCCAAAAATATGCCAACAACCTCAAGTTAGGGTTTCCGCGCGTGCCGTTGTATGACAATTTTGAGCAATGGGCAGCGTGGGGCAAGGCTTTGATGTCGCTTCATTTGGGCTACGAAAACATAAGACCTTATCCGCTGCAACGCAACGATATTGAACTGCCCAACACCCTCAACAAAGCGCGCCTCAAAGCCGACAAAGAGCAAGGTGTTATTGAGATAGATATGTTTACACAACTATCACGCGTACCACCTTTGGCATGGCAATACACCTTGGGCAACCGAAGTGCTATAGAATGGGTGTTAGACCAATACAAAGAAAAAATACCCGCCGACAAAACCATCGCCGAAAAATTTAACCCCTATCGTTTGGCAGATTACAAAGAACAAGCCATAGACTTGTTGCAACGCATTTGCACCCTGAGTGTGGAGACCATGACCATTATTGGGCAGATGCCTGTGGATATGTAGACAAATAACTCATGTTACGCACTCGCCCCAAAAAAACAACCTGAATTAGCAACAATTTGCTATTATTTCGAAATACTGTTACCACAAATGAAAAATGGTGCTTCTACTTTTTTGCTCACCCAAAAAAGTAGCAAAAAAGGGTGTTCTTTTTCGAGTGGATTCGTCTGGCGTGCTGCGGTCTTTGCTTAATTTTGTGGTAGCAAGCGAAATTGTAGGCTTTTTGTCTGTTTTTCCACATTAGCTACCACAAAATGTAGGCAATCGTTGAGGCAGTTTATCTTTCTTTGTATATTTCTTCGTGACTTTCATGCCTCAACGACCGACTACAGCACTATTTCGGGTGACGAAAATAGGGTAGGCATAAGCACGTTTTTTGTAATTGCTATGTTTGCTACAATAATCTGTTTTACGACAGCAAGTGCGTAACATGAGTCAATAAGGATAATACTGTTTCGTTTTAACTATTTTGTCGGAAAAAAGCTGTTTTTGCCGTAAAAAGATAACGATATTTTTGTTCGAATGGCGAAGCGCGTTAGGGATGCGGAGGGTGGCGTTAGCCAGTGCGGAGAGCAACGCAGCACCAAGCGTAGCGAAGCCCGTAGCAGCCCGACCCGCAGGGAAACGCCCAAAAAATCAATGTGTTATTGTCGGACTATTTAGCCAAAATGGAACACTACATAATGAAAAACACGGACAATATTGCACCAAAGGCAATATCGTCCGTGTTTGAGCTTTAGTAAAAAAAACAATCTTATATCAATACCGCAACACCAAAGGAGCAATAGCTTTAAGGTTGCCTACAAAGGTATCAAAATCGGTTGAAGAGGTAGTCGCATTCATATTACAATCAGCGGCGTGATAAGTGTGGTTGATGGTGGGAGCAGCGCGATACAGGTTGTAATCGGTATAGTTAATGATACCATTAGCATTGATGTCGCCTGCTCGCAAAAGGTAAAAACCATTTTTTACAATACAACTTGGCGGAGCTTCGGGCGTTTGTGTGGTGAAGTCTATCAAAGTTGGGTTGCCACTATTCCACACTCCACCGCTCATAGCCGCCAAATGGTTGCGGTGGCGAATCACCACTTTATAGTTGGTATTGGCGCTAATGTCGCACCATCTCACAGCGTTGCCATCAACATCGACCACCTCTCCATTGGTGAGCAACAATGCCGCACGACGTTCCACAACACTATTCCAATTGCTTGCCGACCGCAATTCGAGCAGCACCCAATCGACGGTATTTGCAGGGAAATTGTCTAAAGAAGTACCAACGCTTTCTGTTCCTGCATAGTTCCAAGGTGCCACATTATAAGGTTGTGATAAAGGTAATACGCCTTGTAGTAATAAGTTTTTTCGCAAAGTGTTGTTTGTGAGGTCAAAAACACCTTCCAAAAACACTTTTGCTTGTAGGTAGATGGGTGCGGTGGATATGAATTTGGTGATGCTGGTGGAGACATTCGACGAACCGCAATTGGCAGACAATTGTATTTCGTAGATAGTGCAAGGGTCTAAGTTGCTCAATTCCCAACTTCCGCCATTGACAACAATGGTGTTCCAAAAATTGCTACCCGCAGGACGGTATTGCAACGTAACGGCTGCCACACTCAAAGGACTCCATGATAAAACTATGCTGTTGGCTGTGATATTGCTTATGTTCAGCATACTTGGCACTTGTGTAATGGTCACGTTCAAAACCGCCGCATGGCTCTCCACCACATTTTGCGTCACCAAACGACAATAGACCGTGCCGTTGCCATTCACATTGTTCCACAAAACACTAATGCTATTGCTGGTTTGTGCTACAATAGTGCCGTTTTCCACCTGCCAACAATAATAAGCACCATTTTCGGGCAAATTAGGGACGCTGTAGGTTTGGATGCTTTCGCCACAAGCCAAAGCACTTCCGTTGATGCTGGGCGTGGCAGGTCGCATAGCCTCATAAGCGTGGTTGCTAATATCGTCAATAATGGTCAAAAAATCCTCGTCGGGTTGTCCCGAAATCCATTCGCCGTTCAAGGCACCCCAGTATTCGTGTGGTTGTCCTTCGGCAATGTGTAAGTCGTGGGCTATGCCCAAATTGTTCAGTACAGGAGACATGGCTATTGACCCACAAAACTCTGGCAATATAATCAATCCTGCAAAAGGTTCGTTGCAATTGGGATATACCACCACGTCGCTGCCACCATGATAGAGATAGGTGGGACAACGCCGCTGCCCCGACAACATGCTCAATTCGTCAATAGCACCCCAGCAAGAAAACAAACAAGTGGGCAAACTATTGACATTGGTGGCATTGATAGTAGTGGTTTGATAAGGAGCAAGGCTCGTAATGCGTTCTATCGGTCGGCTGTTCATATCACCCAAATCGGCAGCAATTTCTCCCCCAAAAAGATTATATTGGGCATTGGCAGCCGTAAATTTTTCATTAGGGTCGATATAAGTAGAATGTAGCGCCGCAAAAGCACCTGCGCTACTTCCACCCACAAAAATATAATTGGGGTCAATACCCAGAGCTGTTGCATTGGTTCGAATGTAACGGATAGCAGCGTTCATGTCTTGAGCGCCGCGCCAAACAGCTCGCTTGGCGCTGGTAGCGTCCAACGGATTAACGCCACGACGATACTGAATAGACACACACACAAAACCGCGCCGAGCAAAGGTGTCGATAATGGCTTGAATATCTTGGTTATCTTTGCTCCCGATAACCAGCGTATTGTCCAAACCCCAGATGTAAAGAAACCCTCCACCATGTCCCCACACCATTGCAGGGCGTTTGGTCAGGGTATCACTATTGGGTGGAAAACGAATATCCAACAACAAATCAGTGTCCTGTGTTGTCTCGACACCTGCCAAAGACAAAAGCATATCAGGAGCAGCTTTGCTATACACTTTATTGGGCAAAAATTGGCTATTAGGAAAAATTGCTTTGAGATAACGTTGATTCGTACAAGAATTTTGGGCAATAGCCGAACAGCAAATGCCCCATAACAGACAATAAATAAGTAGCGTTTTTTTCATTGGTAAAAAAGATTAGTATTTAATGTTTGTAGAAAAAACAGATTTTCCGCTATGAAACAGCCACCAAATCGGCACGTTCCCACCGACTCAATAACTGATAATCCAAAACAATTTGTTGGGTGCTGGCATCGGGATAAAACATTGGAACAAACTTGGCTCCCACCACCAATTGTTCCCAAGTATAAGACGTATTGGTATATAGTGTTTGCATAAAAGTATCATCAAAAGCCTTGAGCATAATCATAAACTCGGCTTTGATATTAGCAAAATCCTCTTCGGCAAGACCCCACAATGGACTCTCTTCCGTAATGACATGATGTAATGTCCAACTCAAAGGAAAGTATTGTAGTTTGGTGACTTGTAAAGGTAAATTGACAAATATCCGTTTGCCTGTCTGTTGAACCTCATTGGGGTCGATGTAGCTAAACATCATTTGCGCTTCCACCTCAACCAAACGATTGCTCCGCAAATTAACAATGCGACACATCAAACCACTAAAAGAATCTTTGGTGGGAGCAATCAAAATGTTTTCGCTATAACCCAGCCGAATAGAAGGGCGGGAGAACCGACCAAATAACAAACCCGTAATCAAAGCACCTGTCAGAACACCTACTAAGGCTTCGACGGCTACCAACACATTTGTTGACCAATTATTAGGGCTAATAGCTCCATAACCAATAGTAGTATAGGTTTGGATACTAAAGAAGAAGCAATGCCAAAAGTTGTCCCATGCCGACTCGCTAACTTCAATGCCTTTGAGGTGCTGAACGCCTATCCAATAGTAGATTTGAGCAAACAATAAATTGCTAGCAATGTAGTAAGCAATGATTATTGCCACAAAAAGCAACCAATCGATGGTCAACAGCCATTGATAAACGCTCAAAGCACTCCACGACGCACCTATGCGATGAACGTTAAAAGAACCATCTGTATTGACTAAACGAGCAGATTCGGTTAGTGATTTCCCAAAACCAGAATCTTCTTGCGAACTTACGGAGCGATTTCGCATAAGAAGGCGGTTTAAACGTTTGTTCATGCCAAAAAGTATTTATGGTAATGCACAGACGCACTATAGCGCTACTATATCCATGCTTTTTTTCCGCAAAGGTACAAAATTTATTATTGCTACCAAAAAAATAAAACTTGCCTTGTCATGGTTTAACTATGATATTGCACAAAAAACCAAGGCATAGACATACCTTGGTTTTTGTTGTTTATTTATTTACTCCTTGTTCATACCTTTTCAACAAAGCAGCGATAATTTTCTTTTTGCGCTCCGATAGTTTGGGCGTATTTTTCAGATTATCATAAAATTCTTTGAGCAAACTATAATGAAACTCGTCAGGTATAATAGATTGCTTAACCATAGCCTTAATAAGTTCCAACTCGCTCTTTTGCTTAAGCTGAAAATGCAAACCATTGGCTAAGGCTTGTTGTAAAAATAACCTTTTTAGAGGAATGGGTAAATCTTGTACTTGTTCTAAAAGGTCGCGATATAAAAACGTCAAGCCCACAGTGTCGTTTTCTAACACTACCTTTTCAAAATCAGACCTTAATGTTTTCATAACACCAATACCATTATCAAAATGTTCGATAAAAAAGTCTGCCATGAAAAAACTTTTTTGTACCATTGTTGTATCCATTTTGTAAGTTTTTATTGTGAAAAATAACCGCAACTGCCATTAAAAAATTAAAACAACATTAAAACGGACAATAGCAAGCTGGTTTTTCAGATAGTGTAGCATAATCATGTCTACCTATAGAACGCCCAACATAAATACTATCATTATACCGATAATACTTTTTATTTTGTTGAAAAATTGCCAAAGCATGAGAGTCTGGGCGATTAAAAATCAAAATTTCATACCGATAGTTTAATGGACAGCCACAAGAAATAACATGTTTGCTTGTTTGTTCATATTGATAATCATAGTAGTCAGGATGATTACTACGCAATTCGTTGTAAGACGAATCTTGTAATGAGGTAATTATTTTTACTCCCCAATCTGTATAAGAATATTGTAGTATACAGTTTTGTCTGGCTTCTGTAATAAGCTGATGTGTAAAAGCCCTCAATGCTTTTTCAGAGGTCAAGGCAGGTGAATACTTACGAACAATATCAACATTATACCAATCTGTAGTACGCCGCAAAAACATAGGACTTGGCTTGTGGTAGTTATAAAACCAAAGAGTGGTATGTGTAGAATCATTGTAGACATTTAGGCAAATATAGTTACCTTTTCTATCTTCTGAACTAATGCCAATATATTTATACCGTTCGCAAAATTGTACTTTATTGATATTATCAATAAACTCGTTAATGCTCATGGTGCAGTTATCCTGAGCAATATCACTATTTGAGGAAGTGCAAGAACAAAGAAACAATAAAAAGGATAATAAATACAAGGTTTTAGCGTCCATAGTTATCTTATTTATACTGAATTGAAAATACTTTTCGGATTTGATAATGAACGGTGTTACATACTCGCCTCCTAATGAAGTATAAATTAACGACCATTTGTCATTCCTCTAAATGCTGCTTTCGTAAGTGAAAAATGGTGATTTAGCTGGTTTGCTCACCCAAACAGCAGCAAAAAAAGGTGTTCTTTTTCGAGTGGATTCGTCCGGCGTGCTGTGGTCTTTGCTTAATTTTGTGGTAGCAAGCAAAATCGTAGGCATTTTGTCTATTTTGTTGTATTAGCTACCACAAAATGTAGGCAATCGTTGAGGCAATTATCGTTTTTTGTCTGTTTAGCCGTGACTTTCATGCCTCAATGACCAAAACAGCACTATTTCGGGTGACGAAAATAGTGTATGCGGAGGCACGTTTTTTGTGACCGCAATTATTCGGCTGTCAACATTTTACAAAATCCGAAAATTGTATTCAATTTAGTATACACACAGCATTTATTCGTTATAAGAATGCCTTGGTGTTCCATCTGGCAAAGGAGGCTCTAATTGATTATCCTTTAGTATTTTTGATTTACCATTACGATACTCAACAATGACATCAATATTGCCATCAACATAATACTCCCAAATACCTATGCGTTTGCCATTATTGTAACAACCTTTGGAGTATATGTTCCCAAATGAATCGAAAGACACAGCAAGTCCATGCCTCTTATCATCCTTATAATATCTCCAATCAGTGATGAAACCTATTTCCGAGTAGCTTATTGCTATTCCATCTATTTTGTTGTTTTTATAGGTAATAGCACTATACACCATACCATTCGGATAATATGACAAATATAACCCTTCTCGTATGCCATCAAATAACAAACCTTGCGGAATACTATCATCACTTAGGTCGTTCTTTTCCTTGTTCATACTAATAAAAGTTGGCAAAGGTTTATCTTTTCGTTTGCAAGAAAGATAAATTTGGCAGATGCAAACACACACCCCAAGCAATAAAATCATTTTATTTTTCATGTGAATTATTTTGTTAAACTTTTTCGTGTTGTTTCTATGTCTTTTTTATTACCCATTTTTGATTTTGATGCTACAGATACATCTGATACCGCACCCGTTCCTCATCATACTCCCGCGAAACCTTCCCGTATGGATAATAGTCAAAGCAGGTAACAACAGTACTTGTACCGTTAAACTCCCATTAACCATTAACAATTGATAATCAACAATTAAAAACAACCCTATTCCCGCGCAAAGATACACAAAAATTAAACAAAAACCCACCTAAACAAACACTATTTATAGCATTTATTTAGGTAGGTTTTTTATTTACCCTTCAAGAGAACAATTATTGCTTCTGAACAGCATCCAGATAAGACAAACTAAATAAGATAATCCTAAACTACCCAGTATATATGCCCCAGTAGTATTAGAAGAAGAGCCTTTTTGTACTAATTTATTACTCCTCTCCCAATAAACCATATTGATAGAGTCCCCAATAGCAAATGTCGAATTTTCGCACTGTGTTCTTGTTATTCTAAAATAACCATGTGCTTTTTGATATTCGGCATCTCCTGATATATTGCCACGTTGAGGGCACCAAGTCGGCAAAATTGTTACAGTTGCAGTAACAGTATGCCCATTTTTTAGCACCTTTTCCATTTCCATGCCATCTTGATATAACATAGTAGCAGCAAACAAGGAAAAAAATACAAACAAAAAATTTACACCGTAAATAATAATTTTCAGTACCATGACTGTTGTTTTATTGATGAACAAAAAAATGTTGGCAATTAGCATAATCTAAAACTTATTCAAATCCTCTTTTTTCGAGTAAGTCAAAATAAGCTTTTCTGCGAGCATCAATATAACTTGGAATATTATCTTGCCGCCCATCTGCCTTATTCGCATTTTGACGAGCTCCACTATTTTGATACATAGCAGCATTATTGGTAAGCCAGTCCTGAACATATTTTTGCACATAATTTTGAGCCTCTTGCGCCCCCATCTGACTTGCATTCTCTACGACTTCAGAGGGCAGTTCAATAAGAAGAGTTTTAGCACTTTCTTGTGTAACTTCCCCACCTAATTTCTTTATACCCTCGCCAACAAAACCTTCTACAAGATCACCACCAGCCCCAATAGTAACCACGATAGTAGCATCTGTAAATGCTGTAAGGTAATTTATATTACTTAAACCTTTCTCCGTACCTTGCTTTACACTAGATTCAAGGAAACCAATAATACCTGATAGCACTCCAACGGTCAATGCCAGTTCAGTACCTGCAGTACCAATAGTAGCCATAGCTCCCCATCCTGCACCACCTGTTATCGCCCCTGAAACACCAGATACCGTAACACTAGTCCAATTGATGTCTTTACTCATTGCTTCTCCCCATGTAATTCCGGGTCTATTCCATTTATTTTTAGCAACTTGAAAACCATAATCAGTTCCAGCCCCTACCAAAGCACCACCAACAACTACAACTATTAAACAAGGTCCGCAATCGCCATTAGGGTCTATTACACTAACAGGATTTCCATTGACATACATATAGGTAGAACTATTAGGAAACACATTTTCTAATGGATCCGTAGTATTAAATCTAGCTATAGTTGCATCGCTAAAACGTCTATTCCTAAAATCATACCCCGTCTCCCTATCCCGCTCATTATGCGTACTCTGATACCGCACCCGTTCCTCATCATACTCCCGCGAAACCTTCCCGTATGGATAATAATCGATAGCACTTCGCAGCGAATAAGTAAGAGACCCATTAGCGCAGCGCGGCTCATACACCACCCGAGTATTCCCCAGATGATCATGATTATAAAACGCAAAATACTTGGGAATATACCCCTACAAAATCCATTTTCCGCGCAAAGATACACAAAAATTAAACAAAAGCCAAGGCATAATAACATACCTTGGCTTTTTTAACAACAAAAAATAAAACAGCTTTATAGGTATCGCGAATTTATTATCCTAACTACTACTGTATCGGTGTGCGTATATCGCAGTATATTTGGACCACAACCATTGGCGAAGTAAAAATACCATCGTCCGTTTCGTCTACCTTTTTTGTAATGCCCCTTTTGACAAATTACTCCATTAGAAGCATACCAAGCAATATGTTTTCCATGTTTAATGCCATGTTTATACTTGTTAATCGCAATAATAGATAAAGAATTATCGGCAGTATCTTGTTCAATCCAGCTACCTGTTTTTTCTCCCCTTCGCGTGCGATTAATATTGTGTGCAGAATGATAGGTAGAACAAGAAAAGAAAAACAAACAAAACATAATGGCTAATAAACAGATAATGTTTTTATTTTTCATTGACTATCGTTTAGAGAGGAAAAACAGTTAAAACCAATGACCACTAATCTTTTGTAATCCTTTAGGAGTTTCTTGCAAAACAACATGGTATATCCAACCCAAATTGTCTTCGTATACTACAAAATCATCGTTTCGCAAACTATACAAAGTCAAATAGTAGGTATTATCCCAAGATTTTTTAACCCTAATGAAATCTAAAACCCCATCATGATTAAAATCCCCCAAATTACAACTTTCTCCTGATGTACTGCGCAAAGTATAGTACTTTACATCTTGGGAATCGGTGACATCAAAAAGATTAAATATCACAACATCGTCTTTTTGTTCAGCTACAATAGCACTAAACGCACTAATAGTCACATAATGCCGGTTAGCTACCCAAAAATCATACACTTCTGCTGCTTCAGTAGTTACCATATCGGTAGGGATAGTCGACACAAAATTATGATTGAGACAATCTTTACCCATCCGATAGGTTTTTCCCATAAAACTAATTGTACCATCATCACCATAAGTTTGATGCGTAAAAAATAAACTATCACTAATGTACTGAAACGATAGCGTATCGTATGACTCAGGCACAAGTTCAGGATTAGCTTTTGTAACATTGATGGTCACAGAATTTCGAGAGCTTTTATTAAAAAAGCTACAAAATCCATCGTAATAATCATTATTTATTAGATAGACAACAATGCCAATTATCAGTATGCTGAAAAGTTTCATAAACATTTTAGGGGTGTTGTAAAATTAAAAAATGATAAGGTTCTTTGATAGTTTTTCTATTAGGTTTGTGAACAAAACTACCAAAGAACCTAGAACTTAGAGAAGAAAACTATTTTTTTCTATTAACGAATGCAGGGTGTTCTTTACTGTAGATAGTACTACCAATAATAGCTGTCGTTTCATACGCATATGAATAGGGTTTAGTTACCGATGTAGTTGCAACTTGTTTCCCTCCTGTATGCTCTTCATGTACCAAGAAACCTTGAGCAAACTTATTATACCTACGATTAGGATTAACTATTTCGCCCGTATATTCTTTATACTGTTTTTCAAAATCATTAGCTCCATCCCAGTATACACCGCCATTTGTATTGTCTCCAACGGCACCTGTCAATACAAGTAATGTAGCTGCTAATGATCGACGCATATCATTATTGCTGGATTGTTGCAACCTTTCATCTATTCCTAACATACCAACCTCCATATTTTGCAGAAAACCCGAAAAACGAGGATTACCGTTCCATGTAACGTTAGATATAGCAAAAGATGTTTCTTGTAATGTTTCCCCCTTATTGCGAAATTCGTTACTATTGACAACAGCATTTACTATACCAATTCGTTCGTCCAAACTTCCATTTGCATATGTCTCAGCATAGTTAACAGCTGATAAGGCATCAAAATCTTCTAAGGAACTTACATAATGAGCTGTATAAACGTCTTCTTCCCCTGAATACTGACTAAAAACATACACCCCATCAGGTAATTCCTCACCAACATATATTACATTTCCATCCTCATTATAAACATAGCCTGTTAAACCAGTGGGGTCTATTATTCTCACAGGATTAGCAAGTACATAACAATACCCCGACCAACTAGGATACTTCCCCTCCAAAGGATCCACACTCCCAAACCTAACCACATCCCCCGCACTACTCCGCGCATTCCTAAAATCATACCCCGTCTCCCTATCCCGCTCATTATGCGTACTCTGATACCGCACCAATTCCTCATCATACTCCCGCGAAACCTTCCCGTAAGGATAATAATCAATAGCACTTCGCAGCGAATAAGTAAGAGACCCATTAGCGCAGCGCGGCTCATACACCACCCGCGTATTCCCCAGATGATCATGATTATAAAACGCAAAACCACTAGGAGTACAACCATTAGAGCAAGCCATAACTACAAACTCCACAAAACGGTTCGTCCCGTATGCGTAAGCAGTATAAGCATTGTCCCCATTATTATACACCAACAACTCCCGCCCGAAAGCATCGCGCACATACAACTCCGCTTCCGCCACCGTAGTGCCCCCGCTCTCCACAGGATACACCTTAGCATACCGAGCATCGCCCGCACTATAATAATACCCAATCGTATGCGTCGTCGTCCCAATCGTCTCTGCCACCCTAAAAGGCAAATTACTCCGCCCATAAACAGTCGCAAAACTCCTATCATACCCCCCCACACCATTATTATTCTGCTCATCACTCGTCTGACTACCATTATCATCATACCCATAATTCCGAAAAACCTGACCATTCAACAAAACACTACCCAAACGATTATCACTACCCCCACTAAGATAATTATATGTAAAAGCATAGTCCGTACCCCCCTGAAGCACACTACCATTATTCGCCGCAAAATTAAGCATTTTTCGCGTAAGCGAACCAATATTACCCACCTTATCGTATGCAATAATTTCATTAGGGCGACCATAACTGCTCGCCGCCCCCAGCGGAATATACCCATTCCCCGCCGTCAGCCTATTCAGCCCATCATACTTATACCCATAAACCGTCGTCTGATACCCAAACGGATGATTATTACCACTAATAATCATGCCATTCAACTTATACCGCGCCCGGCTGGCATTAATATTACCATTATAACAAGCATCTGCCACAGGCGAATCCCCATTCTGTTCAGGCAAGTTCGCATCATAATACAACTGCCAGTCAAAAAACTTACTATTAATCCGCGCCAGCCTATTCCGAACATCATACCCATACCCAATCGTATCAATCACCAAATTAGGACACCCAACAGGCGAATAATAAGACGTTTTTCGCAACAAACCCGACGCATTATCGTAGGCAAAACTCGCCAACTTCACCCTCGCATTGGGCGAAGCAGGATAATTCTCCCCCGCATAATACACCGCCTTAACCCTATTCCAAGCATCATACTCATACACATACTGCAACAAAAAGAAGCTACCATCTTGATAAACCTTCTCCCGCAGCAAACTACCCTGCCGATTATACCCCGCATAATCAATCCTAAACACATTACCCCGCTCCGTCGCCGTAATAGGTGCCGCCGCCAACTGCTGCAACTCCCTGCTCA
The DNA here is from genome assembly GCA_016787295.1 of Chitinophagales bacterium. Lineage (GTDB taxonomy): Bacteria > Bacteroidota > Bacteroidia > Chitinophagales > UBA2359 > JAEUUX01. The sequence goes on from JAEUUX010000206.1 coordinate 17,457, forward strand.
ACCGCGCCTCCGCATTATCATAACAATAAAAAAACCGAGCCGTCAAATTCCCCTCGTGGTCGTATGCCGCACTATACGTCAGTTGTCCCTTCGTCTTACCAGGGTTACCCATATTCGGCAACACACTTGGGTGCAGCAAACCATCACCACCCACAAAAGGATGATGATACCGCCACTCCTTCTCATTCGTTTCAACAGAAGTACTATCAGTCTCATAATAAACATACTGACGCACCTTCCGCCCAAATCGGTCATAATCATACCGACGCGACTTCCCTTGCGGATTCAGCACCGCATCAGCCTCCGCCAGCAACTGCCCCGTAATACCACCCCCTTTCGCGTATTCATACTTCACCATACCCGCATCAGGACTATTCCGCGCCACCAACCAGCCCAACGCATCATATACGTAGGTCGTAGCCTGCTTCACAGGATTAATCGTCCGCACCAAATTACCCCGACTATCATACTCAAACAAAGTATAAATAGCCGTAGTAGCATCAATCAACTGCCGAACAGCCACCTTCTGCCCCAGCACATTCACATACTCAATAGCCTGTTTGTCATCTTCATCAATCGTACTTGTCGCAAAAAAAGCATAACTATCCGCCGTCACCCCGCCAACAAGCGGAGCAATCCGCCCCTTATCCTCCTCCGTCAAAGCCGTAGCATTCAGCCCCAATTCCGCAAACAACTCCGTCCCATTCAACTGCCTATACACATTTTCCACCTTCTTATTGGACTGCCCATACTTATAGTTCTGCAAAGCACGGCTCCGCTGATCCGCCTCATACACCGTCAAACTATAAGCCGTAGTAGAGGGAGGATTAACCACAGGCATACTCAAACCATTACCACTCGCCAACTCGCGCGGCTTATACCCCCGCACAACCCTATCCCAGCGGTCATACAACACCTCATTGCTCGCCACAGGGCTGGGCAAATCAGTCGTACTATTATCAAAAACCTTACTAACAACATAACCCTTCCTACCCAACGGATCTATATAAGCACGATGATGCAACGACAAGTCATCACCATCAGTATAACTTGCCGTTTCCACATAATTCTTGCTCGTCCGCGTCACAAAATTATCCCCCAGCACATTATCCCACTGACCATAGCTATAACCCGTCAGTTTCTGATCATTCAAAAACGCACCTTTCAAACGACCAAAAACATCGTATGAAAAAGACTTCCTAACACCATTCGGGTCCGTAATCTGCTTAATAGAATAATCAGGATAATATTCATACACATAATGAAGCGTATCACTAATATCAAAATTAAGCGGCTCCTGCTCCAATTCTGGACTCTGCCAACCCACCGTCATACCAATAGGCACCCCAATATCAAACTGAAAACTCACCAAATCCCCATTCTCCCCATAACACTCATACCCCGCCAACGGCACCTCGTCAGCATCAGTAAAAACCGCAATCACAGGTCTAAAACCCGAATAATAAAAACGCGTAAACAAACCACTCTGGTTCAACGTCAACGGACTAGCATAAGAATCCCAATAATCCCCATTCTTTTCCTCCAATGCCACCTGACCAAACCTATTCCGCTCATGCACCTCATACAACTCAATAAAATGCGGCGTTTTCGCAGTAATAGGAGTGGGCAAACTATTACCAAACACATCATCCCCCTCAAACAAACCCGTATTAGGATTAATCAACCAACTAGAATAATACTTGTCATGAGCAAACACTGTAGGAGCATCATCAGCAACCTCTATATCCGAAGCACTAATCCTGCGCAAAAATATTGATCGACTCAACGGAGCCTCAATATTATAAAAACCCAACTCATTACCAGGTTCATGAGTAGCAATATAACCCTCCAAACCTTCCCACGTACCTGCCGGAGCCTCGCTCATAGCACAATAATACAAATGCTGCTCACCACCATAAGTAAACCAATGAGGTTCATATCCATAAACATCAGGAATATCATCATCCCACACATGATAAATTCCCTGAAGCCCAAACGTCGAAGCAGGATAACACCCAAAAGCCAAAGCCTCATCAACATCACTGGGCAATACCGGACAAGGTGGAGTAACCACAGGGTCAATAACCACAGGAAAATTAGTAGGCACAGGTGTTATATCGCGCGGCATACCCCAGCGCATATCATATTCATAATAAGTAGCATTAAAAACAGGCTCCTTACCCGATGCCTTCACAATCTGCCGCTCCTCATACATCAAATTCCGCAAATGATACCGCTGCATAAAACGCAAAGCCATAAAATCTTGCGTAGCAAGATACACAGTATCATCTATAAAAGCAGGCATACACAACAAATCCCAATAATACAACTTCTCCGTGCGCGTATACGCATCAGGCTGTTGAGGCGAATAAGTCTTAACAGCAAACAACTGCCATGACGGATCCCCCCATGCAATAAAAGGCGATTCAAAAGATGAATTAGCTGCCGATAAAGTAGGCAAAGGCAAAGGATAATCAGAAGGAAAATTATAAGGCGGCGGATTCATGCCCTCCGCTTCCCCATACATCGCATACAACAAACCAAACCCCTCCGAAGTAGTCACCCGATTATTATTTTGCGTAGGAGTAGCAACATAAGCATCAAAATACTCATATTCCGTAATCGTCTGCGTATGAAAAGTACCACCAGCAGGCAGAGGATTAGCATGATACTTCACCACAGACTGACGCACCAACTTCGTAAAATAACTATTCAAATACCGCGAATTAACAGACCCATTCACACTACCCCGCAAATAAAACTCCATAAACCGCACCTTTCTATCTCCCAACGCAGGCATAACACCACCCGCTATACCATCCATAAAAGACGAACAACCATCTAACGCACGCTTACCCGCATTAGCCAACAAAGCCTCATACCGAAAACTCGTCACTTCCAACAAAGACCCACCAGGCATCAATTTCCGAACCTCCTTCAGCTTCCCAAACAACAAACCTCCCAAAGTATCAGTATAATGAACATAAACACTCACAGGAGGCGCACTCGTACCCGTCAAACCCGGTTCCGTCACAGTAGTCTGCACATACCCAATCTCCATATTAGACTGCACATCAGGACTAAAATGCTCACCCCCAACACCCGTACTACTACCCAATGTCAGCATCGGATCACCCAAAGTAAAACAATCATTATACACCCGTTTAGTTTGATATGTATACATCCATCGACGCTTATCCGCATTATCTTTCCCATACACCACCTTTTCCGCAACCCTTGGCATAATCTTCAACTGTATAGGCTGATTATAAAGCTCGTAGGTAACATCAGTAGCCTCATCAGGATTTTGATACAAACGACTATCCACATAACTCCAAACAAACGCAGAATTATCCAAATCACTATACACCAACTCCGTCACACCACCTATCGGACTCACTATCCGTTTCAGTACCACCACATCACTCAAATGCCATGTCTTCACCAAAGTCGTCTGCAAAGGTACATGACACAGCATCGTCTCATATTCAAAACGAGTAGTAGGCATTGCCACAGACAAACCATTACCCGCCTCACCCGTCGGATTAACAGGCACCTCCTTAATAGCACTCAACACAATATTATGATGAGAATAATTCTTCGGAATATAACTACTATTATCACTCGGAGCATCATAATAAGTACAATTCTTAACACTATATTCCATCTCATACTGCCCAACCTTTTTCAACCCATCTTCTTCCCCGCTTGCCACCAAACCATTCACCTTATAGTGAGTAGCCCGTTTCAGCATATACGGATTTTTGCTATACCGAATCAACTCCACAGAATTAAGCGCAAAATTATCCGTAAGAGTAGGCCTATTAGGGAATTCCGGCAGAGGAGTTTCATTCCACCAAAAACTATAATGCTTAGGAGACGGAGAACAAAATAAATCCCCCAAGCCAGTATCGTCCAAAGCATCATAGCGCTCATGCACCAAATGCCAAGGCAAACCAACCCCAAAATTATTAGGCATCCGCTGAAAAGGCTTCAATGGAGCATTACCCTCATTAACAAGCCAATAAGAATAACTTTTAAAAGTATTCGGACCTATCACCTCCTCGTCCGGTGACAAACAAACATAATTACCCACCGTCATATCCAAATCAAACTTATTATCAGAATTAGCCGCCCCAACCTGTATATAAAAACCACCAAAATTGCTCGGAATATTCGGCATACTAAAAAAATTAGACGTATACAAATGCCCCATGGTACTATTATTACCCGCCAAAGGATTCCATTTAATAGCCTGATTAAAAGTACTAAACAAACTAATATTCCGAGCCGCATCATAATCATTTGTATACAGGTTTCCTGACTGGAAACCATTATCCAAATGCCCACTAACAATATTAATATCAAAATTACAAAAATCCCATTGAGGATCATCAGTAGTACTATTAATAAACGTCCGAACCTCCATAATATCCCCAACAGGCATAATGTTATTATTAGGCAAACTATTAGGATTAATCTTTGGACTCTCCAAAAAACCATGATCAAAAGAAACACTAACACCACCCCCACTTGCAGGCGCAGATTGCGGCTTATAATAAGCATTACCCCCACCTTGAAACAAATAAGGATTACTAGGAGATGCAAAAAACTCATTATACAAAGCATCTCCCGCCATCACATGAGGAAACCGTTTCCAATTTGAAAGTTGGGGTGGAGTTTCTCCAGCATTAGGAACATAAACAGGAGTATAACTTTCATAAGTAGAACTACCCTGCCCCTGAAACCAAACACTCTTATAATTATACAACGAATCCTTCCGATGAACACCCACCTGCCCAAGCAGCAACATATCACCACTATAATCCCCCGTAATAGTACTACTCCTCAAAGACTCATATTCCAAATCCAACCGCTCAATCAATATACTACCTGACTTTGCCCGAATACTTTTCAAAAACACCTCACGACAAGACTTCAATCCACCCAAAATATTGCCACCACCAACAGCACTACCAAGCCCCTCTTGAGCAAACTCCTTATAATAATCAAAACAACCAAAAGTCTCATAATCAAACAAAATATCATCACCATCTAAATTCAAATTACTAATCGACCCAACATACCAAACCGTAGCAACCCCCTTAGGAGTAGTACTACGTTCAGCAACTCCCGAAGGATAAGTAACCTTATCACTATTAGGCTTCACCCTATAGTTCTCTGCCCCATAAACACTCCCTTGTCCCCTATTAAACAAATACCGATACCCATTAGGCAACCGAACATCCCACTCCCCATCGCGATAATAAGCCGTAACAAACACATCATCAAAACTATGCAACGTAAACACCGCCGCAGTAGTAGCAGACCCACTCACCGACGGTTCTCTCTTATAATAATGGTCAATACCCTTAAAAACCAACCGACCACTCACCACACCCGGTATAGACAACATAGGAGAATAATAAAACAACTCTCCCTCAACCAACAAATCTTGCCCCGACAAATAAAAACAATCAGTTGAATCAGCAATAGACGTTGGACTACAATTTGCAAATGGACCATTAGGAAGATTATACGCCGCTGCAATCTGCTGTTCCGTATACTTATGAAAAGCCGAAACATTCACAGAAATACTAGGAACACTCAAATTCCAACCCTCCCCGTATGGAATACCACTCACAAAAGGCACCTCACTTCCGCCAGAAAACGACCCACCGTAGGTAAGCATAGCCGTAAAACTCAAACCCGTAGGCGTACTAACAGACCCAATAGAGTGACTACTACTATAAGTCCCATTAAACAAATTAACATCACCCTGATAATTACCACTCCGAACACTCCCAGCCTTAGCCTCCTCCGGAGCCTGCTGACCATTCGCCCTACCGCCAACAATCTGGCAATCAGCCCGTCTGCCACACAGCAAACAAACCAAGGCACAAACACTAAAAAACATAAATCTCTTCATAGCTAAACAAAATTTTGAGTAAAGAAAATTACAAAATGTATTTACATAACGCAAAGATAAAAAAAAAATTTCAAAAATACACCCTCCACCCCAAATTTTTCTTACATTTTTTTAACCATAACATATAACACACTGATAATCAAGCAAATAACAAAACACCCCAAACCCCCATTAACAACCAAACCTAACCCTGAAAGGGTGACATTTTATAGAAAACAACAACACCAACCACCTCTCAAAACCCTGAAAGGCAATGTCATTAAGTTAGGGTAAGCACTTACGCCACCCGTTTATAGTTTACAAGGGTGTAGTTATTAACTGCTCTATATGGCTTTTTTTTGCGTTTGTTAGAACGCCCTGGTCGCACGGATTGTGTATGT
>JAEUUX010000232.1 GCA_016787295.1 Chitinophagales bacterium
TTGTGCAAAGCCGCTAGGATTAGAATCTCCAATATTTAATAGTTTCTTTAATTGTTCAGAGAAACTAAAGTGGTCAGATTCTTCCGTAATGATAAAAATATAAACACTATTCATTCATTATGTGTGTTTTTTAGGAGTGACCGCTTGTTTAATGTCGGAGAAGGTGGTGCGGACGTTGCCGAGGTGGTCGGTTAGTTCGTAGTGTTTTTGTCCGCGTTCTTGGGTGGCAAGGAGGGGAAATATACTGCAAATGTACTGCTTTTTGTTGGATTATGGGCGCTAAAACCTGCACCAAATTTTTTGAGGAGATGGTGCGGGTTTGGTTTGTTGTTGAGGTGGTCGGTTAGTTCGTAGTGTTTTTGTTGGTGGAGGAAAATGGGGGTAATAAGGGGGAAATTGATCTTTTATGGGCGCAACAAACCATAGCAGAAGGATATCTCCTGCTATGGAAGAATGTGGTATTCATATTTAAATTATTCTTGCCAATAAAAATAATTACACAAACATGAAATAGTTTCTTCGTAAGATGGTCGCTCACAAGACTTTACTATTTTTTCAACAAACCTAGTTATTTCAACGTAGTCATATTTTTCAACCACTATTATTTTTTCATGCGAAATTCCACGTCCCGCATATAAACGGAATTGGCTCTCGTGAAATTTCTTTAATCCACTTGGTGTCCCAAGTATACATGAGAAAAGTTCAAAATAATAATGAATTGGGTGGAAAAAATGGACAGAAATTTCTAATTCGAAGAAAAAATCTTTTTCTTCTGGGACGTAGCTTTTAAGCGAACCATACATTGCAGGATGAAGTTCTATACTTTTTATTAATTTACTCATTGTTTGGGGTTTTTATGATATTCGTCGTAATAACTACCATCTGTTCGAACATGTAAATTAGATTGTGCTTTCTTATCCCACTTAGCATCCTTACTAGTTCTTATTTCAAAATTTGCTTGATATACAGCCTTTCCTTCTTGCTCAGACCGAATTTTTTTATATGTAGGTGGTCTAAATCGTCTTAATCCGTCCGAGCTAGTTATAGACTTAATAGCTCCATCTTCGTAATAGTCAATTATAGGATTTTTACCTACAAATTCATGACCAGCTAACATAACATCTTCTATCCTATGAACACCTCCTAATTCCACTATGCGTCCCACTGGTGCTCTTTTGGCAAGTTCAGCTATAGCTCGAACTCTTCTAAGTACATTGGTTGGTACAGCATTTAATAGTTTCTTGAAGGCTGATGGAGCAACAAGAGGAATCAAAATTCCTCCGGCAGCAAGTTTTATGTCTGCTTTTGAAGCAGGATCGCCATTTGTGTGTACTGCATTCCCATTTCTTGTAACAGCGGTAGTCAATACTGTTATGTCATCAATATCTGTATATTGGCTCCATATATTCCATTCTGCTGTAGCATACAACCTTGCAGAGCTCCAATTAGGATAAAACAATTTTAAAGTATTGACTTCATACTCTACTGCTTCTAAATGGTTCATCATTCCGATAGCAGCTTTAGTGGAAAGATTTAAAACTCCTGGTTCTAAACCATCTATATCTATAAATTTAATAGGTTTATTCCCTGCAAATTGATAGAGAGAGTAGAAGGGATATTTGGATTCGAGGGCATCGGTGCGGTTAAATCTTATTTTCCATGGGTCATAATCACGGTTTTTGTAGTCATAAAAATTACCTTGTCCGTTACCTTGTACGCCTTTGGTTTGCTCCATCCCATTAAACCCAAACCTATAAGCCCCCGTACTCACACTCCTCGCACTCTGCAACATACCATAAGGGTAGTAATTATTGAGCATGAGGCTGCGGGCTTTAAAGTTGTCGTTGTCGGTTAGGAGGTTGTAGGGGACGTTGTCTAAGGTGTAAGGTTGTCCTGCAAGTGTAGGCGCGGGAGGAGAACCATAAGTTCCTTGTATAATATAGTTACCTAACTTGGGTGTTTCGGGTTCTTTGACAACCGCTTGCTTAATGTCGGAGAAGGTGGTGCGGAGGTTGTTGAGGTGGTCGGTTAGTTCGTATTGTTTTTGTTGGGGTGCTTAGAAAGTAGGGGAATTTGATTTTTGGGACGCAACATAGCAGAGCAGGAGATGTTATTCTGCTCTGAAGGGAAATGCAATATGTGAATATATAGCAATAGCAGTTTTATCAATATAAAAGAGCAATTTCCGAATTCACAAAATTTTCCTTAATAATTTTAGACAAAAAAAGTATTACATTATGAAATACCTGTCTATCTACATCTATGTCACTATCGGCATAAATACAAATAGGATAATCTTCATGATGCCCCATGTATGCTTCATCTTCATTAGCATAAATATTTAATGTCATTGCAAAAAACTCGAACGAAAAGTATTCTCCAAGATAAGAATTTTCGCGCTCTTGTGCAAAGCCGCTAGGATTAGAATCTCC
>JAEUUX010000245.1 GCA_016787295.1 Chitinophagales bacterium
TTCTCCGTAGCGTAGGGTTTAAACCCTACGCTACGGAGAAAGGTTGCTATTTTATACTGCAATGGTGGAAATGTGTATAATTTCACCCTTTCAGGCTTTTTATTATTCGCTATTCTTTCGTGTTGCTATAATCATTACACCCGTGCAGGCTTATTTGTTAAGGAGATTTTTGGAAAAATATTTTGGTTATTTGCTATTATATAGAAATTGGGTTGTAATAATATCAGGTAGACCTAGCTAAATGCTAGGTAGACCTAGCTAAATGCTAGGTAGACCTAGCTAAATGCTAGGTAGATCTAGCTAAATGCTAGGTAGATCTAGCTAAATGCTAGGTAGACCTAATCTATGTATTAGGTTGACCTAGCTAAATGCTAGGTAGACCTAATTTCTATATTAGGTAGACCTAGCTAAATGCTAGGTTGACCTAGCTAAATGCTAGGTAGACCTAGCTAAATGCTAGGTTGACCTAGCTAAATGCTAGGTTGACCTAATCTATGTATTAGGTAGACCTAGCTAAATGCTAGGTAGACCTAATCTATGTATTAGGTAGACCTAGCTAAATGCTAGCTAGACTTGATATTAGCACGCATATTTCTCCATAAAGTAGCGTTTTAACCCTACTTTATGGAGAAATGCCTATTATATAAGCCCCAAACCTCCAAAAAAAGTTAAAAAACCTTAAAGTATTAACAAAAAATGCTATCTTTTGAAACAAAATAGCTATCTTTGCGTACAATTTAATGAAAAACGTTCTTTTAAATCTTCATTTTTTCTTATGAAAAAGCACCTTTCGTTGTTAGATGCTTTAAATTCACAGGAATTCTCCGATGCTATGATGCACCTGAGAGAATTTGGAAAAGGCATCAAAAAGTTTGTTATCAGCCTATCTGCCGAAGACCGCACGGGTATTCGCACCATTGCCGAAGGGCGCGAGGGTTATGCCCGCGAAATGTTGCGTGTTGCTCGCCTATATATTAATAGCCTGCCGCGCGAATATGACGTAGAGGAGTTTGTGGAGCTTTTCCGCCTCTATGACGAGTGGAAACCTATCCTGACCGAAGCCGAAATGTATTGCGAACAAGTTGATGATACCTTAGTCGCTATTGGCATGGAAATCATGAAAAATGCCGATACTGCTAATGGTTATTTACAAATTGCCCGCAAAGGCAACGCCAACTTAGACCGTGCTTTAGCTGGTATAGACAATTTTAACTCGCGCTATGGCAAAAGTAGTGACAGTAGCACCACTACCAACACGCCACCTGTTGCTGCTGATGACGAAACAGTGTAAGATACACAGCAAGAAGCCCCAGAATCTTATGGAGATTCTGGGGCTAATTTGTTTTTGGGGGGTGGATAAAAGAGCTAAGGGAAGAGTATTGCTATCAATAGCCCTTTATCCCTCCACAAAAGCTATTTCCTCCTCCGTCAAACCATATAGGGCATATACCATCGCATCTATTTGGCGGTCTGTTTGCTGGATTTGTTGCTGGAGGGCAGCTATTTTTTGCTGTTGTGCCACAAAAAAAGGCTCCCACTCCGCTTTTTGCAACAAACTTAGCTTTACTTTTTGCTGCTCAAGGGCTTTTATGAAGTCACCAAACGACAATAAATACCACTGCTGCAAACGCACACTCAAAGAAACCAAAGAAAATTCCCGCAAAAGACTGCGTTCCATCAATTGCTTTTGCTCCCGAAGCTCGCTATGCCATGCCAACATGCGGTCGGCACAAGATATAAAGGGCTGTTGCTCGGAAGTGGATAGAAGAGGGATAGGTACAAGTTCCATAGTTTGTATAATTATCATCAAGTCTCCTGTTCCTGTTTTGGGAGCATCTTGTAAAAGGTAGTGTCCCATGCGCGAATTAAGCACACACAATAAATACTTTAAGCCATTTCCAGTTATAATACAAGCACTATTAAGCCCATAATGGGATTGGCAATAAGAAAAACGCAGTATCGAACCTACTAATTTCCAGTAGATACAATTTTTTTCAAACTCCTCAATATAAGCACAATTTCGCAAATTAGTCCAATGATTTCCCTTATCTTGTCGCTTAATAAGCTGCTTTTCAAACTGTTGTAGGTGCTTATAAATAGCGGGATAGTCATTACAAACATCAATAGGTGGAATATTTTTTTCTTTGATGCCATTATGCGTATTAATCAACCACAACTTTTGCCATTCGGGGCAGTATCGTCCAATATCCCTACCGCGCAGCAAAGGTTTAATAATGCGTGCGCTATTAGGGTCTTCGGCACAAAGGCGGTCTTTGGTGCTTTGGTCAATAACAAAGGCTTCATTAAAACCCGTTTTAATGCCAGCATATAGCGTAACGTCCCATTTTTTTAGCGGTACGCCTTTGTCATTTATTTTTTGTTTAATGGTAGTAGCAATAGGGCTGCTAATCGTCCAGGGCTGTTCTGCGGTCAAAGATAGGTGCAGTTGGCGGTTTTCGTATTGTGCTAAATCGTTCAGGTTTTTTTCTTGGCTAATATCTATGGCGGGTACTAAGGCATTGGGTTGTGCTGCTTTTTTTTCGAAAAACAATAGATTGGAATCGACCGTTGCGCTGCTAAAAATGCCCGCGCCTGCATCTATCAACAAATAAATTTGGGTGTGGGTGAGGAGGTATTGGCGCAAAGATTTGCCATAGCCTGCCCGCATCCACTTATTAGAGGTAATAAAGCCCAAAAGCCCATTGGAACGCAAAAGCTGGTTAGCTTTTTCATAAAACAAGCAATATAAATCACCGGTTCGCTCAAAAGTTTGATAGCCTTTTTGCTCCAAAACAGCCGATAATTCCTTCATACTTTGCAACTGTACATAAGGCGGATTGCCAATAATAATATCAAAACCACCGCGCTCAAATACTTTTGGAAAAGCCGTTTGCCAATGAAAAGGCTTGTCCGTTGCCGCAGCATCATCGACCAACGAATTACCGCACTGGATATTTTTGTTAAGGGTATTGAGCTTTCTTTTCGGCTTGGCGGTTCGCAACCACAAAGACAACTTGGCAATTTCGACACTTTCCTCGTTAATATCCACGCCATAGAGGTTGTTTTCCAAAATGCTGCTCTCCACATCACTAAGCACCAACTTATCCCCAAACAGATTGGCTTGCAATTGGTCGAGATAGGCGTGTTCTGCTATCAAAAAATTGAGCGCTTCGTTCAAAAAAGCACCACTTCCGCAAGCAGGGTCACAAATGGTCAATTGCAACAGCCATTGTCTATACTGCTGCAATTGGTCGAGGCATTGTTTTTTTTCTTTTTGGTTGCGTTGTGGGTTTTTGGCAAACAAATTTTCGTCAATTTGGTAGTGCTGTTTTTGTTCGCGACACAGCCTGCCCACTGTATTATCAACAATATATTTGGTAATATAGCGGGGCGTATAAAAAATACCGTCCTTTTTTCGTTTTGTTTGGGACTTATCAAAGCTTTGACCTTGAATTTGTGCGTTCATTTCGTCGATTTCGTTTAACGAATTTTCGAAGATATGTCCCAATATGTTGACATCTACTTCG
>JAEUUX010000250.1 GCA_016787295.1 Chitinophagales bacterium
AACACTTCGAGTAAAATTATCATTTTCGTGATGCCGAATATCGTAGTTCTCTAAAGGTAAGTTTACTGGGGTACAAGTGCCAGAACTATAAGTAGATGTAACATCTGCGGCAGCAGAGTCGTTGGGTTTGCCCGGTGTAGGGCTGTTGTCATCTACCCAAGTAGTACTACCATCGGTTTGGCGAGCAATACTACTACTACACCCTACAATGCAAGCGTTAGAGGTTTCATAAGCAGCATTGCCACGAGCCGGTAAAATAACCGAAGCGGGAGCTGGACAAGATCCACTTATAGTAGGAATGTCAAATGATGGGTTACAAGTACCATAGGTGTATAACAATCCTTCAGGTTGCGTGCCAGCAGGAGAGCCACCGCCAGCGGGAGTACAAATTCCGCCAGAAGAAGTACTACCAAATAAAGGACCGCAACCATCAGGGTCATCGTTATAAGTACCAGCAGGGCAAGCCGAAGTAGAACCATTTATATCTGCTCCTGCTTGAGAACAATAAGCAAAAGCTTGTGATAGAGCCCCTGTGGAAGTGAACATCACAATGCGCTGACCTGAACCATTGGAATTAACACCTGTGTTGTTGTCATAAGCAACACCTGATGAACTACAATTACAAGTAGATAGGTCTAATGCAATGACATTGGGTCCAAAAGCGGCAGCATTCCAACCGTTATAGTCACCGCTTGTTTGCGTCATACCTGTATTGGCAGCTGCGCTATTATAAGCAACTAAGTAACCACCTGCGGGTATGCTTGTTCCAGCTGGAATGGTAAAAATATTGTTGTCATCTGTAGCTATGATATAACAACTTACATTACAAGGTCCACCACCGGGAGGGCAGTAGAGTTCTATGAACTCCCCTATGCCTCCTTCCCCATTACCGGGGTCGGGTTGTACCTCGTTAATGATGGCTGTTTGCGCCATACCCCATAGGGTATAGCATAGCAACGGAATGACCAACAATAACAATTTGAAAAATTTCTTCATTATATGTTTGTTTTAATTTTTCTTAAAATTGGGTCGTTGTGTAATTGAGCAAGCACAATTCATTTTGTTTGTGAAGACTATATATAATAGTCTGTTTTATTGAGGAAAAGCAGTACAACGAGAATCGGTTACGGTCGTTGTTTTGCTCTCTTTGGTGATACATGAATTATTAGGAGCGACAGGTGTGGCGGCTGTGCCACCTTTACCTGTACCGGGCGTACTTGTGAATGTTGCCGTAATGGTATAAGTACCTGCGCCCGGAGGCGTAAAAGTAGTACTACTTACACCACTACCCGAAAAAGTCATTGTACCAGTCATGCTCGTTGCTTCGGTAGCACTCAAACTAATGCTTGGCATACTGCTGCTACCCGATACACAATAAGTACCCAAAGGATTAGCCCCAAAAATAATTTCAGGGTATTTACAAACGTTGCTAATATTTAGAATTTGATTGCCCGCTGTGCCAACAGCCGCAGGACCTTCAATAGTAGCTGTATAACCTTTGTCGTCGGTATGTTGGAACATAACGTTATACATATTAGCTTCGTCGGCTTCATCTGTACTACCATCGCCATCATCATCTATGCCATTAGTAGCAGAATTGGCAACTGCACTCAATACAGTACCTACGGTTAAAGTAGGAGCTGTACCCGCTACTAAAGGAGCAACACTTGTAACAGTCCATGTTTGACCAGAACCCGAACCATTTACCGCAATAGTTTCGTTAAACGTACCGGTTTGAGAACCATCGCTGGTTTGGTCATTATTACAGCTACATGGGTCTGCAACTTGAGCTGTTGGTGTGACACAAAATGGAATAGCCGCTATATTAACTGTTTTTACAGTAGGACAGTTAGGTGTTACGTCAGTGCGTGTAACCGTAATGCTATATGTAGATGCGGTTTGTATGCCCATTGGCACACTAATGGTTATGGCACCACCCGAAGGTGTTACGCTTGTTGCAGAACCGCCATTGATGCTATAACTATAGGTATAAGTTCCACCAGTAAGTTCAGGGAAAGTAATGCTACCATTGGTTAAGCAAGTAGGCTGAACAGCAACAGGAGCAAAACTTGGCGAAGTATTAATCGTTACCGTAACAGGGGCAACAACATAGCAACCTGTAGCCAATTCTGCACGGATATAGTAAATACCACTTGTGCTAATAGCAGCAGGAGTAGTCACATTGCTTGCTCCACCTGCCAATGCTAAGGTATAACTATCATAGTATTTGGTAGTTGTACCGGTATTGGTGGTTTGCACCGAAGCACTCGTAATATCTACAGTTGTAGGACTACAAACGGTTGGAGGATTGACAACTGTTAAGGTAGGTAATGGATTAACTGTTACTGTTGTTGTTGTTGTACCAACACAACCAGTTACTGTAACAGAATAAGTCATTACAGAACTACCCGCAGAAAGTCCCAATACTACTCCCGTAGAAGGGTCTATGGTCGCAACACTTGGGCTATCTGAACTCCACTCACCACCTGTAATCGAGGGCGTTAGTGTGGTATTGCTATTCACACAAACAC
>JAEUUX010000268.1 GCA_016787295.1 Chitinophagales bacterium
CAAACACAACAAGCCACCCGCCCCAATTCCATTAACAATTAACCATTAATAATTAACAATTAAAAATGTGGTCTTGGGATTTCACAAACACAACAAGCCACCCGCCCCAATTCCATTAACAATTAACCATTAATAATTAACAATTAAAAACCCGTGTTTGGGATTTTATAGGATTAATATAATGACATTCCTCCGTAAAGTAGGATTTAAACCCTACCTTACGGAGGAATGCTGGTATTTAGTGGCATTTTTTTCACCAATACGTTATTGGGTACTGCCTATTTTGTGATTTTACCCATACAAGCAAGAAAACGCCATTATAATCTGGCAAAATTCCGAAACATAAAGCACTTACTAAAATCGCATTAACAATTAACCATCGATAATTAACAATTAAAAACTATGGAGCTTGGGATTTTACTGATGTCGCAAAATCTTTGTATAGCCTTATCCGTAAAATTTTTGGTAGCTATTGGTTGGGATTTGGCGAGACTTGGGTGTTTGGCGAAACCTCCATTATTGTATTTGTCGTGAATGGAGCCGCTACGAAAGCTTATAGGTTTTGGTGTATGCGTTGTTGTAATTCTAAAGCCTTTTGCAAATGCGGATGTTCAGGTGGTAAGATTTGTTGAAATATGGCAAATGCTCTATCTATGTATATTTGGGCTTTTGGGAATTGCGATTGATTTAGATAAAACACTGCCATGTTTCCATATAGTATTGCCAAATCGGGATGTTGGGGAGGTAGTATTTGTTCGCGTATGGTGCGGCAACGTTCGTAATAGGCTAAGGCGAAGTCGCATTGGGCTAATCTTTGGTAGATAATAGCTATATTCATATACAGTTTTGCCAAATCGGGGTGTAGGGTTGGTAGTATTTGTTCGCGTATGGTGCGGCAACGTTCGTAGTAGGCTAAGGCGGTGTCATATTGGGTCAAATGTAAATAATTATTGCCCATGTTCATATATAGGGTAGCCAAATCGGGGTGTTGAGCGGGTAGTATTTGTTCGCGTATGGTGCGGCAACGTTCGTAGTAGGCTAAGGCGGAGTCGCATTCGGTTAGGCTATTGTAGGTATTTGCCATGTTCATGTAGAGGGTAGCCAAACTGGGGTGTTGGGGAGGTAGTATTTGCTCAAATATGGCACGGCAGTGTTCGTAGTAATCTAAGGAATCGCTGTATTTGGTTAGTCTTTGATAGGTATTTGCCATGTTCATGTAGAGGGTAGCCAGATAGAGGTGTTGAGCGGGCAGAATTTCCTCACCTATACTTAATGCTTTTTGACGGTTTATCAAGGCTTTATCAAAATAACCCGTAGCGTCTAATAAAGCAGCTAAAGCAGTATGACATCGAGCAATTGGTATAACTTTTCTATCTACTTTTTTTATCATAGTCGTCAGAAAAGAACGCCATTCTTGTGCTGTTATTTCGTTTATTTCATAATGGTCAAAAGAGGTATTGAACAAAGTCATGGCTACTTCATCTTCCAAATTTTCATCATGCCCCAATTGTTGTTGTACAACATCTTGCACTATGGTGTGCATTCGCCAAGATTTTTGGGTAGTGCCAAACCAATTTATTTGGTCGGGTCTTAGCCAGCCCAATTTGCTTAACTGTTGGAGGTGATATAGTAGCTCATCTTCTGCTTCATCATCTTTGGTTTGGGTGAGTTGTTCTACTACGGAGTAGGCAATGTCTTGGTAGGGCATTAGGCAAAAAAAACGCAAAAGCCCATGCAGGTCGCTTTGCTCCATTAGTTTTCCTAAATCAAAGGCTACGAGAAGGCATTCGTTGAGGTAGGTTTCGCGTTGGGCATAGTTGGTCCATACTTGCTGTTGTCGTTTAATGTTGATACCCCTATTTTTGAGACCTTGCAATAGGAAGGCGGCATCTTTGTTGGGTAGTTCGTTGAGGGTCTTGGCGAGGAGTTCTATGCTTAGGGTGTGGAAACCTACTGCATGGCATACGTCCAAAATGGTGTGGTCATTATCAGGACGGTGGTAATAGTGTTTAAATAAAAGGAGGGCATCTTCTTTTTCTAGTTCATTAACATAATGAGTAGGTATATTTTCTATGGTGTGGCGCGAGGTCAGTAGGATATGGCAATTGTCGGGCAGGTTGTTGATGATGGCTCGGTCTTTCTGGTGGGCATTGTCAATAATCCACAACACATCATTACCTAAATCTTTAATAGCTCGCATGAGTATTGCCCACTTTTGGGTTTCGTCGCGCTCGTTGCGCAGCATACCTGCAATATCCATGTCTTGGTGGAGCTGGAGACTGCCATAAAGTAGGTGGCTTCGCAAAGGTTGTTCGTCCGAGTGGGTCGTGTTTTGCAAGTTGGTCCAAATAACGTGGTCATATTGGTCACCAATTTGGTAGCGGAGTTGATTGGCAAGAGCAGTTTTTCCCATGCCGCCTATGCCATTGAGTAGCAATAAGGCTTTGCGATTGCGAAGTTGTTGGGTAATTTTTTCAATATCTGGTATTCTGCCATAAAATACTACATTAGGCTGCCATGAGTCGCCTATGTGGTGGGGGATTGGATTGGGTTGTAAATGAAGGGCAATGCGTTTGGCAAGGCGCTGTACCATTTGTGGATTATCCAAAGGCAGCAAAAGATTGACTTGGTTGTTGTGGCTGTCTTGGAAAACGATATTTCTGTTGCCTTCTATGTGAAGACTGTTTAGGGTCTGAGCAACTTGCTGTTGAGGTATGCCTTGCTCTAATAGTTGGGAACCCAATGCGGGTACAATTTGGGGTAATTGATTGCTGATGTTCATGTTGATGTGACTTTAGGGGAAATAAAGAATTGGGTAAGAATACAAGTTTTGTTGAAAGCCCCATAGCAGTCCTAAAGCCCACTGTAGCAATACATGTTTGGGCTATAGTACTTCTTTAAATGGGCTAACAATTTCGTTTTTGTATTCTTTGGTTTTTGTAATACAGTAAAAAGGGAGTATCGGAAAAATAAGGCATGTTCCCTTATCACAAGGAAACGTTTGCAAAGGATTAAGACCGTATTGTGTTGGGTTGCGGAATAATAAATAATACGGGTGTTCGGTTATGGAGTAGTCAAAAGGGATATTAGGAATAGGAAGCATGTTCCCATATCGCATGAGAACGGTGGTAGCGGACTAAGGCAGCCTTGCAGAGGTTTATGGGTTGCCTATTGGGTAGCAGCCTTGGTTAGCGGCGCATACATAGTAGGGTTGTTTTGGGAATAGTGCATTTTCGTTTAGTATCTATGGTTATTTTTGGGTATGATGCTCGATTTATTAAGGGAGAAGGTTTTGGTAGATGTGGTTTTGTAATTTTAGCGCTTGTTGTAAATGTAGATGTTCTGGTAGCAAGATTTGTTGGTATATGGCAACTGCTTTATCT
This sequence comes from Chitinophagales bacterium, assembly GCA_016787295.1. Classification (GTDB taxonomy): domain Bacteria; phylum Bacteroidota; class Bacteroidia; order Chitinophagales; family UBA2359; genus JAEUUX01. The sequence continues at coordinate 3,384 of JAEUUX010000268.1, forward strand.
ATGTATGCTTTGGCTTCGGGGAATTGGGATTGGTCGCTGTATAGTTCGGCTATATTATGATATAACATAGCTAAATAGGGATGTTGGGCGGGCAATATTTGTTCCCATATCGTTCGGCAGCGTTCGTAGTAAGCTAAGGCAGTATTGTATTGGGTTAGTCCATGGTAGGTAACACCCATATTCATGCAGAGCATAGCTAAATCGGAATGCTTAGTAGGTAATATTTGTTCCCATATATCTCGGCAGCGTTCGTAATAAGCTAAGGCGATGTCGTATTGAGTTAGGTTGTTGTAGATGCTACCCATATTCATATAAAGCTTTGCCAAATAAGGATGTTGAGCGGATAGCATTTGTTCGCGTATAGCTCGGCAACGTTCATAGTATTTTAAAGCAGTATCATAATTAACTAAATCTAAATAAACATTGCCCATATTCATGTAAAGCATAGCCAAATCAGGGTGTTGGGCAGGTAGGATTTGTTCCCATATAGTACAGCAACATTCGTAGTAGTTTAAGGCTTTATCGTATTGGGTTAAGCCTAAATAGCTGCTACCCATATTCATGTAAAGTAATGCCAAATTAGGATGTTGCGTGGATAATGTTTGTTCCCATATAGCCTGGCAACGTTCGTAGTAGGTTAAGGCAGTATTGTATTGGGTCAAACCATAGTATGTAAGTGCGATATTCATGTAAAACCCTGCCCAATCGGGGTGTTCGGAAGGTAGTGTTTTTTTCCATATAATTCGGCAGCGTTCGTAGTAATCTAAGGATATGCTGTATTGGGTTAGATCATGGTAATTAACTCCCATGTTCATATAGAGACTTGCCAAATCAGGGTGTTGGGGAGATAGCATTTGTTCATAGATGCTACGGCAACGGTCATAGTAGTTTAAGGCAATATCACATAGAGTTAGACAGTTGTAGGTAATAGCCATATTCATATAAAGCCCTGCCAAATTGAGGTTTGGAGTAGGTAGTATTTGTTCAGCTACATCCAATGCTTTTTGATTGTTGAGTAATGCTTTATCATAATGCCCCATAGCATTTAATAAAGATCCTAAAACATCATAACACCCTACAATAGGCATAATTTCTCTATCCACCTTTTCCACCATAGTCTCCAAAAAAGAACGCCATTCTTGTGCTTCTATAGGGTGTCTTTCATAATGTTCAAAAGCTACTTTTTGCAAAACATCAGCCACCTCATCTTCCAACTCTTCATCATGCCCTAATTGCTGTTGTACAACATCTTGCACTATGGTGTGCATTCGCCAAGATTTTTGGACGGTGCCAAACCAGTTTATTTTATCAGGTTTTAGCCAGCCTAATTTGCTCAACTGTTGGAGATGGTGCAGTAGTTGGTCTTCTGCGGTATTGCCTACGGTTTGGGTGAGTTGTTGTACGACGGAATAGGCTACATCTTGGTAGGGCATTAGGCAAAAAAAACGCAAAAGCCCATGCAAGTGGGTTTGCTCCCATAGTTTTCCTAAATCAAAGGCTGTTAATAGGCATTCATTGAGGTAGGTTTCGCGTTGGGCGTAGTCTGACCATATTTGCTGCTGTCGGTCAATGTTGATACCTCTGTTTTTCAGTTCTTGCAATAGGAAAGAAGCATCTTTATTAGGCAGTTCGTTGAGAGTTTGGGCGAGGAGTTCTATGCTTAGGGTGTGGTAGCCCACTGCACGGCATACATCTTTTATGATATGGTTGTCATCGGGGCGTTTATAGTAATTTTGAAATAGGTCTAAGGCATCATTGGGATTTAATTCATCAACGTAATGCGCGGGTATATTGCCTATGGTGTGGCGGGAGGTCAGCAAAATATGGCAATTATCAGGCAGTATTTTGATGGTGCTTTGGTCTTTTTGTTGGGCATTGTCAATAATCCACAATACCTCACTACCTAATTGTTCTATGGCATGGGTGATTATTGCCCACTTTTGGGTTTCGTCAGACTCTGCTCGCAATACTTCTGCAATGCCCAAGTTTCGGTGGAGTTGGATACTATTGTAGAGCAGGTGGTTTCGCAAAGGCTGTTCGTCTGTGTTGTCGGCATTCTGTAGGTTTGTCCAAATAACGTGGTCGTATTGGTCGCCTATTTTTTCACGCAGTTGATTGGCAAGAGCAGTTTTTCCCATACCGCCTATACCATTGAGCAACAAAAGTGCTTTGCTCGTGTGGAGTTGCTCGGTAATGGTTTTGATGTCTTGGCTTCTGCCGAAAAATACAGTGTTTCGCTGCCATATATCGCCTATGTGGTGGGGTATTGGATTGGGTCGTAAATGGTGAGCAATGCGTTTGGCGAGTCTTTGCAGCATTTGTGGATTATCCAAAGGCAGCAGGAGCGTGATTTGGCAATTATGGTTGTCTTGGAAAACGATATTGTTGTTGCCCGTTATGTGCAGGGTGTTTAAGGTGCGCATAATTTGCTCTTGCGGTATGCCCTGTTGTTGTAATTGATGGATAAGTGCGGCTATGATTTCGGGTGATTGGGTGTTGATGTCCATCTCAATTTATTTTTGGGTATGATGCTCGATTTATTGAGGTTGGAGGTGTTGGTGTATGGTGTTTCGTAATTCTAAAGTCTCTTGTAAATAGAAATGTTCAGGTGATAGAATTTGTTGGTATATGGCAACCGCTTTATCTATGTATGCTTTGCCTTCCATAAACTGGGATTGCTCGGCGTATAGTGAGGCTATATTCATGTAAAGCATCGCCAAATTGGGATGTTGGGCGGGCAGTATTTGTTCCCATATCGTTCGGCAGCGTTCGTAGTAAGCTAAGGCAGTATCATGTTGAGCTAAATCTAAATAAGTATTAGCCATGTTCATGTAAAGCATCGCCAAATTGGGGTGTTGGGCGGGTAGCAATTTTTCCCATATCTTACGGCAGTGTTCATGGTAGATTAAAGCAGTATCGTACTGGTTTAAATCTTTATAGGTAATAGCCATGTTCATGTAAAGTCCCGCTAAGTCGGGGTGTTGGGCAGGCAGGACTTGTTCGCGTATGGCTCGGCAGCGTTCGTAGTAGACTAAAGCTGTGTCGTATTGCCTTAAATTTTTATAGATATTGCCCATGTTCATGTAAAGCATCGCCAAATTGGGGTGTTGAGCGGGCAGTATTTGTTCCCATATCTTACGACAGTGTTCATGGTAGATTAAAGCAGTATCGTACTGGCTTAAATCTCTATAGGTAATAGCCATGTTCATGTAAAGTCCCGCTAAGTCGGGGTGTTGGGCAGGTAGGATTTGTTCGCGTATGGCTCGGCAGCGTTCGTAGTAGGCTAAAGCTGTGTCGTATTGGCTTAATTTGTTATAGCTAACTGCTGTGTTCATATAGAAACTCGCCAAATCGAGATGTTGGGGAGGGAGTATTTGTTCTGCTATACTCAATGCTTTTTGATTGTTTAGTAATGCTTTATCATGGTATCCCATAGTCCTAAATAAATGGCTTAAAGCATCATAACACCAAGCAATAGACATAATTTTTCTATCCACTTTTTTTACCATAGCGGTCAGAAAAGAACACCACTTTTGTGCTTCTATAGGGTGTTTTTCATAATACTGAAAAGAGGTGTTAACTAAAACACTTGCTACCTTATTTTCCAAACCTTCATCATGCCCCAATTGTTGTTGTACAGCATCTTGCACTATAGTGTGCATTCGCCAAGATTTTTGGACGGAGCCAAACCAATTTGTTTGGGACGGTTTTAGCCAGCCCAATTTGCTTAACTGCTGGAGGTGGTGCAGTAGTTCGTCTTCCGCCTCTTCGTCTTCCGTTTGGGTGAGTTGTTCTACTACGGAGTAGGCAATGTCTTGATAAGGCATAAGGCAGAAAAAGCGCAAAAGCAGGTGTAAGTCACTTTGCTCCATTAGTTTTCCTAAATCAAAGGCAGCGAGAAGACATTTGTTGAGATAGGTTTCGCGTTGGGCATAGTTGGTCCATACTTGCTGTTGTCGTTTAATGTTGATGCCTCTGCTATTGAGTTCTTGCAGCAGGAAAGAAACATCTTTGTTGGGCAGTTCGTTGAGGGTTTTGGCGAGGAGTTCTATGCTTAGGGCATGATAACCCACTGCACGACATACGTCCAAAATGGTGTGGTCATCATCAGGAAGGGGGTAATAGTGTTTAAATAAACACAGTACATCGTCTTTTTCCAGTTCATTAACATAATGCGTAGGTATGTTCTCTATGGTGTGGCGCGAGGTCAGTAGGATATGACAGTTGTCGGGCAGGCTGTTGATGGTGTTGTGGTCTTGTTGGTGAGCATTGTCAATAATCCACAATACCTCACTGCCCAATTGTTTGAGGGAGCGCAGGAGTATTACCCATTTTCGAGCTTCATCGTGTTCGTTGCGCAACACATCTGCAATACCCAAGTCGCGATGGAGCTGGTGACTGCTATAAAGCAGGTGGTTTCGCAAAACTTTTTCGTCCTTGTCAGGCGTATTTTGGAGGTTTGTCCAAATAACATGGTCGTATCGGTCGCCAATTTGGTGACGTATCTGGTTAGCAAGGGCAGTTTTTCCCATGCCGCCGATGCCATTGAGCAACAAGGTGGCTCCGTGATTGCGAAGTTGCTCGCTAATGGTTTTGATGTCTTGGGTTCTGCCGAAAAATACAGTGTTTGGTTGCCACGCGTCACCTATGTGATGCGGTATTGAATTGGGTCGTAAATGGAGGGCAATGCGTTTGGCAATGCGCTGCAACATTTGCGGACTATCCAAGGGCAACAAGAGATTGATTTGGTTGTTGTTGATGTCTTGGAAAACAACATTTTTGTCGCCTACGATGTGAAGGCTGTTTAGGGTTTGAGCAACTTGGTGTTGAGGAATACCTTGTTCTAAGAGCTGGGAACCTAATGCGGGTACAATTTGGGGTAATTGATTGTTGATGTCCATTAGGAGGGAATTTTAGGGGTACGGAATAGTTTATTAAGAAAATAGGTTGGGTTGAAAGCCCCATAGCAGTCCTAAAGCCCACTGTAGCAATACATGTTTGGGCTATAGTACTTCTTTAAATGGGCTAACAATTTCGTTTTTGTATTCTTTGGTTTTTGTAATACAGCAAAAAGGGAGTATCGGAAAAATAAGGCATGTTCCCTTATCACAAGGAAACGTTTGCAAAAGATTAAGGCAGCATTGTATTGGGTTGCGGAATAATAAATAATACGGATGTTCGGTTATGGAGTAGTCAAAAGGGATATTTGGAATATAAAGCATGTTCCCATGTCGCATGAGAACGGTGGTAGCGGGTTAAGGCAACCTTGCAGAGGCTTATGGGTTGCCTATTGGGTAGCGGACTTGGTTAGCGTCGCATAGATGATGAGGTATTTTTGGCGTTTGTTTTTTTTCGTTTAGTATCTATGGTTATTTTTGGGTATGATGCACGATTTATTGAGGTTGGAGGTGTTGGTGTATGGTATTTTGTAACTTTAAAACTTCTTGCTGATAGGGATGTTCAGGTGGCAGGATTTGTTGGAATATGACAAATGACTGGTCTATGTATGTTTTCGCTTTTTGGAATTGAGATAGTTCGCTGTATAGTTCTGATATATTGTGGTATAATATCGCTAAATGGTAGTGCTGCGTTGGTAGTATTTGTTCATAGATATTGCGGCAGCGTTCGTAGTATTCTATGGCAGTGTTGTATTGGGTTAATCTTTGATAAAGATAACCCATGTTCATGTATAGCTTTGCCAAATCGGGGTGTTGAGCAGGTAGTATTTTTTCGCGTATAGCTCGGCAGCGTTCATAATAGGTTAAGGCTGCATCATATTGGGTCATGTCTAAATAAATATTAGCCATGTTCATGTACAGCTTTGCCAAATCGGGGTGTTGAGCAGGTAGTATTTTTTCGCGTATGGTGCGGCAGCGTTCACAATAGGCTAAGGCAGTATCATGTTGAGCTAAATCTAAATAAGTATTAGCCATGTTCATGTAAAGAGTAGCCAAATCGGGGTGTAATGGAGGCAGTATTTGTTCATATATAGCACGGCAACGTTCGTAGTAGGCTAAGGAAGCACTATGTTGAGCTAAACTTTGGTGGATAACAGCTATGTTCATGTAGAGGATAGCTAAATCGGGGTGTAATGGAGGCAATATTTGTTCGCGTATGGTGCGGCAGCGTTCGTAGTAGGCTAAGGCGGAATTGTATTGGGCTAAATGCAAATAATTATTGCCCATGTTCATGTATAGGGTAGCCAAATCGGGGTGTAATGGAGGCAGTATTTGTTCGCGTATGGTGCGGCAGCGTTCGAAGTAAGCTAAGGCAGTGTCATATTGGGTTAGGCTGTCATAGATATTAGCCATGTTCATGTAGAGGGTAGCCAAACTGGGGTGTTGAGCAGGTAGCATTTGTTCAAATATGGCACGACAACGTTCGTAGTAGGCTAAGGAATCGTTATATTGGGTTAATCTTTGATAGGTATTAGCCATGTTCATGTAGAGGGTAGCCAGATAGAGGTGTTGGGCGGGCAGAATTTCCTCACCTATACTCAATGCTTTTTGACGGTTTATCAAGGCTTTATCAAAATAACCCGTAGCGTCTAATAAAGCGGCTAAAGCAGTATGACACCAAACAATAGACATAATTTTCCTATCCACTTTTTTTACCATAGCTGTCAGAAAAGAACGCCACTCTTGTGCTTCGATAGGGTATTTTCGGTAATGCTCATTAGTTACTTTTTGCAAAACATCGGCTACTTCATCTTCCAAGTTTTCATCATGTCCCAATTGTTGTTGTACAACATCTTGCACTATGGTGTGCATTCGCCAAGACTTTTGGGCGGTGCCAAGCCAATTCATTTGGGACGGTTTTAGCCAGCCCAATTTGCTCAACTGCTGGAGGTGGTGTAGTAGTTCGTCTTCTGCCTCATCATCTTCCGTTTGGGTGAGCTGTTTTACTACGGAGTAGGCAATGTCTTGGTAGGGCATTAAGCAGAAAAAGCGCAAAAGCCCATGCAGATTGTTTTGCCCCCTTAGTTTTCCTAAGTCAAAGGCGGCAAGAAGGCATTCATTGAGGTAGGTTTCGCGTTGGGCATAGTTGGTCCATACTTGCTGTTGTCGTTTAATGTTAATACCCCTATTTTTGAGACCTTGCAATAGGAAGGCGGCATCTTTGTTGGGCAGTTCGTTAAGGGTTTTGGCGAGGAGTTCTGTGCTTAGGGTGTGGTAGCCTACTGCACGACACACTTCCAAAATGGTGTGGTCATCATCAGGACGCGGATAATAGTGTTTAAATAAACGCAGTGCATCTTCTTTTTCCAGCTCATTAATATAATGAGTAGGTATGTTTTCTATGCTGTGGCGCGAGGTCAGTAGGATATGACAGTTGTCGGGTAGGTTGTTGACGGTGGTGTGGTCTTGCTGGTGAGCATTGTCAATAATCCACAATACTGCGCTGCCCAATTGTTTGAGGGAGCGCATAAGAATTGTCCATTTTTGAGCTTCGTTGCGTTCGTTGCGCAACACATCTGCAATACCCAAGTCTTGGTGGAGCTGAAAACTGCCATAAAGTAGATGGTTTTGCAAAACTTTTTCGTCTTTGTCGGGCGTATTTTGGAGACTCGTCCAAATAACATGGTCGTATTGGTCGCCAATTTGGTGACGTATCTGGTTAGCAAGGGCAGTTTTTCCCACACCGCCTATACCATTGAGTAGCAAGAGGGTTTTGCGGCTGCGGAGTTGCTGGGTAATTTTTTCAATGTCCTGTGTTCTGCCATAAAATACCATATTGGGCTGCCAAGAGTCGCCTATGTGGTGCGGTATTGTGTTGGGTTGCAAATGAAGGGCAATGCGTTTGGCAAGGCGTTGCAACATTTGCGGACTATCCAAAGGCAACAAGAGATTGATTTGGTTGTTGTTGCCATCTCGGAAAATGATATTGTCGTTGCCTTTGATGTGAAGGCTGTTTAAGGTTTGAGCAACTTGTTGTTGAGATATACCTTGTTCTAAGAGTTTGGAACCTAATGCAGGTACAATTTGGGGTAATTGATTGCTGATGTCCATTTAGAGGGAATTTTAGGGGTACGGAATAGTTTATTAAGAAAACAGGTTGGGTTGCAAGCCCCATAGCATTTGTTCAAGAGGGCTAACAACTTTATTTGGGTGTTCTTCGGTTTTTGTAATACAGTACAAAGGGAATATCAGGAAACTAAAACATGTTCCCTTATCACAAGGAAACGTTTGCAAAAGATTAAGGCAGCATCGTATTGGATTAAAAGGGAATAAAAAGTGTGTATGTTCCGTTGTGGAGCAGCCAAAAGGGATATTAGGGAAATAAAGCATGTTCCCATATCGCATGAGAACGGTGGTAGCGGGTTAAGGCAGCCTTGCAGAGGCTTATGAGTTGCCTATTGGGTAGCGGACTTGGTTAGCGTCGCATACATGACGCGGTGGTTTTGGCGTTTGTTTTTTTTCGTTTAATATCTATAGCTATTTTTTGGGGTGATGAAAAAATTATTTATTGGCGAGGTTCTGGTTGATGTGCTTTTGGGATTTTACAAATACCCCAAAATCTTTGTGTAGCCCTATCTGTAATTTTTTTGGCAAATAGCAGTTTTGGGAGATGTAGGTTTGGGATTTCACAGATACAACAAATTCGCCGTTTAACCCCGATGGGGTGACACGTTTGTAGAAAAAGAAAACCAACCAATATGTTTGAAACCCTGAAAGGGTGATATGATAAAAGCATTGGTCAGCATCATGTCACCCCATTGGGGTTTTTGTCGTTTTTGGTGCTATCGTATTGCTATAATCATGTCACCCCGTTGGGGTTAGTTAGGTTTGGGGTTTTACAAATAGAGCAAAAACCTTTTATTGTCGTATCGGTACTTTTCTCACCGATACAAGTATCGGTGCTACCTAATTTTATATTTCACAAACACAACAAACCACCCCCGTAACGCCCATTAACAATTAACAATTAATAATTAACCATTAAAAACGTGGTCTTGGGATTTCACCAACACAACAACCCACCAGCGTAACGCCCATTAACAATTAACCATTAACAATTAACAATTAAAAATGTAGGTTTGGGATTTCACAGATACAACAAATTCGCCGTTTAACCCCGATGGGGTGACACGTTTGTAGAAAAAAGAAGTAAACCGTCATGTTTGAAACCCTGAAAGGGTGATATGATAAAGGCATTGGTCAGCATCATGTCACCCCATTGGGGTTTTTGTCGTTTTTGGTGCTATCGTATTGCTATAATCATGTCACCCCGTTGGGGTTAGTTAGGTTTGGGATTTTACAAATAGGGTAAAAATCTTTTATTGTCGTATCGGTACTTTTCTCACCGATACAAGTATCGGTGCTACCTAATTTTATATTTCACAAACACAACAACCCAACCGCGTAACGCCCATTAACAATTAACAATTAATAATTAACAATTAAAAACGTGGTCTTGGGATTTCACGGATAGGCATGAGTTTGGACTTGGTGGGATTTGGGCATTTATTTGCCTTTAAATTCTTCGCGGAGAAGCTGTTGTATTTTGTAGGCTTCTTGCAGATAAGGGTGGTTAGAAGAATATACCTTTTTCAGAACGGCAATAGATTGCTCCATATAGTATTCGAATTTTTGCCATTGGTATATATGAGCGTATGACAGTGCCATGTTAGTACAAATTTTTGCCATAAAAACATGGTCTTTGGGCGGATTTTGTTTGAGTATCTTATAGCAACGCTCATAATAGTCTGTGGCAAGGTTAAATTGGTCTATGGCATAATAACAGTCTGCCATGTTCAGGTACAGTTTGGCTAATTTGGGGTCGTTGTGCGACAGGATTTGTTCTGATATGATGCGACTGTTTTTGTAATAGTCTAAGGCTTTGCCATATTGTTTGGTATCGTAGTGTACGCTACCCATGCTGTTATAGAGGTTTGCCAATTTTTTTTGATTGTCAGATGGCTTTTGTTCCCACACTACTTGGCAGCGTTCGTAGTATGGCAGGGCTTTTTCGGGTTTTCCCCATTGTCCATATGTATCACCCATGGCACTATAAAGGGTCATTAAATCGATATGGTTGGCGGGCAGGGATTTTTCCCACAGCACCTGTCCTTTTTCGTAGAAGGTGATGGCTTTTTCGAATTGCTTGGTGTACATATAGCTGACAGCTATCTGGAAATACAACAGGGCTTTTTCGTTAAATTGCACATCAGGGTTTTGTTCATATATTGCCAAGCAGCGTTCATAATAAGGCAGGGCTATTTCGTGTTGTTTGGCTTGGGCATACGAATTGGCTATGCGCAAGAGAAACAAAGAGACTCTGGGCAACTCCTTAATCAAAGATTGGTCGATGAGTGCCACTAAACGTTCCTTATATGTTTTAGCAGTTTCGTATTCTTGCATTTCGTCGTAGATATCTACCACCTTGAGGTATAGCTCTCCCAATTTTGTTTTTTGGGCGTTGGGGTCTTCCTCCAATGTCTGGCAGCAGCGTTCGTAGTGGATACGGGCTTTTTCGGGTTGAGCTATATTTTGGTAGAGGTCGCCTAAGTTTTCTTGCAAATTTGCCCACAAATGCGGGTTGTAGTTGGACGGTTGTTCCAATAGCTGGCAACAACGTTCATAGTAGCTTATGGCAAGTTCATAGTCCTGCAAATCGGAATAGATAGTTGCCACGTTTAGAAGCATCTCTACCGAATTGGCAGTATTATCTAATGGGTTTTGTTCCAATACGGCGCGGCATTGTTCATAATAATGCAGGGCTGCCTGTGTGTCATTAATTTTTTCGTAGACTTTGGCAATGTCCAAATAAACGCTTGCCAGACTCAGGTCGTTGGGTGAGTGTGTTTTTTCTAAGATATTTTTGTAGATATGATAGTAGCGCAGGGCAGAATCGTATTGCTTCATGGTGACAGATATACCAGCTACTGCTTTGTAAAGTCCATATAATTCCGCTTGTCTATCGCCCATAGCATCTGCAAATAGTTCGCAATACAGACCGTAGTGTTCTATCATCTCGTCATATAGCGATAAGGAGAAGTATACCCCAATAAGCCCGCTACAGACTTGCATTAATTGGGATTTAGATAGCGTTTGTTTTTCTTCGTGTATGGCGAGGCTGCGTTTGTAGTAGTCAAGGGAACGTTCATACTGTCTTGTTTTTTGGTAAACAAAACCCATTTCATTATAGAGACTGCTCAATTTGGTGTCGTCTTTAGGTTGTGCTTGTTCCATAATCTTAGCGCATTTTTCGTATTGCTCAATAGCTTTTTCGTATTGCTCCATTTTTTTGTAGGTATTGGCTAAGTGAATGCCAAAAATTGCGATGTCGAAATGATCGGGGGGCAATATTTCTTCCAATATGAGCAAAGACTGTTGAATGTATGCCAGCCCCATCACATAGTCTTTCTGGGAGGCATGTAGCACCCCCAAAAGGTCATAGCACCAAGCCAATTCGCGGGAGGCATATCCCGCTTTTTTGATGAATGTCTCCAAATAAGGTCGCCACTCCTGCGCCGCAACAGCGTCGGTTGTATAATCGTTAAAACCCGTGAAATACATAATCGTTGCCGCCCCTACTTCGATTGTTTCGTTATATCCAAATTTATTTTGCACGATTTCTTGTAGCACAAAGTGCATCTGCCAAGAGGGTTCCATAACTCCAAAACTAAGTTGATAGCGTTGGTGTAACCAGGCTATTTGTTCTAATTGTGGGAGGAGTATCTCTAGTTGTAGTGGGGTAGCAATGAAAGGGAGGCGCGTAAATTCTTCCATAATGTGATGCCCCACATAAGTAGTAGGGAATAGCCCAAAAAGTTCCATGATGGGTATAAATTCGGGGTCTATCTCTTTGTCTATGCCCGAAGCCACCATTAAGCAGTCGCAAAGGGATAGTTTTTGGGTACTATAACTGTTGGCGAGGGGTGGTTGGTCATCGAAACACAAACCGTCGCTTTGGATTGTTGCCAATAGGTAGGACGCATCGCGGTTGGGAATACTATCCAATGTTTGGGCAAGCAGAACAATGGTCAAAGGGTGAAAAAGAACTTTTTGGCAGATTCGTTCTATGGCAGCCTCATTGTCGTCGGGACGGTGGTAGTAGTGTTTAAACAAAGATACAGCCGAAGTACTGTCTAAGCCCTGAATACGAAAAATATCAAATTCGTCGAAAATTATGCGGGCGGCTATCAATAATTGGCAATTGTCGCGCAGACTAAAGAGGGTTTCCTCGTCTTTTAGGGAGGGATTGTCTATTATCCAAAGCACCTCCCCTTCCAATTGTTTGACGGCACGCATGAGTATTGCCCACTTTTGTTCGGAATCTTCTGCTGCTCGAAGGGCATCTACAATACCCAAGTCATCGTGTAGCTGGGAACTGTCGTTAAGCAAATACTCCCGCAAATCGGGGTAATGATAGTCCTGTGTATGTGGCACACACGTCCAAATAACATGGTCATATTCATCGGCTATTCGTTGGTATATTTCATTGACCAAAGCCGTCTTGCCCACTCCAAACATACCTTGTAACAACAAAGACTCTTTTTCGCGGCGAAGTTGGGCAATGTAATTAGCTACGTCCTGTTCTCTACCCAAAAAAACAGTATTCGGCAACGAAGCATCACCAAGACGGTGAGGCACAGCATCGGGACGCAAATGGCGCAAAATCGCCCGAACGAGTTTATCTATTATATGTTGATGATGATGGTCTAAACGGAGGCTGACAACATTGTTCTGACCGTCTTGAAACACAATACTGTTGTCACCCGCCACTTCGAGGGTATTCAAGATGTGAGCAATCTCAGATTGTGGCACATTGTGCTGTTGTAAAAGAGCCAGTATTTCTTGTTGTTGCTCTTGCGAAAACTGTCGGTTATTCATGGGCGTTAAATTTTTTGGCTATGTAATTTTGTGGATAACAGGAGTTTTGTGCTTGTGTATGAAGGGCGTTGGTGCGTGACAAATGAAAAAAAACAACACGAGTATTTGTAATTTTACGAATAGACATGAGCAAAATGACGTTTGGAATTTTAATTTTCCCAAAAAAATAAAATGCTTTTAGGATAGCCTTTGTAACTTTACAAATAGGGGTCTAAACGTTTTTTGTCGGCTTTGGGGTTTTACAGATAGCGCAAAAACCCTTTAGCATAGCCTTTGTAACTTTACAAATAGGGGTCTAAACGTTTTTTGTCGGCTTTGGGGTTTTACAAATAGGGCAAAACCTTTTAGGATAGGGTTTGTAATTTTACAAATAGGGGTCTAAACGTTTTTTGTCGCATTTGGGATTTTACAGATAGGGGAAAAACCTTTTAGGATAGCCTTTGTAATTTTACAAATAGGGGTCTAAACGTTTTTTGTCGCATTTGGGATTTTACAAATACAGCAAAAACCTTTTAGGATAGCCTTTGTAATTTTACAAATAGGGGTCTAAACGTTTTTTGTCGGCTTTGGAATTTTACAAATAGAGCAAAAACCTTTTAGGATAGGGTTTGTAATTTTACAAATAGGGGTCTAAACGTTTTTTGTCGGCTTTGGGATTTTACAAATAGAGCAAAATCTTTGTGTAGCCCTATCTGTAATTTTTTTGGCAAATAGCAGTTTCAGGAGATGTGGTTTTGGAATTTCACAGATACAACAAATTCGCCGTTTAACCCCAACGGGGTGACACGTTTGTAGAAAAAGAAAACCAACCGTCATGTTTGAAACCCTAAAAGGGTGATATGATAAAGGCATTGGTCAGCATCATGTCACCCCGTTGGGGTTTTTGTCGTTTTTGGTACTATCGTATTGCTATAATCATGTCACCCCGTTGGGGTTAGTGGGATTTGGGATTTTACAAACACAACAACCCATCCACCCAAACAAAATTAACAATTAACAATTGATAATTAACCATTAAAAAAAGGTGTCATTTCACCCTTTCAGGGTTTTAAAAACATTGTTGTTTGCATTTTGCTACAAACATAGCACCCTTTCAGGGTTATTTGGGATTAATGATATGCGAAATTATGCAACACAACACCCCAAAACGCTAATTAACAATTAACAATTAATAATTAACAATTATCATGCTCGTTTTGGGATTTCACAAACACAACAACCCAACCGCGTAACGCCCATTAACAATTAACAATTAATAATTAACAATTAAAAACGTGGTTTTGGGATTTCACGAATTAATCAACCATTAAATTACCCTTGCAAAGGAAAATGGCAGAGTCTTATAGTTTTTGCTGTATGCCCTGTTGCAATTCAAAAATTTCTTCCCAAAACGAGTCTTTGGGCGGTAAGCTCTGTTGGAAAAGGGAGATAGCTTTGTTGAGGTAGATTTGGGCTTCGGGATATTGCTTTTTTTGAGCATATACTTGAGCCATATAAAAACAGAGCATCGGAAGGTCGTCTTTGTTGAGCGATGGTTTTTGCTCCATTATTACTTGGGCGCGTTCATAATAGCTTAGTGCAAGGTCGTTCTTAGCCGATTCGAAATAAGTATTGCCTATGTTCATGTACACTACTGCCAAATCAGGGTGTTGAGGTGGTAGTACCTGTTCCCATATTGCCAAACAGTTTTGGTAACACTTTTGAGCAAGCGAATAGCTACTTAAACTGCTGTGTAGGTCGCCCATGTTTAGGTAAAGTTCAGCCAATTGAGGGTCTTTGTCGGCTAAGATTTGTTTGTATATAGCATGGCATTTGTTGTAGTAGGGCAAGGCAAGTTTGTATTGTTCTGTGTCGTGGTAGCAGGTGGCGATGGATAAGTAGAGGTCAGCCAAGTCAGGATTTTGGAGAGGCAGTTGTTTTTTGTGGATATCGAGGCAACGTTCGTAGTACTTGATAGCGTTTTGTGGTTTCTCCAAATCGTTGTATAGGTCGGCTATTTCTTTGCAAACAGAAAAAAGTTTGTCATATTTTGGCGGTATTCGTTTCTCTCTTGCCAACAGTTCGCGTTTAAGGTATTGTAAAGAAACGGCTGGTTGGTCTAATTTTAAATATGCTTCTGCCATTTCTTTGTACAATTCGGCAATGGTGGGATTGTTAGGCGATAGTTTTTTTTCGAATATGGCTTCGCTTCGTTTGTAGTGTTTGAGGGCAAGTTCGTACTGTCCCATAGATAAATAGGTAGACCCCAAGTGTCCATAGTAATTACCCCAAACTATGGCTTCGATGTTTGCATTTTGGTTAAGTATCTTATGGATTTGTTCAAGATATGCAAAGGCTTTATCAAACTGTGAAAAATTTCGATAGATATTAGACACATCTAAATAATAGTCGACAATACCAACAGCTTCGAGGCTCGATACATCAAACGACATGGCAGTAAGTCTATTGTGGCTGACCAATGCTTCATCAAATCTTTGCAAAATGGCATAACAAGCTACCATGTCTACCAGCACGCTTTGTAGTTCCTCAATTTTGTCAAAATCGTATCGGTCGTATGCACTTTCATATTTTTGGTAGTGTATGATAGATTCTTCGTAATTGTTTATTAAATAGTAACCTCGGGCGGTCATATAGTAAAGCTCTAACAAATCTGTAACGGTGCTACTACTAACGTCTTCTACATTAGCGATTTTTTCTACGTTATCAGTGATTTTTTTTGCCATGTTGACGATATCTTTATTTATCATGGTGCTTTTTTTTTAGGATACAACAAAAATGATATTTAAAAATGCTATTTTTTTCATAGCTCAAGGCAATTAGGCTTGTGTTGGGGCTTGGGTGTTTGCCAAACCAGCAAAAGATTGGGCGATGGATATTTGGATTTTTACTGATACAACATACGATTGTTTTTAGCTTTTTTTGCCTTTGCTGATAGGAGAATACTTTTTTTGGGGTGGAAATACACAAAAAACGGCGCATTATCTCTTACTGAATAATGCACCGGTATATTTAGCAACTAAGACTACTGTGTGTGAGGGGATTAAGGCAGGCGTTCGGCATTGTATTTACCCGTCGTTTCGCTGTCCAAGTTAGTGACATTGAGGCGGTCGCCGCCGTCGGGATTGAGTTCGAAAACTGAAGCGGTAATGGTATCGCCGGGCGAAATGGTAATGCCATATACAGCAGGGGCAGTATTGTCGATAGTAGAGATGCTGAAACGCAAGGAGGTTGCGCCTAAGTTGCTAAGGATGAAGCTGGAACTTTTGTCAAAGCCTTTAAAAATGGTTTGGGTTGTTTGAGAGCTGACGGTATTGGTAGCAGATTCACCTTCGTCGGTACTGTAATTATTGCGACGGATAATAGATTGGTCAAAAAAGTCCATGCCTCTTTCGGGATTGCCAAGAAACTGGTTGGCAATGACCAACAAATTTGACATTACTTGGCGAGACAAGGCTACGCGGGTCTCTTCGGTTTGGCTACGGTTGGCAGTCACCCTACCAATGTTTTCCAACTGTGACCGACGCGTTTCGGTATAGGTTTCGTAGAAAGTTTCAAACTGCGTAACGACTTCGCTGCCCAACTTACCTACATATTTTTGTGTCTTAACCACCATACGACGCATCAAAACCTCTATGTTGGCTTTGGTAGCTTGGGAGTATTCTGTCACACCCGCTGGGAAAAAATCTTGGTACTCCGCCGATTTCACCCCAAAGATAAAGTTAATCAGCCCTTCTGTTCGGCTGGTATAGGTCTTGAATGCGGCAATAATCGTATCCACACTAATCGTGCTTCCTTGCTGCTGCGTATACTGCGTGTCTTCCTGCGACAGGGCAGTGGCATAGTTGTTAAGCAACGAAAGCGTATTGTCGTACATCGTCGTATAAGCGCCCGCGTCGTTGTTGGCTTTGAGGCGCGAAATGTGGTCTTCCACAAATTTATAGAAGTTGGCATCGCTCACTTCTACGCTGTCGAGATGGTTCTTAAAGAACGTATTTAGGTTAATCATTATTTCGTTTGGTTAAAAAGATGAGAAAAAAGAGTTTTATGGTTTGTTTTTTCTTTGTGCTGTTTATTTGATTAATTATTAGGTGCAAATGTACGGATTCTTTATCAAAACATCCAAATTTTTTGAGGTTTTTTTTTAGTTCAAACGCATTTTTTTTTTTAGCGGCACTATTTTGTGTTTTGCGGAATAATAGAAGGGATTTTTTTTATGTGGTATTATTTTTTTTATTAATAAACAGCTTGAAAAACAATTGATTTTGCGGCTTGGCAGATACCACACCCCAAGCACCCAAACCCCTTCAGCAAATAAGCATTGATAAGTAACCGTTATCATGTTCGTTTTGGGATTTCACCAATACACCCAACAAAACAACATCATAATCTCGCAAAACCCCAAAACCTAAAGCACCCGCCCAAACAAAATTAACAATTAACCATTGATAATTAACAATTAAACCCAACCCTGAAAGGGTGACAAGTTTATAGAAAAAAGAAGTAAACAATCATGTTTGAAACCCTGAAAGGGTGATATGATTTCAATGAATGCCTGTACTATGTCACCCCCTTGGGGTTTTTGTCGTTTTGGATACTATCATATTGCTATAATCATGTCACCCCGTTGGGGTTAGTGGGGTTTGGGATTTCACAAACACAACAAACCAAGCGCGTAACGCGTATTAACAATTAACAATTGATAATTAACCATTATCATGTCCGTTTTGGGATTTCACAAATACAACAACCCACCCGCGTAACGCCCATTAACAATTAACAATTAATAATTAACAATTAAAAACGTGGTTTTGGGATTTCACAAACACAACAACCCACCGGCGTAACGCGTATTAACAATTAACCATTGATAATTAACCATTAAAAAAAGGTGTCATTTCACCCTTTCAGGGTTTTAAAAACACTATTGTTTGCATTTTGCTACAAACATAGCACCCTTTCAGGGTTATTCGGGATTAATGATAAACAAAATTATGCAACACAACACCCCAAAACGCCCATTAACAATTAACAATTGATAATTAACCATTATCATGTCCGTTTTGGGACTTCACCAATACAGCAACCCACCCGCGTAACGCGTATTAACAATTAACAATTGATAATTAACCATTATCATGTCCGTTTTGGGATTTCACAAACACAACAACCCATCCGCGTAACGCGTATTAACAATTAACCATTAATAATTAACCATTATCATGCTCGTTTTGTACTGATTACTTTCTAATTTAATGGCTAAAATGCTCCGTTCTATTAGAAGAAAGACGATCTACTATTAGCATTAACTCCACTTGTCGTCTTTCGGCGGCTATTCTGTTAGCATTGTTTTCGGGTAAGGTTTGTTGGCAGATAGCCACATTTTTGCGGACATATTCGAGGGCTTTTTCGAATTGCGAATCGGCTGAATAACAAGCCTCCATATTATTATACAGATTAACCCAATACAAATGCAGGGGCGGTAGAATTTGTTCCCATATAGCCAAGCAACGTTTGCAGTATTGCAGGGCGGTGGCATATTGCTCAAGTTTTTTATATTCGCTGCTCATGTTCAGGTAGAGTACACCCAAATCGGAGTCATTGTCGGGTAGTATTTGCTCAAGTATGGCGGCGCATTGTTCATACAAACTTAAGGCAGTAGCAGATTGTCCTAATTTAGAATGGGTAGTAGCCATATTTAAGAAGAGTATGCCCAATTGATGTGTAGATAGCACTGGATTTTGTTCGTGTATTGTCTGACTATGTTTATAGTGGGTTATGGCAGTATCGTATTGACCCAATCTTAAATAGATATCACCCATGTCCATGTAAATAAAGGCAAAACTTGGGTCTTGTGGGGATAGTGATGGCTGGCGTATTGTTATGTAGCGTTCATAGTAGTCCAAAGCGAGTTCATATTGGGTTAGCATATTGTAGGTATTAGCCATATTCAGGTAAAGGTTAGCCCAATCGGGGTGTTGCGGGGGTAGGGATTCTTTCTGTATGGCTTCGCAGCTTTTGTAACAGGTTAAGGCTTTGTTGTACTGCTTCGTCATGTAGTAGGCCTCTCCCATTTTCATGTAAAAGGTAATCCAATCCGCATCTAAGAGGTTGTTTGTTAGCGACCACATTGCTCGGCAGCGTTCAAAATAGCTTAAGGCATTGTGGTATTCGCTTAGTCTGTAGTAGGACAATGCTATGTTTAGGTAAGCCCCTCCCAATTCGCGAAGGTTGGCGCTTGGGTTCTTTTCCCAGATGGCGCAGCTACGTTTATAGTAGCTTATGGCTGCATCATATTGCCCTAATTGTACATGATTCACCCCTATTTCTATGTAGACCATTGCCAAATCGGAATTTTGGGTATGTGGAGCTGTTGCGGCTAAAGCCAAAGCCTTTTGTTTATTCTCCGAAGCTATGGCATGATGCCCCAAAGCTTGGGTGATGTGTGCCAAAAGGTTGTATAACCTTAGCTGTTCCGAAGTTTTAAGGTTATGGACTTGTAGGAGTGCGCTCAAATAAGGTGTCCATACTTGTGCTTTAAAGGCTCCTTTTTCGCATTCTATTTGAGCTATCCCCATGATAACATCAATTATGCGTTCCGCTTGTTTGGGAGTTTTGTGTTGTTTTTTCCACAGCATCTCCCACACAGTAGGGTGCATCTGCCAAAATTCGGTAGTTTTTTCTGCTGCTGTTAGTGATGTATGACGAAGCCAACCAAGGCGCACCAATTCGTTCAGGCTATTTTGTAGGATATCTTGTTGTTTGGAGTCGTGTTTTTGTGCCAATAGCGCAATTAGTTGAAAAAGAATATCTTGGCAGGGCAGGTACATGAATATTCGGAGCGCAGAAAGGGCGGGAATATTGCGGTGCAGGTTTCCTATTTGGAGAATAGCCTCAAAAATGTGGCTAATCCGTGTTTGTTGCGCAGCTATGTCGATGCTTGCGGCTTGGGTTGTTTGTTTGCCAATACCTCTTTTTTTGAATTCCTGCAACAAAAAAGAAGCCCCTTTATTAGGCAATTCGTTAAGCGTCTTAGCCAACAATTCTACACTTAGGGCATGGTAGCCTACTGCTTTGCACACGTCCAAAATGCTTTGGTCATCATCAGGACGAGTATAGTAATGTTTAAACAAGCGCAGGGCTGTTTCTTTTTCCAATTCATTAACATAATGCGTCGGTATATCCCCAATGGTGTGGCGGGCGGTCAGTAGAATGCGGCAGTTATCGGGCAGGGCTTTGATGGTGCTTTGGTCTTGTTGGTGAGCATTGTCAATAATCCACAGCACATTACTGCCCAATTGTCTAAGGGCGCGAACGATTATTGCCCACTTTTGCGTTTCGTCCTGCTCATTGCGCAACACCTCTGTAATACCCAAGCCTTGGTGGAATTGGATACTGTTGTATAATAGGTGGTTTCGCAAAGGTTGTTCGTCGGTGTCGGCGGCATTCTGTAGGTTTGTCCAAATTACGTGGTCATATTGGTCACCAATTTGGTAGCGGACTTGATTCGCAAGCGCCGTTTTTCCCATGCCACCTATACCATTGAGCAACAAGACAACTTTGTTTGTGCGGAGTTGCTCCGTAATGGTTTCCATGTCTTGGGTTCTGCCGAAAAATATGGTGTTCGGTTGCCATGGGTCACCTATGTGGTGGGGTGGTTTGGGGTTTTGTGTTTTTTCGTTTAGCATCTATGCTTATTTTTGGGGGTGATGGAATGTTTATTTGTTGAGGAGGTTTTGGGAGATGTGGTTTTGTGATTTTTGGGATATAAACACCAAAGTAGCATTATAATCCCGCAAAACCCTAAAACCTAAAGCATCCACCAAAATCTCATTAACCATTGATAATTAACCATTAACAATTAAAAACAACCCTGAAAGGGTGATAAGTTTGTAGAAAAAGAAAACCAATCATTATGTTTGAAACCCTGAAAGGGTGATATGATTTCAATGAATGCCTGTACTATGTCACCCCGTTGGGGTTTTTGTCGTTTTGGGTACTATCGTATTGCTATAATCATGTCACCCCGTTGGGGTTAGTTGGATTTGGGATTTTACAAATGTCACAAAATCATTTTATTGTCATGTTTGCATTTTTTTTCACCGATACAAGTCGTGGTGCTATCTGCGTTGGGATTTTGCGGACACAACAACCCAATCGCCCAAATCCCATTAACAATTAACAATTGATAATTAACAATTAAAAACCCATGTTTGCATTTTTTTTCACCGAGAGAAGTCGCGGTGCTACCTATTTTACTATTGTCTGTTCCCTTGGTTATGATTAAAGATGGGTTAGCGTTGATTAGCAAGTGCCGTTTTCCCCATACCTCCTATGCCATTGAGCAACAAGAGTGCCTTGCTTGTGCGGAGTTGCTCCGTAATGGTTTCCATGTCTTGGGTTCTGCCGAAAAATATGGTATTAGGTTGCCATTGGTCGCCTATGTGGTGGGGTGTGGGATTGGGTTGTAAATGGTGGGCAATGCGCTTGGCAAGTCTTTGCAGCATTTGCGGATTATCCAAAGGCAGCAGGAGCGTAATTTGGCAATTATGGTTGTCTTGGAAAATGATATTATTGTTGCCCGCTATGTGCAGGCTGTTTAGGGCGCGGGTAATTGCGTCTTGCGGTATGCCCTGCTCTTGCAATTGAGGGGCTAATGCCGTTTTGATTTGGGGTAAGTTATTGTTACTGTCCATATTATTTTGTTTTGGTGGGTGGTGAAATGTTTTAAAACACGTAACAATATTTTGTTTGTGGAATGGGTACTTGGGAAGGAAGGTTTTTCTTTGTGAGCAGTTAGTGCTAGAAAAAAACAAAGGAATAAACTGTTATAGATGAGGATTGGATGTTAATTACTTTCTAATCCAATTACCAAAGCGGGCTATTGTTTTTAAAAGGAAAGACTGGTTAATAGCTTCTATAGCCTTTTGTAATCCTTCTGATTGTAATCTAAGCTCATGATTTTGTGGTAAGATTTGTTGGCAAATAGCCGTACCTTTTTGGATATAATACAATGCTTCTTTAAATTGTGACCGATTAGAATAATGAATAGCCATGTTTTTGTATAGGCTTGCCAAATTGGGGTGTTGGGCGGGTAGTATTTGTTCCCATATAGTTCGGCAGCGTTCGTAATAGGCTAAGGCGGTGTCATATTGGGTTAGACTTTGATAAGTAGCTGCCATATTCATATAAAGAGTAGCCAAATCGGGGTGTTGAGCAGGGAGTATTTGTTCGCGTATAGCTCGGCAGCGTTCGTAATAGGCTAAGGCGGTGTCGTATTGGGTTAAATTTAAATAGAGATTTGCTATGTTCATATAGAGATTTGCCAAATCAGGGTGTTGGGCAGGTAGTATTTGTTCGCGTATAGCTCGGCAGCGTTCGTAATAGACTAAAGCGGTGTCGTATTGGGTTAGGTGTTGATAGGTAATTGCCATGTTCATATAGAGATTTGCCAAATCAGGGTGTTGGGCAGGTAGTATTTGTTCGCGTATAGCTCGACAGCGTTCGTAATAGACTAAAGCGGTGTCGTATTGGGTTAGGTGTTGATAGGTAATTGCCATGTTGTTGTAGAGGCTTGCCAAATCGGGGTGTTGGGCAGGTAGTATTTGTTTCCATATAGCTCGGCAGCGTTCGTAATAGGTTAAGGCAGTGTCGTATTGGGTTAAGTTGTTGTAAGTAAGACCCACATTCATGTAGAGGCTTGCTAAATCGGGGTGTTGGGCGGGTAGTATTTGCTCAAATATAACACGGCAGCGTTCGTAATAGGTTAAGGCAGTGTCGTATTGGGTTAGATTATTGTAAGTAAGCCCAATATTATTATATAGACTTGCCAAACCGGAGTGTTGGGCGGGTAGTATTTGCTCCCATATAGCTCGGCAGCGTTCGTAGTAGGCTAAAGCAGTATCGTATTGGGTTAAACCGAGATAAGTATTTGCCATGTTCATGTAGAGGCTTGCCAAATTGGGGTGTTGGGCGGGTAGTATTTGCTCCCATATAGCTCGGCTACGTTCGTAATAAGTTAAAGCAGTATTGTATTGTGTCAAATAGTAATTAGTAACTGCTATATTCATATATAGCATCGCTAATTTAGGGTGTTGGGCGGGTAGTATTTGTTCTGCTATGTTCAATGCTTTTTGATTGTTTAGTAATGCTTTATCATGATAACCCATCGCATTTAATAAAGACCCTAAAACATCATAACACCCTACAATAGGCATAATTTCCCTATCCACCTTTTTCACCATAGTCTCTAAAAAAGACCGCCACTCTTGTGCTTCTATAGGGTGTTTTTCATAGTGTTTAAATGCTTCATATTGCAAAACATCAGTCACCCCATCTTCCAAACTTTCATCATGCCCCAACTGTTGTTGCACGATATCTTGTATTACCGTGTGCATCTTCCAAGAGTTTTGGGTGGTGCCGAACCAATTTATTTGGTTGGGTTTTAGCCAGCCTAATTTGCTCAACTGTTGCAGGTGGCGCAGTAGTTCGTCTTCTGCTGTGTCGCCTATGGTTTGTGTGAGTTGTTGTACGACGGCGTATGCGACATCTTGGTAGGGCATCAGGCAGAAAAAACGCAAAAGCCCATGCAAGTGGGTTTGCTCCCTTAGTTTTCCTAAGTCAAAGGCAGCTAATAGGCATTCATTGAGGTAGGTTTCGCGTTGGGCGTAGTCTGTCCATATTTGCTGCTGTCGGTTTATGTTGATGCCTCTATTTTTCAGTTCCTGCAACAAAAAAGAAGCCCCTTTATTAGGCAGTTCATTAAGCGTCTTAGCCAACAATTCTACACTTAGGGCATGATAACCTACCGCCCCACACACGTCCCAAATGATTTGGTCATCATCAGGACGGGTGTAGTAATGCTTAAACAAGTGCAGGGCTGCTATCATATCCAACTCATCAACGTAATGCGTGGATATATTACCAATGGTGTGGCGCGAAGTCAGCAAAATGTGGCAATTATCAGGCAGGGCTTTGATGGTGCTTTGGTCTTTTTGGTGAGCATTGTCAATAATCCACAGCACATTACTGCCCAATTGTCTAAGGGCGCGAACGATTATTGCCCACTTTTGCGTTTCGTCCCGCTCGCTGCGCAACATCTCTGTAATACCCAAGTCTTGGTGGAGTTGGATACTGTTGTATAATAGGTGGTTTCGCAAAGGCTGTTCGTCGGTGTCTGCGGCATTCTGTAGGTTTGTCCAAATGACGTGGTCGTATTGGTCACCAATTTGGTAGCGGAGTTCATTCGCAAGGGCAGTTTTCCCCATACCACCTATGCCATTGAGCAACAAGAGTGCCTTACTCGTGCGGAGTTGTTGGCTAATGGTTTCTATGTCTTGGGTTCTGCCGAAAAATATGGTGTTCGGTTGCCATTGGTCACCTATGTGGTGGGGTGTGGGATTGGGTTGTAAATGGTGGGCAATGCGTTTGGCAAGTCTTTGCAACATTTGCGGATTATCCAAAGGCAGCACAAGCGTAATTTGGTTATGGTGGCTGTCTTGGAAAACGATATTATTGTTGCCCGCTATGTGTAGGCTGTTTAAGGCGCGGGTAATTGCGTCTTGCAGTATGCCCTGCTGTTGTAATTGAGGGGCTAATGCCGTTTTGATTTGGGGTAAGTTGTTGTTGCTGTCCATATTATTTTGTTTTGGTGGGTGGTGTGGGATTTATTGAGGGGGGAGGTTTTGGTGGATTTGTTGTTGTAATTCTAAAGCATATTGCAAATAGGGATGTTCAGGTGGTAAAGTTTGTTGAAATATAGTAACTGCTTTATCTATGTATGCTTTGGCTTCGAGAAATTGGAATTGGTCGCCGTATAGTTCGGCTATATTATAATCTAATATAGCCAAGTCAGGATGTTGGGCGGGTAGTATTTGTTCGCGTATAGCACGGCAGCGTTCGTAATAGGCTAAGGCAGTGTCGTATTGCGTTAAACCAAGATAGGCGCTTGCCATGTTCATATAGAGGCTTGCCAAATCGGGATGTTGGGTAGGTAGCATTTGTTCGCGTATAGCACGGCAACGTTCGTAATAGGCTAAGGCTGTGTCGTATTGGGTTAGGCGTTGATAGGTATTTGCCATATTCATGTAGAGCAGAGCCAAATCGGGGTGTTGGGCGGGTAGTATTTGTTCCCATATAGCACGGCAGCGTTCGCAATAGGCTAAGGCGGTGTCGTATTGGGTTAAACTTTGATAGAGAGCAGCCATGTTCATGTAGAGCAGAGCCAAATCGGGGTGTTGGGCAGGTAGTATTTGTTCGCGTATAGCACGGCAGCGTTCGTAATAGGCTAAGGCTGTATCGTATTGGTTTAGGCTGTCGTAGGTAATGCCCATGTTCATGTAGAGGCTTGCCAAATTGGGGTGTTGGGCGGGTAGTATTTGTTCAAATATAGCACGGCAGCGTTCGCAATAGGCTAAGGCGGTGTCGTATTGGGTTAAACTTTGATAGAGAGCAGCCATGTTCATGTATAGAGTAGCCAAATTGGGGTGTTGGGCGGGTAGTATTTTTTCGTAGATAGCTTGGCAGCGTTCGTAATAGGCTAAGGCGGAGTCGTATTGGGTTAGCCTGTCGTAGGTACTTGCTATGTTCATATATAGACTTGCCAAATCGGGGTGTTGGGCGGGTAGTATTTGTTCGCCTATATCCAATGCTTTTTGATTGTTGAGTAATGCTTTATCATGATGTCCCATAGTACTTAATAAATGTCCTAAAATATCACAACACCAAGCAATAGGCATAATTTCTCTATCCACCTTTTTCACCATAGTCTCTAAAAAAGACCGCCACTCTTGTGCTTCTATAGGGTGTTTTTCATAGTGTTTAAATGCTTCATTTCGCAAAACCTCAGCCACCCCATCTTCCAAACTTTCATCACGCCCCAATTGCTGTTGCACCACATCTTGTATTACGGTGTGCATCTTCCAAGATTTTTGGGTGGTGCCGAACCAATTTATTTGGTTGGGTTTTAACCAGCCTAATTTGCTCAACTGTTGCAGGTGGCGCAGTAGTTCGTCCTCTGCCGTGTCGCCTATGGTTTGGGTGAGTTGTTGTACGACGGCGTAAGCTACATCTTGGTAGGGCATCAGGCAGAAAAAACGCAAAAGCCCATGCAAGTGGGTTTGCTCCCTTAGTTTTCCTAAGTCAAAGGCAGCTAATAGGCATTCATTGAGGTAGGTTTCGCGTTGGGCGTAGTTTGTCCATATTTGCTGTTGTCGGTTTATGTTGATGCCTCTGCTTTTCAGTTCCTGCAACAAAAAAGAAGCATCTTTATTAGGCAATTCATTAAGCGTCTTAGCCAACAACTCCACACTTAGGGCATGGTAGCCTACTGCTCCACACACGTCTAAAATGCTTTGGTCATCATCGGGACGTTTATAGTAATGCTTAAATAGGTCTAAGGCATCATTTGGATTTAATTCATCAACGTAATGTGTGGATATATCGCCTATGGCGTGGCGCGAAGTCAGCAAAATGTGGCAGTTATCGGGCAGGGCTTTGATGGCGCTTTGGTCTTGTTGGTGGGCATTGTCAATAATCCACAACACATTACTGCCCAATTGTCTAAGGGCGCGAACGAGTATTGCCCACTTTTGGGTTTCGTCCTGCTCACTGCGCAACACCTCTGTAATACCCAAGTCTTGGTGGAGTTGGATACTATTGTATAATAGGTGGTTTCGCAAAGGTTGTTCGTCGGTGTCGGCGGCATTTTGCAGGTTTGTCCAAATGACGTGGTCGTATTGGTCACCAATTTGGTAGCGGAGTTCATTCGCAAGTGCCGTTTTCCCCATACCTCCTATGCCATTGAGCAACAAGAGGGCTTTGCTTGTGCGGAGTTGCTCCGTAATGGTTTCCATGTCTTGGCTTCTGCCGAAAAATATGGTGTTCGGTTGCCATTGGTCGCCTATGTGGTGGGGTAGTTTTGGGGATTGTGATTGTTGGAGTATTTGTTGCGCAAGAGTTGCCAATACTTGCGGGTCGCTCAATGCCAAAGAAATGTTTATAGGGCTATTGTGTATGCCCTGAAATATGGCACTTCCATTTCCGTCTATAATGGCGGAATTTTGTATTT
>JAEUUX010000284.1 GCA_016787295.1 Chitinophagales bacterium
ATCTGTAAAATTACAAAGGGTATGCTAAAGGGTTTTTGCTGTATTTGTAAAATCCCAAATGTGACAAAAAACGTTTAGACCCCTATTTGTAAAGTTACAAAGGCTATCCTAAAACCATTTTATTTTTTGGGTAAAATTAAAATTTCAAACATCATTTTGCCCATGTCTATTCGTAAAATCCCAAATACTCATGTTTCCCACAAGCCTTTTGGAGGCATTTTACCACATTTGCGCCATTTAGGACATTACTAACTATAAAAAATAACGAGACCATGAACAAAGTTTTTAGATTATTTCTGCTAAGTTGCCTGCTCCTTACTCAACTGTTGTATACATCTTGCAAAAAAAACAACGATGATGTAGATGAGGAAGAGCAAGAACTCATTACCACCGTTACGCTACAATTTACGAACATGGCAACGCCCGATTTTGTGCAAAGCTATAGTTTTAAAGATATAGATGGCGCGGGAGGTAGCAGCCCCACCATAGACACCATTCGCCTCGATGCTATTACTGCCTATAATATGCTTATTAAAGTATTGGACGAGTCGAAAAATCCCGCTGTTGATATTACTGCCGAAATTGGGCAAGAGAAAAACGACCACCAGTTTTTCTACACCTTTGGCTCCGCGTCGAGCATTAGCAGTAGCTATCAGGACGTTGATGCGAACGGTCTGCCGGTTGGCTTGGTAATGCAATGCACCACACAGAACCCGACAGCAACAACTTTGACGGTTACTTTGAAACACCAGCCCGGTATCAAAAATAACAGTATTAATACGGGCGAAACAGATATTGCAGTGACTTTTCCTGTTGTTGTAGAATAAAAAAACGCTTTGTATCTGTTTTTGTGCTATTACAGACGCTCATCAAAACAATAATAATTGCTCAAACCCAATGGCTTGCCTCCTGCTAATCGTAATTAGTGGGAGGTTTTTGGGTGTATAAACAAGGGGAAATGTTGTAAATGGGGAAATCCCAAACACGGGTTTTTAATTGTTAATTATCAATTGTTAATTGTTAATGGGTGTTACGCGGGTGGCTTGTTGTGTTGGTGAAATCCCAAAAACCAATCTCCTGAAACCGCTATTTGCCAAAAAATTTACAAAGAGGGTTACACAAAGATTTTGCTCTATTTGTAAAATCCCAAATGCGACAAAAAACGTTTAGACCCCTATCTGTAAAATTACAAACCCTATCCTAAAAGGTTTTTGCTCTATTTGTAAAATCCCAAACCCAACAAAAAACGTTTAGACCCCTATCTGTAAAGTTACAAAGGGTATGCTAAAAGGATTTTGGGGCATTTGTAAAATCCCAAATGCGACAAAAAACGTTTAGACCCCTATTTGTAAAGTTACAAAGGGTATGCTAAAAGGATTTTGGGGTATTTGTAAAATTACAAAGCCAATAAAAAACGTTTAGACCCCTATCTGTAAAATTACAAGGGGTATGCTAAAGGGTTTTTGCTCTATTTGTAAAATCCCAAATGCGACAAAAAACGTTTAGGCCCCTATCTGTAAAATTACAAGAGGTATGCTAAAGGGTTTTTGGGGCATTTGTAAAATTACAAAGCCAATAAAAAACGTTTAGATATCTATCTGTAAAATTACAAGGGGTATGCTAAAGGGTTTTTGCTGTATTTGTAAAATCCCAAATGCGACAAAAAACGTTTAGACCCCTATTTGTAAAGTTACAAAGGCTATCCTAAAACCATTTTATTTTTTGGGGAAAATTAAAATTTCAAACATCATTTTACCCATGTCTATTCGTAAAATTCCAAACCTAACTAACCCCAACGGGGTGACATGATTATAGCTGCACCATAGCACCAAAATTGACAAAACCCCCAACGGGGTGACATAGTACAGGCATTCATTGGAATCATATCACCCTTTCAGGGTTTTAAACAAGATGGTTGGTTTTCTTTTTCTATAAACTTATCACCCTTTCAGGGTTGTTTTTAATTGTTAATGGTTAATTATCAATTGTTAATGGGATTTTGGTGGGTGCTTTAGGTTTTGGGGTTTTGCGGGATTATAATGTTGTTTTGTTGGGTGTGTTTGTGAAATTCCAAAACCACATTTTTAATTGTCAATTATTAATGGTTAATTGTTAATGGGTGTTGCGCGGGTGGGGTGTTGTGTTGGTGAAATCCCAAAGCAGGTAGCACGGAGGCTTGTATCGGTGAAAAAAAACATCTATAGACACCAAAATTGCTCCGTAAAGTAGGGTTTTAACCCTACTTTACGGAGCAATGCACTTGTATCGGTGAAAAAAATTACAAACACGACAATAAAAGGTTTTTGCGGTATTTGTGAAGCCTGCTATAAACCTATGATATTGGTTCAAAAAATCTTGAACTAACATTGCCCAATAATGCCCAAAAAACACTACCTTTGCCCTTGCAAATGCTATCTTTCACTGCATCGTATCTGCCACTCTTATTTTATTGCATCAAAAAAAACTTTTTACAG
>JAEUUX010000002.1 GCA_016787295.1 Chitinophagales bacterium
GGCTAACCTATTGGAAGCCCACGTTTTTCAGTTTGATTTTTTGAACGATGATTTTTCAAAATTACCCCATTCCTTGCAAAACGTCATTAACGACCCCGAAAAACGGAAAAAGTTGGTGGTGTATATCAATCCGCCCTATGCAGAGGCAACAACGGCTCGCACCATAGCAGGCACTGGTGAAAACAAAGCGGGTGTAGCCAAAAGCCACAAACCATCGGAATATTACAAACCCAAAATCGGCAATGCGGTCAATGAAATTTTTGCTTTGTTCATGGCACGAATTTATGATAAAATTCCCGGTTGTACTTTGGCGCAGTTTTCTACTCTAAAATTCGTTCAGGGCAGCAATTTTAGAAAATTTAAAAACTTTTTTTTAGCCCAATTCTTGAATGGTTTTGTCATGCCCGCCGACACTTTTGACAACGTAAAAGGTGTTTTTCCAATAGGTTTTACTATTTGGGATTTATCGGTTAAAACACCCATTGACGATATTGTTTGCCATGTTTTTGACAGAAATAAAAAAGATTGTGGCACAAAAGTTTTTTATGGAGACCTGCCTGACAGTATCAACAAGTGGTCTAAACAATTTGCCACTCCAAACAATTTAACAATAGGTTTGGTAGTTGGTTGTCCGCCCGATTTTCAGCATAACAAACAATTGGCTATTCTCTCAAAAGGGCAAGAACGATATTGTCTTGCGGTGAATAAGTACAATTTAATTCGGTTTTGTATCTATTTTGCCGTTCGTCATTGCATTGATGCCACTTGGCTCAACGACCGTGACCAATTTTTGTACCCTAATGATGCGTGGCAAGAAGATACCGAATTTCAGAACGATTGTTTGGCGTATGCTTTGTTTCATGGGCAGAACAAAATTAGTTCCAAAGAAGGCACCAACTATTGGATACCTTTTACGGAACAAGAAGTTGAGGCAAGTGAAAAGTTTGATAGCAATTTGATGACACAATTCATCAAAGGCACATTGAAAAACGGTGATTTGTTGGACGGGACAAAAGAACACAGAACTACGCCTTTGGTCTTTTCTCCCGAAGCCACTGCTGTATTCAATTCAGGTAGAGAATTATGGAAATACTACCACCAAAGGATCAAAGATATTCCCACTTGGACAGATCTGGAGCGCAATGTCAATGCGTCTTTATACGATATTCGAATGTATTTTCAGGGCAAAAACGACAAAGGCAAAATGAACAGCAAAAGCGAAGATGAAACCTATATGCACCTTCTTGCCAATTTGCGCGAGGCTTTGCAGCTATTGGCACAAAAAATAGCACCCAAAGTGTATGATTATGGGTTTTTGAGGAGGTAAAATACTATGAATCAACGAAGACGAGAAATCACTGGCAGCTTTTTCACCCCACAAATGTGGGTAGAACTTTCGCAGCAATATCTCGCCGATTTGTTGGGTGAGAATTGGCAAGATGAGTACTATATTTGGGATTGTGCGGCAGGCACGGGCAATCTCCTCAACGGTTTGACGAACAAATACCACATTTGGGCAAGCACTTTGGAC
>JAEUUX010000018.1 GCA_016787295.1 Chitinophagales bacterium
ACATACACAATCCGTGCGACCAGGGCGTTCTAACAAACGCAAAAAAAAGCCATATAGAGCAGTTAATAACTACACCCTTGTAAACTATAAACGGGTGGCGTAAGTGCTTACCCTAACTTAATGACATTGCCTTTCAGGGTTATTTGGGATTAATGATAGGCGAAATTATGCAGCACAACACCCCAAAACGCCCATTAACAATTAACAATTAATAATTAACAATTAATAAGCCACCCATTAACAATTGATCATTAACCATTGACAATTAAAAATCGGATTAAACCCTGAAAGGGTGACAAGTTTATAGCAGAAACGGCAATATGGTACCTTTTCACAAAACCCTGAAAGGGTGAAATGATAAAAAATATGGTATCAAAACAGCATAATTTCCGTTTGATGAAATAATAAACATTGTTTTGTATTTCCTTAATGGTTTTTGTGGATAAAAAACAATGTTAATGCAATAATGCCAAACAATAAACAGTCATTATATCACCCTTTCAGGGTTTTAAAAATGTTGTTACTTGCCTTTTGCTACAAACATTTCACCCTTTTAGGGTTGTTTAATGTTAATGATAGGCGAAATTATGCAGCACAATACCCCAAAACGCCCATTAACAATTAACCATTAATAATTAACAATTGAAACCCGCCCATTAACAATTAACAATTAATAATTAACAATTAAAAACCGTTGTTTTCAAACGCAAACAAGCCGTTCAGCTAACTATTTATCGCGTTTTAGTGCCAAATCCCAAGCAATAGTAGTTGCCACCAAGCGTCCCGACTCCATCGCGCCATTCATCGAAGGATAGTTGGTATAATCGCCTGCCAAATAAATGGAAGGCAAAACGGGTTTTATCTGTTCTTTTTGCAACGGATTGATGGTTGGACAAAACGGCAATGCGTCGGGAATAGTATAAGTGCGGAGGTGATCCCAAAAACGCACTTCTTTTTTAAACCAGTGCCGCAATTCTTTTTTTACTTCCACCAATAATTGTTCATCATTAAGGTGGTCGGTCGGCACTACGGTCGTTACACTAATCAAATCGCGTTCCTCTGTGCCGTAGTTGGGATTGACGAGGCTCGGCACACACAACGAATTGACAATACCATTTCCGCTACCATTCAACACCAAAAGCGGTTGTTCGATGGGGGGCTTTTCGGCAGAAAAATATAGGCAGCGTGTTCCGTTGTGGCGTTGTGGAGCTATCTGTGGCAAGTTCAGGAGGCGTGCAGCCGTTGTGCCATCTGTCGCCACAATGATAGCGCGTGCCTGAATGCGTTCGCCGTTGGATAAAGTGAGTTTATTTTTTTCTATTTTCGTTACAGCCGTGTTTAGGTGCAGTTCTTGTGGTTGCAGTCGGCTTGCCAACTGTTCTGGAATGGCTTGCATACCTTGTTCGGGCAATGAGGCGTAGCCTTCACTAAACATTTTGAGCAAAAAGGTGAACATACGGCTTGATGTAGCCAATTCGTGGTCTAAAAATACGCCTGTAAAAAAGGGTTTTATCAGCGCATAAACTAAACTTTTGCGAAAATTCCATTTTCGAAGCCACGCATCACTCGACATTTCTGTTTCTGCCAACAATTTTGCAATACTTTTGGCGTGAGCATGCTGGTGCAATGCCCTCAAAGCAAAAGCATCTTTGAGACCAGCAAAAGGCACAAGCGCAGTTCTCAATGCCTGCCATGGGTGGCGATAAGGATCATAAACACTATACATTTTTTCGTCATAATAGCTTATTGCACCTGCATCAAAATGCTTCAAACCCAAAGCCTCGTAGTTTAACCAACGTTGTGCCTCGGGATAAGCAGTGAGGAATACTTGAAAACCTCTATCCAACAAAAAACCATCTACTTTGTCGGTTTTAATACGTCCTCCTACGGCATCGGAGGCTTCAAAAACTTGTACTTGCAAGTTTTCTTCTTGTAGTTGCAAGGCGGCGCAAAGTCCTGCCACGCCTGCGCCCACTATTGCTACGTCTGTTTGTTGCATAATTTATCCAAATTGTGTGAAAATAGAAAAAGCTAGGGTGTTTGAATGTTGTTAAGCGAGTTTTGCATAAATAAAATCGGGCATCCACCGCATCAAACGAGCCGCCAAAGCCCATCGTTTAGTGATATACGCCACTCTTTTCTTTTGTTCGATGGCTTGCACGATTTGTTGCGTAGCTTTTTCAACACTCGCCACCCAAAACATTTGTTTAGGATCGTTCTGGTCGGTCATGGGTGTTTTGACAAAGCCCGGACGAATGTCCGTAACAGTAATCGGCAAACCTTTTTTGCGGGCGCGATAATGCAAACCCTCCATATAGGTCGAGATGAAGGCTTTTGTGGCGTGATACATGGGCGACAACCCACCCGCTCGCTCGGCAGCCACCGACGAAATGCCGACAATTTGTCCGCCATTGTTTTTAGTAAAATAATGAAAAGCAGCATTAGCTAAGGCAGCAAAGCCGGTAGCATTAATATCCATGATTTGCTTTTCTTTTTCCCAGCGGGTAGTCATCTCACCAATGCCCGCATTGATGACCACAATATCTACACCGCCCATTTGTGCAATAAGGTCTAAGAACTGCCCACGCGCAGCTTCCGTATCTGCCACGTCCATCGTTTGTATGACAATTCGACGGTCACACGCTGCTTGCAGACTTTCTAAAAGCTCTACACGTCGTCCGGTAGCCGCTACATCATAGCCTGCCTCCGCCATCTGCCGCACCAACTCCCTGCCGATGCCCGATGTTGCTCCAATGACAATAACTTTCATGTTGTATTAAAATTTAGGTATGTCTAATTTTCCTTCCAAAGGTTTTGCCATGCTTGTTCGCCACATTATTGGGACAAAAAAATTTGGAAAAAGATGTGAAACGCTTTTTGTAGGACGAAAAATGCCGCTTAAGGAATGTTGACTATTTTTTGCAAAACGTACAAAGGCTATCCGTTCCTTTTCAGGAGCATTATTGGAACAAAAAACTTTTGGAAAAAGATGTGCATTGCTTTTTGTAGAACGAAAAATGCCGCTTAAGGAATGTTGACTATTTTTTGCAAAATGCACAAAGGCTATCCGTTCCTT
Source organism: Chitinophagales bacterium (assembly GCA_016787295.1). GTDB lineage: Bacteria > Bacteroidota > Bacteroidia > Chitinophagales > UBA2359 > JAEUUX01. The sequence goes on from JAEUUX010000018.1 coordinate 3,077, forward strand.
TTCAGCAGCATTATTGGGACAAAAAACTTTGGAAAAAGATGTGTATTGCTTTTTGTAGAACGAAAAATGCCACTTAAGGAATGTTGACTATTTTTTGCAAAATGCACAAAGGCTATCCGTTCCTTTTCAGCAGCATTATTGGGACAAAAAAAATTGGAAAAAGATGTGCATTGCTTTTTGTAGAACGAAAAATGCCACTTAAGGAATGTTGACTATTTTTTGCAAAATGTACAAAGGCTATCCGTTCCTTTTCAGGAGCATTATTGGAACAAAAAACTTTTGGAAAAAGATGTGCATTGCTTTTTGTAGAACGAAAAATGCCGCTTAAGGAATGTTGACTATTTTTTGCAAAATGTACAAAGGCTATCCGTTCCTTTTCAGCAGCATTATTGGGACAAAAAAATTTGGAAAAAGATGTGCATTGCTTTTTGTAGAACGAAAAATGCCGCTTAAGGAATGTTGACATGGGTAAAATTAGCGTTTTGCAAAAGTTTGTTCACCATACTATACTATAGTAAACGTCTGTGATAATTAATTTGTCCTAAATGATAGTTAAAATGCGTGAGCAAATGCAACAACATATAAGCCATACTCACAATTTGGTCGTGTTTAGGGATAGGAAAATTATCTGCAAGTTGTTCGGGAGATAATTTCTCTAAGACGTTTCGTACCATTGTGGCTGTAGCGTCAATATCCTGCAACAATTGTGTACGCGGCACATTTTTCAGACTAAATTCTGCCTCTCTTTGGCGAACATAACCCGTATTGCCCAAGATAGTACCAATAAAATGGTTGAGATTGCCAATAAGATGCAGACAAAGGTTGCCTCCCGAATTTTTTATGTCGCCTTTGATTAGCCATAGGCTTTGCTCGTCGGGATAATCGTTGATTTGTGTTTTTAGTGCTGCTAATTCGCGCTCAAAAAGATGGATAATAGTAGGTATCATAGCAAAAAAAGATTTTTTTAGACGTTTTTGTCAATAATTTTTGAGGTTTATCTAATTTCCTACCCAGTCGATGGGTGTTTTATCCTGTTCGGTAAGAATTTTGTTGGCAGTTGCAAAATGTTTACAACCAAAGAAGTAGCGTTCAGATAGGGGAGAAGGGTGTCCGGCGGTTAGGATATGATGTTTTTTTGCATCAATAAGTGTCGCTTTCTTTTTCGCAAAATTTCCCCAGAGCAAGAAAATTAAATTATCACGCTCGGCAGAAAGACGACGGATAACGGCATCAGTAAAATGTTGCCAACCAATATCTTTGTGTGATTCGGGTGTGGCAGCGCGGACGGTGAGAATGGCATTGAGCAAAAATACACCTTGTTGCGCCCATCGTTCCAAATTTGGGTTCATATAAGTGGTGTCGGGCAGGTCAAAGTTTTGACGAATTTCCTTAAAAATGTTGATTAAAGAGCGCGGCGCTGCGACACCGTTTGGTACAGAAAAAGATAAGCCATGTGCTTGTCCTGCGCCATGGTAAGGGTCTTGTCCCAATATGACTACTTTTATGTCTTCGAAAGGACATTGGTTGAAAGCATTGAAAATCAAACTTCCGGGAGGGTATACAAGTTGTCCTTGTTCCTTTTCTGCCAACAAAGTTGCTTTGATTTGAGTGAAATAAGGTTGTTCAAATTCGTCTGCCAAGACGCGCAACCAACTTTCATGTAATTTAGGACTTATTTTTTCGGACATTTTGCTGTTTTAATGTGGTTAAAAAAAAGAATAAAAATACCGATTTACTGCTAAAAACAGTGTAGCAGTAAATCGGTAGGAGAATAGTTAGGCAATTAGTGTATCGCCTTATTCCGTAATGAGCATTTTGGTGTGGGCAGGCACCGTAGCATCTCTAAAATATGTTTTTAGGAGATAATTACCCGCACTAACAAAAGGTACATCGATAGCCATTTGTTGGAAACCATCACCGGCTGCTGTGTAGATAAGTTGTCCTGTTGTGCTATATACTTCTACTTTTTCGATGGTTTTAGGAGCGATAACATAGCATTTGCTACCTACACGCGCAGGATTTGGAAACAAATTAACATTTGCAGCAACTGGCACTACTTCGTTAATAGCTGTCGAACCGCATTGGCAAACATGATAACCCAAATGGTCAAATGTATTCATGGGCAAAGTGTCCCATTCTGCGGTAGGATTCCACTGACCACCAGCCAACAAGTTGGTGATACCCTTTTTGACAGAAGCTCTGCGGTAACAAGTTTGGTCTTTTGTCCAATAAGCGCCGCCCGCCGACTCTGTATAAGGAGCGGTGTCCGTCCAAGAAGTGCCGGGGTCTTCACCAATCACGCCAAAGATGTCTACAAACGTACCAGCACCACCATTAGCGCCATCTGCTTTGTTCAACGACATAGCATCGTCGCCATTGTGGTACAAACAAGGGTTATTGGTATAATTAGGGGAAACAAAAAGGTCAGCTTTGTCTCTCAAACCTTGGAAAACGCAAGTATCTTGCCCGCCGAGCGAACAATCTTGTTTGTCCAATACGATAACAATTTCGTCTTTGGGAGCAATAGTACCCGATAAGGCAACAGCATAAGCAGGGTCATAAGACGCATTGCCATTTGACCAACGAATGATTTTGTAACCTGATAGGTCGATGCTTTGATTGGTGGGATTATACACCGCCATTGCTTTGTTGTTGTAACTACCCTCGACATACTCGGAGAAAAACAATTCGCTACAATCACTTTGTGCGAATAGTTGTGTACAACAACTAATAGCTACTAAAAATGGTAAAAAACGTTTCATTATGGGTTCTTTTTTGTGTTTTATGATACGGAGAATATTGTAAGAAAGGAAAGGTTTTTAGCGAAGTGGAGGATAATAGTCGATGATTTGTTGCAATGCTCCCAAAAGTTCGGATAATTGTGCGATGCTGTATATGTTGGGGTGTTGTTCTACTTTTTGTTGTTGTAGACGCATAAAAAGCCAATCAAAACCGCTGGTCACAATGCCATGAACGGCGGACATTGGTGTTTGTTTTTGCTCGTTGAACAATTGGGCAGCATACATTTCGGCAATACATTGGGCGATATTATTGTTGTCGGTCACGGCTCCTAATTTGGCTTCGACCACGCAACACAAAGGCGCTTGGATATGCAACAATTGCGGTTTGCCTGCAATCAAATAGTCACAACGTCCTGATAAGCCTTTAGATTTGGCAACATTTAGCTCATAACCCGAAAAAAGTGTAAACCGATCGGGATTATTCTCTGCTCATTCATTCAAAACAGGCAAAACAACAAATTCTGAGGCGGCTTTTTCTGTGCCTATAGGCATTTTCATATTGATAGACAAGGTTTGTTGTAACCATGCAGAAATGGGAAGTTTTTGTTGTTCCAAAAACTTTTGTCTAACTACCTGAACACCTAAATTATCTATATCGGATAACGTAAAGCGGTTGTACTTTTGGGGAGGAAACATAGTAATCCAAAAAAATATTATAGTGTTTTCTACTGCACCACCAAACGCTTAACTTCGTTGTTTAGTTCCACAAAATAAACCCCTTTTGCCCAGTTGTTGAGCTGAATAGTAGCTTGTTCGTGGGTGAGTTTGCCTTGATACACCACTTCGCCCAACAAATTGCGCACCACAAAAGACGTGTTGGCAGCATTGTTGGCATTGGGTTGGATAAGGTATACTACATCGGCAGTTGGGTTGGGGAAAAGGTTGAAATTGGCGGTCATACTCGGTGCTTCAGGCACATATACCATACCCAAAGTTGTCCAGCGTTTGTGCCATTCTTGGTAAAAGACATTGGCGAGAGTGGCATCATGTACCACAACGGTATTTTCATCGTTGCGGAATTGTGCGCCACTTGACCAGTTGTGTGAACCTGTCAATACCATTGGGTCGGAGTTCAAGGTGTGTGGGTCGGAGATAAGGTATTTGTGGTGGAAAATATAACCATTGTTGTCAATAATCAAGCCATTAGTGCCCAAAGCTGGGCTAAGGATTTCATAAACAGTTTCGGAATCGGGATTAGAGTTGTCGTCCCAAATACCATATACTTCTGCGCCATCTTCTTTAGCATCTTTGATAGCATACGCAATGTCGGTGCGGGTAAAAGAAAGGATACCAAAGTATAGGTTATCTTGTGCGGCGCGCGAGGTGCGTTGTATGGCATCGTTCACGGGGTCGGAGGGGCTAAAATATAGTTCTATGCGTTTGCCACCAACCAAAAACTCTTTGGGTGTGTTATCTGCTTTGTCGCTGCTAAATTTGTTGCCAAGCGCCATTTCCTCGAACTCGATGGTAAAGGCGCGTGCGAGGCTTTGGTCTTGGAAAATCACCACATTATTGGCATCAACAGTCAACTGATTATTAGTATAATTGGTCGAGCCTGTCCAAACAATCGGCAAATTGGGATTGCTGGCATTGGCATCGATAACCAAAAATTTATTGTGCATAATACCGTTCAGGGTGGCAGGGCGTTTTACTTTGACACTTGCAGGCAGCGCATTCCACAAAGCAGCGTCTATCTGAGAGTCTCCCACAATGCGCACCACTACTCCTCTATCTACTGCTGCTTGTAGCGCTTGAGTAATGCCGTTGTCATTGTCATACGAATAAAAACAAATATCGATGCTGTATTGGGCGCGGTTGAGATAGGCTTTCAGGGTGTCGGGCAATTTTTGGTTCAGATAAATGGCATTCACACCTGTCGAAACAGCGTTGTCGACGGGTTTAGTAAAATAGGTTTTGATGCTGCCCGACGATGCCGAAACCGTTGCCATAGGTTGTATGGCAGAAACAGATTGGTCGCCCGAAGCCCCTACTGATGTCGCTTGTACATAGTAGATGGTACCTGCTTGCAAATTGGTCAAAGTGGCGCTATGAGAGGTCGTTAGAGGGTCAAGCGTAACACTTTGGCTCAAATCGCTGGGCGAAGTTCCCCATGCAATAATGGTTGTGCCGGGCAATTGGGTTTCAAAACCTACTGTAAAACCTGTTTGTGTCAAGTTGGTTTGGCTCAAGGCGGTGGTTAAAACGGGTGGTGTTCCCGGAAACTCTATATCATCTAAGCTACGCGGCAACAATTGATAACCTGTAGTGGGTGTGGTGGCACTAAATTGCGACATAATGCCTACAATATTAATATTGCCAACAGGAATGGGTGTGTTTGTTAAATTGGAGGTAGCATTCACACGCACTTGGGCTGTTGTGGTGCCATCAGTAATGTTATAATTACTACTTGCTGCTCCAAAGTTGCCAGTCGAGCTAAAAGACACATTGGTAAAACGCATCAAACGCCCTTCATACGCCTCGCTATAGCCTGTTGTCAAAGGCACAGCAATGGGTTCGGGCAAGGGATTGTTACTGTTCAATATGGTGTAATTGCTACCCACATTTGTAATTTCGAGGAGGTTATTATAGAGTGTCAGAGTACCGGTTACCAACACACTGTCGCCGATATTGATAGCGTCGTCGGCATTGGTGTCATAGATGCCCACCGCTGCTGTTTCGTCTTGGATATAACGGATAGAGCCGAGTTCGCTATCGTTCAACACTATCCCTTTGACCGTTACGGTAGCTCCTTCGGACAGCGAACGGGCTTGTAGGATAGGAATAGGTGTTTGAGCTGATAGAGACCAAGTGCATAGTAAACATGCAACAGAAAGTATTAATTTTTTCATTATTTAGGTTTTAGGGTGCAAAGCTAAGGAATTATTGGCGATTTTTGTAAAAAAAAGCATTGTTTTCACAAACCTTAACAAAAATGTAATACTACAGCTTCCAAAAATTAAGCTAAAAGCAAAAGTATTTCTTTATTTGGGCGTTTCCCTGCGGGTCGGGCTACTACGGGCTTCGCTTCGCTTGGTGCTTCGACAAGCTACGCACTGGCTAACGCCACCCTCCGTATCCCTAACGCGGCTGCCGCTATTCGTTTGTTGGTTCGTTTTTTTGTTTTGTAGCATGGCTTCGCCTATGCTTCTGTGGGCAGTTGGCGCAAAAAATTGTCCAACAATTCATTAAATATAGCAGGTCGTTCCATCATAGGAGCGTGTCCGCATTGGTCAATAAAAGCCAACTGCGAATTGGGCAAAGTAGCATGAAACTCCTCTGCTACAAAAGGCGGTGTAATTTGGTCTTGTTGTCCCCAAATCAGCATAACAGGTATTTTGATATTCGGCAATTCTTCTTTCATATTGTTGCGGATAGCCGATTTGGCAATAGCTAAGACATTAATCACTTTTTCGCGCTTAGTGACAATATCAAACACCTCGTCGACCAAATCTTCGGTTGCCATAGCGGGGTCATAAAACGTAATTTCGGTTTTTTTGCGAATATATTCGCGGTCGCCGCGGCGCGGATAGGTATCTCCCATAGCATTTTCGAACAAGCCCGAACTACCCGTCAATACCAATGCCTTAACACGTTCTTGGTGTTCGACGGTATACTTGAGGGCGATATGTCCCCCCAACGAATTGCCCAGCAAAATCACCTTGTCATATTGTTGGTGAGCAATGAAGTCATGGACAAATGCGGTTAGATGTTCCAAGTCACACGATTTTGGAGGGAGTGTATAGAGTGGCAACAAAGGCACTACCACTTGGTAGGAGTCTTTGAAGTGTTGTATCAGGTCGTTGAAATTGCTCAACGCCCCAAAGAGTCCGTGTAACAATAGCAGGATTTCGCCTTGTCCTTCGGCAAGATATTGGAATTTGCCGACTTCGTAAATTTGCATGATATTGGTTTTTGGATATTGTATTGGTGTGAGCGAGAGTGGTTTGTGAACAAATGCCTTATGTGACCATAAGTACCTCTATGGAGTAGTCATTTTCGGTTTTATCCATTGTTCAAAGTAGATATTACCAATTTGTTTTCTAAACGTTGAGTCGAACATTTCTTGGATATGCCACTCTTTGTTTTTCAAAAGTGCTTCGTACCAGATTGTCTCATCTTCGCTATTAAAATGCAAATCCTTATTCACATCTCTAATTGTTTGAATTAAGATTTGTTGATTCTTTGGCAGAACTTCAAAATGCACTAAATCTTCATTTTGTGGTGAAATGCGTTGTAAATTTTCGCCATTAATGTCAGAAACAAACAGATAGTCAGGGTCATTTTCGTCTAATCTCTGGTCATTATTAAAATCGGTATCTACTATATCATAAAGAATTTTGTTGTTTAGTATTTTTGGGGTCTTCTTAATGTCAATGTCTGTTGTTTTCGCATAAAGATTTAGAATTTTTATTCTATTTTTTGTTAGAAATCTATTTGCTCCTGTTATTGGATTATGAAATAAAATATTCCAATATCTAGCAGCTTCATTTAGATAATAGGGATTACTGCTTGGCATTACTCTAGTATAAATTAAATATCCTGAAATAGGAATTAAAACTTGCTGTTGGCTATCCAAAACTATGGGGCGATCATATTCGAAGTTGTTTTGGGTTAGTATAGAATCTATTTCTTTTGAAGTTGGATTTTTTTTAAGTGTAATTTTGGAGTTACTATTATGACAAGCAATTCCAAAGACAACTAAAAACAATAATGCAATTTTTTTCATGCGGTTATAGGTTTAGATACAGGTAATTATTTTACAATTTGTGCAACTTCAAACAAGAGTTCTTGTCCTCCTTTATAAACCAGCAAATAGGCATTGTTATCTTCAAGGGGATTTATACCGCATTCATACACAAACTCACCGTTTTTGAATACGTATTTGTAAGCACCCATAGAGCCTTGCTCTACTATCAAATCGCCGCCATAGAGCATTAAATCGGGTTTGGTTGATATTGGTTGTTTTTTTGTCCAACTTGCGTAGCGAAACTGTTGGTTATCGATTTCGTCAATTCTTATGGTATAGTTTTTTGTTTTGAGCAACAAAATCGGCTGTTTAAAGGGTAATAACGAATGATGTAATTTCTTTTTGTCTTGCTCGATTAATGTTTTCTTGAGGTTTGTTTCGTTTTGAGAAGTATAATTAATTTGGTATAATTCTCCCTCTGTAGTTAGCCACATAGTGCCATTATTGAATGAAATTCCTCGCCAACCAACTTCAGTCCAATTCCGTTCGAGTGTTGAGTTGTTTATCAATTCCTTGAGATTTGCATCAAAAATTTGGTTGTATCTTTGCACAAATTCCTCTTGGTTTTTTATGTCAGGAATCGGAAAAGGTCTGTGAAGTGGATATACCACCATATTTGCAATAGCTGTTTTGTTGTTGTTTTTTACATAATCAATAAAACGCTTAACAAACATTTTGTTGTCCAAACGCAAATCTTGACTAAATATTGTGTTTGTATTTACAATAAACAAGCCGAGAATAAGCAAAAAGTATTTCATTTTATTGATTTTGGGAGAAGAAAATGGAGAAAAATAGCAAGTTTTTGGGTTAATATGAAACATTGTATTTGCAAAAATCTACCATAAGGCTATCTTGCAATATCCATGTTTTTTGAATAGCATTGTACAGGTATACAATATTCACGTTGATTGTATCGGGTGGTATGTCTTCTATATGATTATTGACTTCGTAAAGAGTATCGTTGGGGTAAAGGGTATCTACTACTGACTTACAAGAGACAATCGCCCGTCCTTTTAATTGAACATCTAAAAAGCTGTCATTATTTATGTCTGTATCTGTAATAATATCCAAACTATCTTTTTCATACATAAGACAACTTATTCGCTTTTTAATGACAAATACAACATGTTTATAATCTGTTTTTGTTGTATCTTGTGTATAAAAAGTACTAAAAAATGGTATAGCTTTGTTATCACAGAAATCAAAAATATATAAATGAGCATCTTGGTTTCTCCAAATGGGGAGTGTAGCAAAGTAATACTCTTTTAAATTAGCTTGCGTTGGGATTAGATAATAACGGTTAGCTGGGATAAACTGAAAATGATTAGTGTGTGCTTTGTGGACAATATAACCCATAGTGTCAACTATAACAGGTAGCCTGTCAGGTTGTAAGCAAACTTCTATAATTTCAGCTTCTCCCAAGCCAACAATATTAGTCGTTTGTAAACGTTTCATTGATGTAACTTTAGTATCTAAACCAATAGAATCAACCAACATTGCAGCAATATCATCATATTTTGTTGTTGGTATGTATTTATTAACAAAAATATTATTTACTTTTAAGTCGATGAAATCAAAAGGGTAAAGCCATACAGGTTTTTTATGATAACATATAGAATTATTACTACATGCACCAAATATGGTTACTATAAAAACGAATAATACTCCAATTATCATTGGAAAAGAAGTAATGTCATTTCTTTTGTTCGTCATTGTTTTGAATTGATGTGGTGAATAAGGCATTTGTTAAAAATAAAAACCCCAGAAACCATCTCATCAACGAATAAAGTCGATATCAAGATGACGTGAATTTTGGCAATTATCACTTACTTCGACTGACAAATGATGGTTGCCGGGTGGTGTGTATTCGTCGAAAATATACTCCAATTTGCCCGATTTTTCTTCGTATTCAAACAATACCCATTGACCATCTACATAACCATTATAGGTATCTATGCCCGAAAGGTTGTCGGCAATATTGAGACGTATTCCTTTTTGTGCCTGCATGTTCCGTCCTTGTGTGATGTTGATAGGCACAATTTTTGGGGCAATAGTATCTGCCATAACATAGAACTTCCCAAAACTACGCGCGCGTCCGCGCACATAACTGCCATCATACGTACCTTTGAGGGTGCGTTGTACGCCATTTGCCAAATAAGCGATGAGGGTTTTGTTGGTGAGGTTTGGTGGTAAGTTTGTAGGTTGAATCGCAATGTCATAATAAGCATGAACAGGGGTGTTATCGTCGTGAATGGTATGCACATTTGAGTAGATTCCTGCCGATTGCGGAGTTTTGAGGTTGTATTTGAAATAGATATTTTTGTATAACGTACCTACAGGCATTCGAATGTCTGCACCCGAACTATTGTAGGTATTTTCGTTGTTATATAAAAACAGTGCAGCATACGAATCGTTGTTGGCGTTACTGATGGTAGTGCTGGCTTTGTATTGTAGCATAAAATTAACCTTTGCTACATTGCCATAAAAGTCTTTCGTTTCGATAGTAATTTTGTGCAATTGCTGGTCGCTAAGGTCAATTATGCCATTATTTTGGTTGTAATTATAGATTCGCAGTTGGTTTGCGGGGTCTAAAAAGCATTTTTGGATATAGCCTTCGCCATCACTTTTTGCATCGTAGTCGATGTGTGAGTTGATATAGCGCGTTTCGTCGAAGCCAACTTTCACCATTTCATAGCCATAAATTGGCACACCATTGTCATAACACACCAAACTATAGACTCCGTTTTTGTTGTTTGCTCCATTAGCAAGGTCGTAGGTTTTGATACCCACACCCACACGCGGATTGTTTGATGAAATGACATTGACTGTTCCGTTTTTGGTGGCAGGGGCATAGTTACCATTACCTAAATTTTTGAGCCAATAACCGCTTTGTTTATAGTAACGGTCAAAATCTTCCAAGTTATAAATGTATACTCCCGCAACAGTTGGACGAATATCGTCTTGCACCTTAAAACCAAATTTCAGGGGATTTAGTGCTTCTTCGGTTTGCGTGTCACGCACCTCAAAGTGTAGGTGTGGCGATTCCGATGAACCCGTATTGCCCGATTTGGCGATGTTCATGCCTCGTGTCACGGATAGTTCGTTGGGAGCTAATTTTTCGTCTATTGAGAATTTTTGTAAGGCATATTGTTTGCGTTTGACCCACTTGCCAATTTCTCCTTCAAAAGTATTAAGGTGGGCATATAAAGTGGTAAAACCGTTCGGGTGATTGATATAAATGGCATTGCCATAGCCTGTAGTAGACACTAATACACGCGAAACATAACCCTCAGCACAAGCATACACGGGCAGGTTTTCGCGATTATCGGTCTTAATGTCTATACCTGCGTGGAAATGGTTGGGGCGCAATTCGGCAAAAGTACCTGATAGCATCATGGGGGTGTTGAGGGGCGGCGAAAAATAATCGGTTGGGAAAAGCACCTTTTTTGCTTCCATGTCGGTAGTATTGCTGATAGGCAACACAGACCCTGCCATCGATACGAGGCTGGCAAACAACAAACGCAAGTTGATTTTCATAAATAGGGTAAATGGCGGAAAATAGGACAGCATTACGTAGATAATATTAATTTAAATGGATTTGGGTGGTGGTACTGGGTTAAAATGGGGGAGTATTCGCGGCGCAGTTGGAGTGATATGGGGCGGGTAAAACAAATTACCAAATTCCTTCGTCATACGGTTCATAGCAAAGTCGGTCAATTTGTTCGTCCGAAAAACCCAAAAGACTGTTTTTTCGTTGCAAGAATTTGAAATAAGGGCTATTTATTCTTTAATTTTTTTCGGATTGGGACAAAATGAGCTGTTTAAGGTGTGCCAGAATCGCTAAAATTTGTTTCAATTCATCGGGTTGTGTGGCATCGTATGCTTTACTAAAACTGTACTGACGTTCATGCAATACACAAAAATACCAATCTTTGCCTTGTAGATAACAACCATATACAGTTTGTCCGTCATTGTTTAGTTCTTGGGCAATGAGCATGGCAATCAACATCTGTCCTTCGGCATCATCGGTTGCTTTTTTGCCTTTTTTAAACTCCTGTAGAAAAAAATATGGAGCAGCAGGCGTATTAATGCCATACGGCCGGGCTAAAAGAGCATCGCAAACAACTGATAAAGGAACATCTTGCACTATTCCTGCCAAAGGACGTTCGTAAAATAGTTTAATTTTTTTGTTAACTTCCATATTGGCATACGAAAAAACGATAGATAAAAAGTGCATTTTTAGTTCTTCTTCGTTCCACAATGCTCCTTCATATACCAATAATTTGCGCTTTTCTTCCAAAAGCTCAGGGATTTCGAAATTAGGAGGCAATGCTACAGATAGCCATTTTTGCAAATAATCATCATTATGTACCACCTCTATGCCAAAATAACCGATAATTTGGTCAACATCATACTTGACTTTTTTGACATTAAATTTGTGCATCATGTTAAGTTTTTAGAAATTTCAACGGATACCTAATTATTCTCCAAAATGTCGCGCAACTTGCCAAACAAACCTTTCTTTGCTTTTTGTTCGGGTGCGGCGGCGGGCGGCGGATTTTGTTGTTCTGGCGCTTTCACACCGCTTTTGCTTTTAACCTTCACCCGCACAGGCTGTTCGTTAGAGGGAGGAGTATTGTTGTTGGGAGCTTCGGAGAAAGTAGTAGGAGGCTGGTTTTGGGGACGCGAGCGCGGACGTTGGAATATAGGCGTATTGCTCGATTCGTTGGAGGAAGGTGTGTTATTGTCTTGGGCGATAGAACCGTCTACAGGTTCTACTATGCTTTCGTCGGTGGTTACACTATTATTAATGTCATACAGATTATCTACATACATTGGGCAAGACAAAGCTTGTGTTTCTGCATCGGTGAGGGCTGGAAAGCTTTTGGCGTTATCTTTCCAGAACTTAAGGTCTTTGCTTACTTTTTGCATAAAGCCACCCCAAATTGGCAATGCCATAGTAGCACCTTGTCCGAGGGCAATGGTACGGAAACAGATTTGTTTATTGAAACCGCCTACCCACACACCACAAACGATATTGGGTGTATAGCCAATGAACCAACCGTCGCCATGGTCTTGTGTTGTACCTGTTTTGCCTGCAATGTCATTGGTGAGTTTATACTCGCTGCGCAAGCGTCGAGCGGTACCACTGTCCACCACTGCTTCCATAATACTGGTCAAATAATGGGCGGTTTCGGAACGCAACACTTGTCCGCGACTGCGATAGTCTTTGGGCGAAAAATCGGCAATAGTTTTACCTGTTTTGTCTTTAATACTTTTGAGATACACCAAAGGCGTATAAAAACCACCATTATCTATAGTAGCATACGCGCTTACCATTTCTTTGAGTGGTACTTCGGTAGCTCCCAATGCAATAGCGGGCAATTTGGGGATAGGTGTTTCAATGCCCATTTGGTCGGCTTTTAGGACAACATTTTCGACCCCTGTTTCGAACAAAATTTCTGCCGAAATGGTATTCATCGACTGTGCCAAAGCCCCTTTCATGGAGTAGTAACCACCATATTCGTCATGTGAGTTTTTGGGTGTCCAATTCTGGTAGTTGGTATAGGTGCGCAACTGGTTGGCATAAAATTTACAAGGTTCAATGCCATTGTCCAAAGCTGCTGCATATACCACAGGCTTGAAGGTCGAGCCTACCTGACGACGAGCATTGGCATAGTCAAACTTGAAGTATTGGTGGCTGATACTGCCCACATATGCCTTTACTTCACCAGTAAACGCATCGGCTGCAATCAAACCCGCATTGAGAAACATCAAATAGTATTGGATAGAATCCAAAGGAGACATATTTTTTTCTACCGTTCCGTTCCACGAAAACACTTTCATGGGAACAGATTTTTTGAAATTGGCATCAATAGCTGCATCGCTCAAGCCTGCTTCTTTCAGCACACGATAGCGGTCTGATTGTTTTTTGGCGGTATTGATAATGTCGGTGCTATTACCCCAAGGTTTTTTGCCTTTCCAATGGTCGTCGAACGATTTTTGCAGTTTGATCATATGTTCTTTCATGGCTTCCTCTGCATACTGCTGCATACGAGCATCGATGGTTGTTTCTATGCGCAAGCCGTCTGTATACAAATTGTAGGAAGTGCCATCGGGTTTGGGATTATCTTTGAGCCATTGTTGTACTTCCAAACGCAATTTTTCGCGCAAATGAGGTGCTAAACCATCATCGCTCGAATCGCGCGAATAGTTGAGTTGGATAGGCTTACTTTGGAGGTCGTCATAAGCCTTTTGGGTGAGTTTGCCGTTTTTTACCATTTGTCCCAACACCACATTGCGGCGTTTTTTGGCGGCTTCGGGATTGCGGCGCGGGTTATAGGTCGTATTGGCTTTGAGCATACCCACCAAAACCGCTGCTTCTTCTACTGCTACCTCAGAGGCACTTTTGCCAAAAAAACGGCGCGAGGCAGACTCGACCCCATACACATTTTCGCCAAAAGGTACCGTATTGAGATACAAACCCAATACTTGTTCTTTGCTATAATTGTTTTCTAAGCGTGAGGCAATAATGGCTTCGCGCGTTTTGTTGACAGGCATACTCAACCAACCGTAGTCTTGGCGCGGAAAAAGATTTTTGGCTAATTGTTGGCTAATCGTACTGCCGCCGCCCGAACTTTCGTCGCCCATCAACAAGGTTTTGATGAACACCCGCAACAAACTAATAAAATCCACACCTTGATGAGCAAAGAAACGTTGGTCTTCTGTTGCCACCAAAGCATTGGTCAAATTGGGCGAAATTTTGGTATAAGGAATGATGGTGCGATTCTGAAAATAGTATTTACCCAACACCGTACCATCAGAAGATAGCACTTCGGAGGCAGTAGGGTTCTGGATATTTTTCAGAGCTTCGGCATTAGGCAATTCGCCAAACTTACCGCTCAACACTGCAATCACCAAACTTGCGACCAATAAAAAACCAAGCCCAACTGCTATGCCACCACCAATCAGGACTTTTTTTAGCCATGGGTGGCGCTGCCAAAGACTATTGCCCGAATAGCTCTTAGTACTTGATTTGCTGGAATCATCAGTTATATTGTCTAAGGTACGAAATACCTTTGTTTGGTTAGGATCTACTTTAGATTTTTTATAGGGGTCATTACTTGGTGGTATAGACATGGTGGGGATTTTTGAAAATGATTAAAACAAGTCGGGGCAAAAGATATGGTAAAAATTACTTTATGTTATCGTTTTTCCCCAACACCAAAATACAATAAAATGCGGCAAAGTTACGCTATTTTTTGCGTTTTTTATAGCCTTATGAATAAAAAACATAGCAAAACTAAAATCCAATAGTAATTAAGTAGGTGTCTTGTGTGCTAACAACAAAACTTTGTGAATAATGTAAATATTATTTTGGGAGCTTTTTTTAACAACAATGCTGTACAACTAAAAGTAGCAAGTTTACTACTTTGGAAGTGATAAGTCGTAACTAATTCTCTATTTTTGCGTCCCATACGAATAAGTGTGCCTGATTTTAGGCACAGAAATTGTGTTGTTAAGTCTGTATTATTTCTAAAAATGTATTTAATGAAAACCTTTTATACCTTATTGTATGGCTGTATTATTTCTATAGTAGCGTATTCGCCCCATATCGTTGCCCAAACATCTTGGGAGAAAGTATATACAGGGACGAACGTTCGGTCTATAGAACCTACTGCCGATGGTGGATATCTTATTGCAGGCAAAAATTCTCTCTCACCCAATACTGTTAATAACACTACACAAGCTATATTGCACAAAGTTAATGCTAATGGCATAGTAACTTGGTCTCAAACCTATTGGAATAACCTCGCTGCCTCGTCCTTCACCGAAATTGCGGCTGCCCTTCCAACAGCCGATGGTGGCGTGATAGGTGTGGCGACGGTAACACTAACTAACAATGGTTTTAACAATTTCTATTTATTTAAAACCGATGCCAATGGTCAGTTGTTGTGGAATAGCTCCATAGGAGACAGTGCCACTTACAAAACTGCTCGCCAATTGTTATTGAACAGCGATGGTAGCGTGACCATGCTCGGCGAAAGTGTATCGTCCATAAGTGGTGGCAGCTATAGCACACGCACCTATCTGATTAAGGCAAGTGGCACGGGCAGTATTTTATGGCAAAAAAACTTTGATGGTAAAGTTGGAAAAGCTATGGCAGCTACAGCCGACGGCGGTTATGTCATTACAGGCGGTTTGCAAAGTACCGTCAATTACTACCAAAATGCTTATCATCTTTGGAAAACAGATAATTTGGGCAATATCGTTTGGGAACACACCGGTGACCTCGATGTTGCGAGTCAAGATGTAGTGGTACAAACCGATGGCAGTATTGTTACAGTTGGGTCGCAATTGCGCAAACATAGCGCCATAGGAGACCCCATTTGGGTGCAAAACACCCAGTCGGGCAATAGCATTTGCACAACTACCGATGGCAATCTGGTCATAACAGGTCCTTTTACGCCTGCCGCTGCCACTACCAACCAATTGCGTTTGGTGAAAGTGAACGGAAGCACGGGCGCTGCCATTTGGACAAAAAGCATTGGTATAACAGGAGCAGATGAAATGGGTTATGTGGTTACTCCTACCATCGATGGCGGTGTGATAGCTGGTGGTAACAGTAATGCCAATCTTATGGAACAAATGTATATTGTAAAAACCAATAGTTTTGGCAATGTTACCCTATCACGTCCCGACTATGTGCCACAGAATCCTACAGTAGCGGCTATCATTGCTCCATTGTCTACCATTAATATAAGTTGTCAAACAAAAAACAATGGCTTGGCAGGTGGCGTTGCCTCCAAAGTTCAAGCCTATCTATCAATCGACAATGTATTAGATGCCAACGATTTTTCGCTGGGTATGGGCAACGTAACGGCGGTGAGTGCAGGCGGTGCGCAAAGTGGCTCTATTAGCGCTATTTTTCCCAATTGGGACAATGGCAGCTATTTTGTCATTTTTGCAGTAGATAATCAAAAACAAGTCTTTGAAGCCAACGAATCTAACAATACTTTGGCGGCAGCTATTAGTTTGCAAGGTAGCGGAACGGGCAGCAATGCCGATTTGCAAATAAGCACTGCCAATCTATCCAATACTACCGCAGTAGCGGCTAATAGTAGCGTGTTGTTCGATGCCACCGTGACCAACAATGGCATTGGTGCTGCTGCTGCCTCAACGATGGCAGTTTATTTGTCGAATAACAATAACTTTGAAGTAACAGATACATGGTTAGCCAATTTTACAACTGAGGCACTATTGCCAACACAAAGCCAAACCTATAGCGCCCAAAGTTTCCTAATTCCCGCAGGAACAACAGCAGGCAATTATTTCATTGTTTGGGTGGCGGACAACGCCAATGTATTGGCAGAAACGAACGAAGCTAACAATGTTTTTTCGGCTGCATTAACCATTACTAACAGCGCTGCCGATGTGGTGGTCATAAACCAAACTGCCCCTGCCACAGCAACTATTGGCAGCAATATAGCTGTTAGCAGCACCATCAACAACCTATCTACTTTTCCTGCTGCTGCCAGCATGATGAAATACTACTTATCGACCGACAACTTTTTTAGCAATACCGACACCTATTTGGGCGAAAGTAGCGTGGCAAGTATAGGAGCTAATGGCAGCGCGAGCGTTTCTCAAACCCTTAGTTTGCCAACTACTTTGGTGGCAGGCACCTACAGTTTGTTGTTTGTTGCTGATGCCAACAATACCATTGCAGAAACGAACGAAAACAACAATGTGGCGGTGCGGTCAATTATTCTCAATAGTACCACACAAGCCGACCTTATTGTGCAGAATGCTTTGGCACCAGCTACAGCTTTGGCGGGTGCTACCATTAGCCTCTCTTGCAAAGTTACCAATCAAGGCGGCAGCTCGGCGGCGGCAAATCAACTAAAATTCTATTTATCTACTGATTTGTCTTTGGGAGCAAATGATATACTGCTTGGTGCAGTAGGAATACCCACTTTAGCACCTGCTGCCTTTGCAACATTGTCGGCTAATGTCGTTATTCCACTTACTACTGCTCCTGCAAGTTATTATATTTTGTATCGTGCCGATGCCGACCAACAAATAGCAGAAAGCAACGAAAATAACAACAATGCTTTGCGTTCTTTGAACATTAGTGGAAGTTTGTCCGATTTGATTATCCAAAACCAAAGCGCGCCTATTTCGGCACTCATTGGCGGCACCATCACTTTGTCGTGTCGTGTGCGAAATCAGGGGTCAGCAGTAGCGGCGGCTTCGGTGCTTAAATACTATTTTTCGACCGATATTTTGTTGAGTGTCAATGATATTTTGTTGGGCGAAAGTAATGTAGCAACTATTGCAGCGGGTAGTTTTAGCGATATTAGCAAAAGTCTGACATTGCCCACCACCATTACCAACGGCAACTATTATATTTTATTCCAAGCTGATGCCACAACACAAGTAGCCGAAAGTTCCGAAACCAACAATATGGCTTCTCGTGCCATAACCATTGGTACTTTGCCCGATTTGGCGTGCCAAAATTTGGCTGCTCCCTTAACTGCCAATCTGGGTAGTCAAATCAATGTAGCGTGCAGAGTGCGCAACCAAGGCGGCGGAGTTGCAGCACCAAGTATTGTCAAATACTTTCTTTCTACCGATGCTTTTTATACGTCAAATGATATTTATTTGGGCGAAAATGCTGCGACAAGTTTGGTAGCAGGCACCTATCTAGACCTAAGCCAAACCGTTACACTACCTGCCACTATCAATGCAGGCAACTATTATATCCTGTTCCGTGCCGATGCAAGTTTCCAAATCGTTGAAAGCAACGAGGCTAATAATACCGTTACACGCACTATTTCTATCACAAATGGAGAGGCAATTGTTCCTGACCTCACACCCAGCAACCTTAGCACACCACTTGCAGCAACAGCAGGCGACAATATTAGTTTGAGCTATGTGGTGAATAACATCGGGACAGGTGATGCAGGTGCAACTGTAACAGCTTTCTTTTTCTCTGCTGATACTTTGTATCAAACTTCCGATATATTGTTAAGCACCTATAACACTGCTACCATTGTTGCCGGCGGAAACACGGGCGCAGTGACCCAAAATGTCTCTATTCCAAGTGGTGCTACCACAGGTAATTACTATATTTTGGTACTAACAGATTATAATGGACAACTCAATGAATCCAACGAAAATAACAACCTAACTCGACAAAGTATCAGCATTACTGCCACAACACAATTGCCCGATTTGATTACCGACAACATCTTACAACCCAATGTGGCAAATGTGGGAGCAACCGTCAATGTTAGTTGTAGAGTAGTGAATATGGGTGTGGCGAATGCAGGTTTGAGCCAAATTCGCTATTATTTGTCTGCTAATAGTACTTTCAACAACAGTGACATCTATTTGGGCGGAAACGATGTAATAGCCTTGAATATGGGCAACTCCATAGTTCTTAACAAAACCCTAAGCCTTCCCTCAACCGCTATTCCCGGCACTTATTATATCTTGTATCGCACCGATGCTTTGAATAATGTGCCAGAGTCTAACGAAGTCAATAACTTGGCAGCAACAGCTATTACATTGGTTAATAATAATGTAGAACAAATCGATTTGGAGACTACCATTAGCGCCTCGCCACTTGTAGTGCCTGCCAATTCGAGCATGACCATTACATTGACAGTCAAAAACACGGTCAACCTAACAGCCTCTAACGTTATTATCCAAACACCAGCACTACAAAACTTGGGCTATAGTGGACACACTGTTACTTTGGGCGAATATAGTCAAGGCACAAACACATGGACTATCCCTTATTTAGCCTATAACGAAACAGCACAATTGGTAGTTACCCTGTACAATATTAATACAGCCGGTACTCAAACCTTATTCACCCAAGTTGTGGGTGCTAATCAGTTAGATGTAGACTCCACACCCAACAACAATAGCTCTACCACACCACTCGAAGACGATGAAGCGGTGGTCAGCATTAGTTTTGTTCCCAATGCCGCCGACCAAAAGACCGATTTGCCAACAACGACTTATGTTGTCCAAGTGTCACCTAATCCTGCTACCGAATGGCTCTATATTACTGCTCCCGACAACAGCGATATAGCTATATTTGACCTACAAGGTAAATTAGTATTGCAAAAGAATGGAGCAGCTAACACCACCATAGATATTGCAAATTTGCCCAAAGGTATGTATTTGGTTCGTGTGAATGGTAGCACTGCCAAATTTGTTAAGCAATAAAAAACACAATGTTATCTTAACTATAACGCAAACGGCTGTCTTTCAAATTTGGAAGACAGCCGTTTGCGTGCTTTTATACCATATTTTGATAACAACATAGTGGTAGAATAGTATCGAAGATAAAACACTAAAAAGAAATGAGCAAATAAACCCCAAAGAAATGGCATTATGTTGTGTTTCTTTAATGTCGTTATCAAATTATTTGGATAGAGTGGGTGTATAAACCTGCATTTAATAGCTCTTGTTACATATAGAGTCCTTTTGGACGAACCTCGTATCAATATTGATGAGTCATTCGTGGATATTGATGAGGCGTTCGTGAAAATCCGACAAGGTTTGTATACTGAATTGAAAATACTTTTCGGATTTGATAATGAATGATGTTACTTACTCGTCTAACGACCATTTGCTGTTCCTCGAAATACTATTATCGTAAGCAACAAAGGGTGATTCTACTTTTTTGGGTGAGCAAAAAAGTAGCAAAAAAAGGTGTTCTTTTTCGAGTGGATTCGTCAGGCGTGCTGTGGTCTTTGCTTAATTTTGTGGTAGCAAGCAAAATCGTAGGCATTTTGTCTGTTTCTCCACATTAGCTACCACAAAATGTAGGCAATCGTTGAGGTAGTTTATCTTTCTTTGTCTGTTTTTTCGTGACTTCGGTGCCTCAACGACCGAAACAGCACTATTTCGGGTGACGAAAATAGTGTAGGCAGATGTGCGTTTTTTGTGACCGCAATTATTCGACTGTCAACATTTTACAAAATCCGAAGACTGTATTCAATTTAGTATAGAATATCCAAAAATGCCTCAATAGCACTTATTGATGTGGCTTAAAGCATCGTTAATATCAAAAAAAATAAGCAACCTATCAATGCGATACATGCTAATTTTGATACCAAAAAGCGATTTACCTAAATGGCAATTGTGCCTTCATCAAGCAGCAAAATTTTAGCGATTTGACGTTACATATATCCTTGATAAAGCGATAGTGTTCCATTTGGGTTAAATAGTTGGATAATAATACATTGATTTATTTGGGCGTTTCCCTGCGGGTCGGGCTGCTACGGGCTTCGCTACGCTTGGTGCTACGTTGCTCTCCGCACTGGCTAACGCCACCCTCCGCATCCCTAACGCGCTTCGCCATTCGAACAAAAATATCCTTATTTTCTTACGGCAAAAACAGCTTTTTTCCGACAAAATAGTTAAAATGAAGCAATAGTATGATTTTTATTCTGTCGGCTTGTTCGCAATTTTCAACTTGGTTGTGCAAATATTTTAGACCTTGTATTTCTTCGGCTGTTAGCGTAAGTTTTGCCATAATAAGGTTTCTTGGCTGCAAAGACAATGTGTTTTCCCAAGTGATAAAACAACTTTTTCAATTTAGTATAACCCCCAAAATAGAGAAATCCACAAACCAAAAGGTTTGCGGATCGCATGATTTAAACAATTGCTAACAAAACGTTTATGCAACTTATACCCCTATTAGTTACAATAAACTTTCCTGTTTTGCTAAAAAAGTCTTTTATCAAGTTCTCTAATTTAATACATTACACTAACTTTTTTACCCTTTATCTTTCTCTTCCGAAAGACAATGCAAAGATAAGGCAATTTTGAAGGGTTGCCAAACCAATTTTTGCCAATTATTAGAAATCAATGTTTAAACACGGATTTCGGTATTTGCACAAAAAAAGCTGGTTGAATAAAAAGTGAATTTTTACATTCCTGAAAATCAGCGTTTTATAGATGTAACTTTTTTTTTATTCGTAACAATAAAAATGAAAAAATTGATTCAAAATTAGGTTCGAAGCAATTTTGGAAGCGCAATTTTTTTTTTGTTTTATGTACTTATTTTTTGCACAAATCCTAATATTGCTAACAAAAAAACGAAAAACAAACTTTATTTGTTGACGATGTTTATTCTTCTTGTGGCAACAAAGCTAAGAATTCGTCTTCGGATAGAATGTTAATTGTGCCAATTTTTTGTGCTTTCTCCAATTTGGAGCCAGCATTTTCGCCCACGACCAAGTAATGGAGGTTTTTCGATACACTTCCGAGCAATTTTCCGCCGTGTTGTTCTACCAACTCGTGAGCTTTTTCGCGCGAAAAACGTTGCAATGAACCCGTGAACAAAAAACTATAGCCCGACAATATGCCGCGCTCAATGCGTTTGGCATCTTCGCTTTGTTGTGTATTCACACCCAAAGCACGCAAATTGTCTATCAATTGCAGGTTGTTGTCTTGGGCAAAAAATTGGACGATATTAGCCGCTACTTTGGGACCAATGTCGGGCAGTGTCTGTAGTTTTTCTACTGTCCATTGTTGCAATTCGGGCAAGTCTTTTTCTACGGTTTGTGCGAGCATTTTTGCGGTTGCTTTACCCACGTCTCTGATACCCAAACCGATAATAAGCCGATACAAAGGCTGTTTTTTTGAAGCTTCGATGCTGTTGCGGAGGTTTTCGACCGATTTTTCGCCGAATTTATCCAAAGTTTTCAGGTGATTGAAATCGAGGCGATAAATATCTTCGATGGTTTTCAATAAACCTAACTCAAAGAAACGGCTCACGATGTCTCTGCCCAAACCCTGAATATCCATTGCCTCTTTTGCTACAAAATGGATAAGGTGTTCTTCGATTTGTGCGGGACAATCGGTGGCAGTACACCGCCATGCACTTTCGTCTTCGGGCTTATAGAGTTGGCTTTGACAAGAAGGACAATATTGCGGGAACACAACTGCTTGCTCGCCGCGCGGCTGATCGGTGTCCACCTCGCTGATATAAGGAATGACATCGCCTGCTCGCTCCACCCAAACGGTATCGCCGATGTGCAGGTCTTTGTCGCGGATAAAGTCTTCGTTGTGCAGCGATACAGACGAAACCGTAACGCCTGCCAATGCCACCGGACGCAATTTGGCAACGGGCGTGATAGCACCCGTTCTGCCCACCTGAAATTCTACTCTTTCTAAGATGGTGCGGGCTTGTTTGGCATCAAATTTATAGGCAATTGCCCAGCGCGGATGATGTGCTGTGGCTCCGCATCGTTCTTGCAAAGCCACTTGGTTGAGTTTGATAACCATGCCGTCTATTTCGTAGTCGAAATCATCGCGCTTTTGTCGCCATTGTTCCACAAAATCGATGGCAGCTTGTATGTTGTCGGTCTGATAAAATGCGTTGTGGTTGGGTGCAGCAGGTGTGCGAAAACCCAATTGTTGGAGCAACAGCACATTGTCGTAATGTTGGGGGCATTGTTGCGTTAGAATGTCATTGCCATCGGCATCGAAGGCGGCGGCTAATTGATAGATAAAGGCTTCTAAGGCGCGTTCTTTGACTTTACTTGCGTCTTTTAGGCGCAAAGCACCAGCGGCGGCATTGCGCGGATTGGCAAGAGGGTTTTGTTGTTTGGCAACTAATTGGGCGTTTAGTTGGTCAAAACGCTGTTTGTGGATAATAATCTCGCCTCTGATTTCGGCGCGCACAATGCCATATTGACTCAAATTGACGCGCAAAGGTATGGTCGGAATGGTGCGCACATTAGCGGTAATATCTTCGCCTTGTGTGCCATTGCCGCGCGTGGCGGCTCGCACCAAAATATCGTTTTCGTACAACAAAGCAATGCTCGAACCGTCGAATTTGGGTTCTACGGTATAGCTCACTTCATCGGCGGATTCACCCAATAGTTTGCGCAAACTTGTGTCAAAACCTACTACATCGTCGGCGCTGTAGGCTTTGTCTAAGGACAACATGGGAATGGTGTGTGTAATGGTTGCAAAATTACTGCTCAAGCCATCGCCAATGCGTTGTGTGGGTGAGTCGGGTGTGCGAAGGTCAGGAAAAACGTGTTCTATTTTGTTGAGCAGGTCAAAAAGGTAGTCATAGTCGGTATCGGGCAGGGGTGAGTTGGCGGTTTGGTAGTATAGCTGGCTATAATGGTTGAGCCAATGCTGCAACTGTTTTGCTAATTGTTCGGCGGTGGCAGCTTGGGCGGTGGCGGCGGAGAGTTTGGTACGCAATAGGGTTTTTACTTCGTCGGGTATGGGCGTAGAAAATAAATTGTTCATTACAGGATAGGGTTTTTATTGACCAATAATATTGGGGGCAAAGGTACGTAAATTTTTGATGTTTGGAGTCGTTTTCTTGTTGCTTATGGAGGTATTTCAATGAAAAACAAAACCTAAAAAGTCTATTGTTCCGAATGGCGAAGCGCGTTAGGGATTGTAAGGGCAGCCGTTAGGCTGGTGCTTGCACCGAAGCAAAGCGAAGCCCTGTAAAGCCCGACCCGCAGGGAAACGCCCAAAATAATATGCTTTT
>JAEUUX010000019.1 GCA_016787295.1 Chitinophagales bacterium
CCTTTGAACACACTATGGTATTCGCCCGAAAAAATGTGGTTCGAAAGGGAGCGACTCTTGATTTCGATGTGGCGCACCTTGCGCAAAAGAGATTCTTTGTCCATAGTTGGGGTGATTTTGTGTGTTTTTAGGTAGATGATACTGATTTTTTTTCTATATTCCATTAAAAATAA
Source organism: Chitinophagales bacterium (assembly GCA_016787295.1). Lineage (GTDB taxonomy): Bacteria > Bacteroidota > Bacteroidia > Chitinophagales > UBA2359 > JAEUUX01. Next base: position 174 of record JAEUUX010000019.1, read on the forward strand.
GCCTCAAACACGAGCTTGCAGCAGCAGAATCATAATAAGAAACAACAAAAGTAGTATTATTTTTTGGGCGTTCCCCTGCGGGTCGGGCTGCTACGGGCTTCGCTAACGCTACGGCACGATTTTTTTAATTGTTAATGGTTAATTGTTAATTGTTAATGTTGTTTGGGTCAGTTAGGTAGCGATTTTTTGTTTTTTTACCCATCATTGTTCCCTTTTAGCTCGATAGATTTGGGATTTGTTATGTATTTGCTGGGTATTTGTTTTATCATATCACCCTTTCAGGGTTTTATTTTTATTCTACTACTTGCCTGCGCTACAAACTTGTCACCCTTTCAGGGTTAGAACTTTTTAACCTCAAAAAAAATTATCCCCTAAACAAACAACCTAACAAACACGGCATTAACCATTAACCATTAACAATTAACAATTAAAATCCCCGCTACAAACTTGTCACCCTTTCAGGGTTAGAACTTTTTAACCTCAAAAAAAATTATCCCATCAATAAACAACCTAACAAACACGGCATTAACCATTAACCATTAACAATTAACAATTAAAAACCCTGCATAACCATTAACCATTAACCATTAATCATTAAAAACAAATTGATGAATCACCCCCTCTTTTATAGCATATTCTGATTGGATTATTTTTTTGATAGGCAGTGTTTGGACGATGGTATCAACCAAACCTATTCCGGCGGGCATCATGTCGGCTCTTTGTGCTTCCATGCCTTTTATTTGCAGCCGCTCTTCGAGGGTAGTGTTAAGGAGTGTGTGAGTGATTTCGTTAAAGAACGGCATTGAAATCTCGTAGTATGTTTGCTGTGGCTTCTTTTGTTGCCCATTTCTTGCCAATGACATATCCGTTAGGCTGTCAAAAGTGCCAGATGAACCGATAAGCGTATCAGTGGGATACAGTTCGTAGGCTTGCCAAAGGGGTACGAGACTTGTTTTGATATGTTGTTGCAATGCGTTAAGCAGTTGGGGTGTGAGCGGGTCTGTTTGTTGGAATTGGTTGTAGAGGCGCGATGCCCCGATGGGAAAACTTTGTTGCCAAAATATGCGTTTGTCGTTGCCAAAGATAAATTCGACACTACCACCGCCAATATCCATCATCAACACGGTTTGTTGGTCGAGTGGCACGGCTTGTTTGATACCATAATAGATATATTCGGCTTCTTGATCGCCCGAAATGGTGTTGATGGTGATATTGGTTTGTTGTTTGACTGCTTGAATGAAGTCGCTGCCGTTGGTGGCGCGGCGTACCCCTTCGGTCGCTAAAGCGTGTATCTGTTGTATGGGATATTGAGCGATGGTGTGCTGAAAAGCGGTCATGGCTTGTATGCCGCGCTCAAAGGCAGCGGGAATGATGTGGCTTTGTCCTCCTTCGGCAAGACGGACATACATCTTTTGTCTGTATATAGGTTGATATGGATTAGCGGCAGCGGGATTGATGATGAGCAAATGAAAGGTATTAGTGCCAATATCTATTATTGCAATCATATTGGGATAGTTTGGAGGATTAAAATGGGCTTTTGAAAGCAGGATTATTGACAAATGCAGTATCGGTGAGGGTTTTGAGGAAGGCAACCACAGCCGCTTTGTCGTCGGGTGAAAGATGTTTGCCGCCATCTTTAAAGAAAACTTTAATAGTTGGGTCTACGTTTTCAGCTTGTTTTACGTGGTCGCTATAATGGTCAACAACTTCTTCGAGGGTCTGAAACCTGCCATCGTGCATATAGGGCGCGGTTAGCTCAATGTTTCGCAAAGTTGGGGTGCGGAAATAACCGTTGTCTTGTAGTTCTTTAGTCACTTCACCGAGTCCTTTGTCGGGATAATCGTTTAGGGTTGCCACACTATCGAGTCCGTTATTGTGGAATTGGTTATCGGTGAACAAACTGCCCGAACCAGTGTGACAGTGGAAACAATCTGCTACTTCATTGAAAAAAATGGAATAGCCATAGTATTCTTGTTCGGTCAAAAAGACTCCTGAACCCGGAATAGTGGCAAGGTCATAGCGCGCAGTACCAGATATGAGGGTGCGTTCAAATTGCGCGATGGCATTAGCTACATCTTCTTTTGTGATGGTTTTGATTCCAAAGGCTTTATAGAAACGTTGGCGGTAGTCGGGACTGCTCATGAGGTCACAAACGGCATTTTCCCACGTGTTGTGCATCTCTATAGGGTCGGTAACAGGACGTAGAGCTTGATCTTCGAGTCCAGTAGCGCGTCCGTCCCAAAAAAGGCGCGGAACCCATGTCAAATTGATGAGCGCCATAGCATTGCGTCGTCCGTTGATGCCGTCTATGCCTGTGCTAAAGGCTTTGAGGTTGTCGGTAAAGCCAAAACCTTGTGCATGGCAGGAGGCGCAAGATTGCGTGCTGTCACCCGAAAGAATTGGGTCATAAAATAGGCGACGACCCAGCTCCACTCCTGCTATGGTTGCGGGATTGTCGGGATTGTTGGGGATAGTTTGTGGCAGCGTTGGGTATTGTGGGAAGGGATAGGCTTGTTTTGTTGTGTCTATGCTCTGCCACTCAATTTGGATGTCTTCGCCGCAAGGGTTGGAAGTGGGGTCGTCGTCGCAGTTGCAAGCAACTATGGAAATGAGAAAGACAAAAAGAATTGGAATAATGCTGTTTATTGTTTTCATGGAGAGAAGGACTTTTTTAATTGTTAATGGTTAATTATCAATTGTTAATTAGTGTTGGGGTGCTTTGTTTGGTGGGGTGATGATTTTGGTTCATACAGGATTAATTGTTAATGGTTAATTGTTAATGGTTAATTAGTGTTGGCGTGCTTTGTTTGGTGGGGTGGTGATTTTGGTTTGCGCGGAAAAAGATAGATTTTTAGAATGCCCTAATATAAGGACAACAAAAAAAGCGAAAACCGTTTTGAATACCCAAAAGACAATATTTTGTTTTGTGGTGTTTATTTATGTCCCTCTTTCAGGCTTTGTGTAAAATGTTGTGATATGTTTTGTGCTATCATCTTGTCACTCTTTTAGGTTTGTTTGTGATTTGGGGATTTTAAGGGTTTGAGCGGGAAAAGATGTACCTAATTTAAGGCTCTGTTTGTAGTCAAGTTTTTTCGATTTCTATGTTTTGGTGGGTTGCGAAAACAAGACTTTTTTAATTGTTAATGGTTAATTGTTAATGGTTAATGAGGATTTTTTTAATTGTTAATGGTTAATTGTTAATTGTTAATTAGTGTTGGCGTGCTTTGTTTGGTGGGGTGGTGATTTTGGTTCATACAGGATTAATTGTTAATGGTTAATTGTTAATGGTTAATGAGTGCTGGGTTGAGTTGTTTGTTGGGGTGATGATTTTGGTTCATACAGGATTAATTGTTAATGGTTAATTGTTAATGGTTAATTAGTGTTGGGGTGCTTTGTTTGGTGGAGGGGAGATTTTGGTTCATACAGGATTAATTGTTAATGGTTAATGGTTAATGGTTAATGAGTGTTGGGGTGCTTTGTTTGGTGGAGGGGAGATTTTGGTTCATACAGGATTAATTGTTAATGGTTAATTGTTAATGGTTAATTAGTGTTGGCGTGCTTTGTTTGGTGGAGAGGAGATTTTGGTTCATACAAAAAAAGCCAAACCCTGAAAGGGTGACAAGTTTATAGCAAGCAAAACAATTAAAGTCATTTCAAACCCTGAAAGGGTGATATTTTTGTTATCGTTGTTTGTTGGATGGGGGATTTTGGTTTGGGCGGAAAAAGATGTAATTATCGAAAATCTCGAAACCCCCACATTCAACACTGAAGTTGGGGGTATAACGTCTCGAAACCCCTAACTTCAGACTCGCGCTGGGGGTATAACGTCTCGAAACCCCTAACTTCAGACTCGCGCTGGGGGTACAACGTCTCGAAACCCCTAACTTCAGACTCGCGCTGGGGGTATAACGTCTCGAAACCCACACATTCAACACTGAAGTTGGGGGTATAACGTCTCGAAACCCTTAACTTCAGACTCGCGCTGGGGGTACAACGTCTCGAAACCCCTAACTTCAACACTGAATCGGTATTAAAAAGTATTTAGCTCAAAGGTATTATGGACGAACAACTTCACCATATAGGTCGAAATCGGAACAATCAGTAATGCGAACGGGAGCAAAGTCGCCGATTCGGACATAGTTTTTTGCTTTTCGGGCATCTACCATCACCTCATTATCAACTTCAGGCGAGTCATATTCGGTTCTTCCAACAAAATATTGCCCTTCTTTTCTGTCAAACAATACTTTGTAAATATTTCCAACTTTTTGCTGATTGAGTTGGTTAGATATTTCTTGTTGTATGTGCATAATATAATTCGCGCGGGCTTGTTTTTCCTCAGCAGGGATCGTATCAGGCAAGATGTGGGCGCTGGTATTTTCTTCGTGGGAATATTGAAAAATGCCAAGGCGGTCGAAACGTGCATATCGCACAAAATCGGCTAAGGCTTCTATGTCTTGCTCTGTTTCACCGGGAAATCCTACCAGCATTGTGGTTCGGAGTGCCATATTAGGCACTTTTTTTCTGATAGTGTCTACTAAATCGTATGTTTGTTGTTGTGTGATTTGGCGGCGCATCGCTTTGAGCATATTATCGCTGGCATGTTGCAAAGGCATGTCCAAATAGTTGCAAATATTGGCGTGTTCGTTCATTGCGTCCAACACATCGAGCGGGAAATCGTAGGGGTAGGCGTAGTGTAGGCGTATCCATTCGAGTTGTGGGACTTGTGCTAATTCTCTTAAGAGGTCTGCTAAGGCTCGTTTGCGGTAAACGTCCAAGCCATAGTATGTTAGTTCTTGTGCAATGAGCATCACTTCTTTCACGCCGTTTTTTACGAGGTGTTGTGCTTCGGCAATGATTTTATCAATGGGTTTCGAAACGTGTTTGCCACGCATTAGGGGAATAGCGCAAAAGGCGCAAGTTCTGTTGCAGCCTTCGGATATTTTGAGATAGGCATAATGTTGGGGAGTAGTGAGGAGGGAGCGTTCGCCTATGAGGTCGTGTTTATAATCAGCGCCGAGTGCTTCTAACAAAAAAGGCAATTCGAGTGTGCCAAAATAGCCATCTACTTCGGGTATTTCTTGTTCGAGGTCTTGTTTATAGCGGTGCGACAGGCAACCTGTGACAAATAGTTTGTCAATGATGCCTTGCTGTTTTGCATCGGCATATTGGAGAATGGTGTCGATGGATTCTTGTTTTGCAAGGTCGATAAATCCACATGTATTGATAACAACGATGTTGGCATTGTCTTTTTCGCTTTCGTGTGTGACCTCAAAACCGTTGGCGTTCAACTGATTCATCAATACTTCGGAGTCTACTAAATTTTTGGAGCAACCCAGCGTAATGACATCAACCTTGTTTTGTTTTGCTGTTTTTTTTGTTTTCATAGATATTGTATCGTGGCGGCAAACAGTGTTTGTTTTGCCCTGATTAATAGGTGTTATTGGCGGCAGTTTGTATGTTGTTGCAGCCTATTAAAAAATTTAGTGGGAGATATTGCCAAAAAGCACACAAAGATAGTGACAATTAACGATTAAAAAAAACATTGTAGTGCTAATGTTTAGAATTTTGCAAAAAAAAGCGTACCTTTGTGTTCTCAAAACCATTATGTTGTTTTACACAAAGAGATAGCTGGCGCTTTGTCCAACGGATTCTCTCTAAACATTCCTCTATTGATTATGACTGTGTATCATTGTCCAAGTTGTGGGGCTGTTTTGACCCATCATCATGCCTATTGTGTTTATTGTGGTGGTGCTTCGAAGCACGACCGTAGCCTATCAGACTCTCAACAAAACGAATTGGAAGCAGCTTTGTCGAGTTGGGAAAAAACCTTGATTGCCAATAAGCAGCGTTATGACACATACGCCATGATAGCCTTTGCAGGTATGGCAATTTTGTGGGCTGTGGGAACATGGCGCTTGCGCTATATGGTTAGTAGTGTTTTGTTCTTAGTAATTTTGAGTGGTTTGTTGGGTATTGTTTGTTTTGTGATTTTTGGTGGCTTTGTTCAGCATTATGAACAGCTATCTATGCGCGAAACTTTTGATACTTCTTTGAAAAAAACTATCCAAGATTTTTTGTTGCTGCACGATTATAGCCCGCAACAACTATTAGCAACGGCAGCCAAAGAACTTCCAGACAGCTCTCCATTGCACCAGTTTTTAGTTGAGGTTAATTAGAGAGGTATTATCAGTTTGGAGTGGTTTGTGTGCATTGTTCGCCAACATCGCAAAGACATTATTACGCCAAAAATCCCGCTACTGTTAATTGTAGCGGGATTTTTTTATGTTTTTGCCAATGATACACGTGGGTCGAGCCAGCCGTACAACAAATCGGTGACAATATTGATACACACAAATAATACTGCTGTAAAAAGAATAGACCCCATAGCAATGGGCATGTCCAAATTGTTGAGCGCTGTGATGGTCACAAAACCGAGACCTTTATAGTCAAAAATGATTTCGATGAAATAAGCGCCTGTAAGAATGGCAGCTAACCAGCCAGATAGTGCTGTCACGACAGGATTAAGGGCATTCCGTAAAGCGTGGCGAATAATGACGGTTTTTTCGGGTAGTCCTTTGGCGCGAGCCGTTCGCACGAAGTCTTGTGAAAGGGTTTCTAACATAGTGGCGCGGGTGAGTTGCACAATAATGGCAATAGGGCGAATGCCTAATGCCAATGCGGGCAAAATAAGGTTTCGTAGGTGCAACACTTCGTCGCCATAATCGTTCATTTCATACAAACCGCCTGTATAGTTCAGTCCTGTGTAGTCGTGGAGCCAGTAGCCAAAAACCAACGCCAATATTATGCCCGAAAAATAGGAAGGTTGCGAAATGCCAATGATAGATGTAACCAAAATACTATTGTCCCAAATCGAAAATGGTCTTAATGCAGCTATAATACCCAGACTTATTCCGATGAAAGTTGCCAATAACATGGCAGTAATGCCCAAAATAAGTGTTTTGGGTAGGGCTTCGGTGAGAACTTCGGTCACTAAGCGTTTGCTTTGGTAGGAACGCCGCAAATACGGCTTCTTTAGGACTAATTCTTGTCTGCCCAAAGGCAAAGCAAGGGCATATTGGTATTTGCTGCGGTTTTCTTCGGACGCTTCATGGACAGCAATGGGCGAGATGTCGTTAAGATACAATATATATTGTTGCCAAAGCGGTTTGTCTAAGCCCAATTCTTTGCGTATAGCTTCAACTGTGGCAACGTCGGTGCGCTGTCCTTGTGTTAGTCGAACAGGGTCGCCTAAGCCATTGAACAAGAAAAAGACAATAGTGGCTACGCCCCACAATACTAAACCGCCATATAACAAACGCTTGAGTAGAAAAGAAAACATATTTTGGGTATTAACAGAAAGTAAACAGCGTGCTTATCTTGTTTGCAAAAGATCGATGATAGCAGGAGGCACAAATACGCCTACATTGCCACCTCCGGCATATAATTCGCGCACAATGGTTGAGCTAATGTGTGTGTAGGCAGGTTGGCAGATAAGAAAAACAGTATCCACCTTTTGGTCGGATACTTGGTAGTTCATCTGGGAAATATTGCGCTCGTATTCGAAGTCGGCAGCGGAGCGAACGCCGCGCAACAAGTATTGTGCGCCCACTTTTTGGCAGTAGTTGATGGTCAAACCCGTGTAGTGTTGTACGCTAATTTTGGGTTCGTGCTCGAAAGTCTTTTCGATAAACGCCAAACGTTGCTCTAAGGAAAAAAGGTATTTCTTTTGGGAATTATGTCCTATGGCAACAATAATTTGTTCGAACAAAGGCAAGGCACGTTCCAAAATATCGCAATGTCCTATGGTAAGTGGGTCAAAAGAACCGGGAAAAACGGCAATTCGGGTCATATATTTTAGTGACAATTTTGCATTATCGGCTCAAACCCAAGGCATGAGCGCATTTGGTCTATTGTTTAGAGATTTTGCTCACTTGGAGTGGGTAGACAATTTGGCGGTCGTCGCTAAGGGTGGTGGTAGCTTTGCCGTTGACTTTGACCTGTGTGCCAACTTTTTTGTATTTCTTTTTGAGTTTATTGGGCTGAAAGCGCGTGCCGTCGGCAAGTTGTAGTACATAATCATCGCCTACTTTTTGGACGGTGGCTGTTTGCTGGAATAGTTCGAGGCTATTTTCGCGCTTAATCACGGTGGCGCTTCGTGGCGAAACGGTTTTTATTGCCGTTACCCAAAAAGGTGTGCCTATCATGCGCACATTGGGCGGAATTTTGCCCACTACACCGCTTACTTCCACCGTCAGCCCTTCAGCTTTGTAGGTTTCATCTAAACTTTGGGGGGCATAGCGTTTGGTGGGCGCATCGACGGGCGTGAGGACATACATTTCGGCAATTTTGCTTACTGTACAAACTGTGCCTTTAATGGAGTCGACACGCTCAAAATTAAAAATGGCTCGGTCTTGGGCTTGGCAGGAAAAAGCATATAGCCACAATGCTGCCACTAAGGATAAAAAAGAATATCGCATGGGTTTTTAAGTTTATAAAATCAGTCGTTTAGACAATGTAGGAATGTTTATGGTTTAGTAGTGCAACATTTTTTTGTGCAATGTTATACTTTCATTAGTTTTGTTGTTGGATTTCGTTGACGAGTTGTTGGACGTAGTCTATTGATACTTCAAAATCTTCGGCGATTTCTTTTGTTGTCAATTTGCCGCGCTTGATAGCTTGGATAATGTGTTTTCTGTTGACCTCTTCTGTAATCTTTTGTGTTACTTCTTCGGTCACTTCGGTTTTCAGAAAACTTACCATATCTTTGAGCATCTCTTGTATCTTAGATTCTGCCAACTCTTCGGGGTCGAGTTCCTCGCGTTCGGCGAGCTGTGCGGCTTTTGCGATAGCAGGTTTGGCGGTGTTGATATGCGGAGTGGCAGGATTTTGAATCGACTCGCGAATAAAATCTATCCAATCCAAAATTTCGGGTGGTGTGTTAACATTTGGACTCGCCGTGTTGATGATGACCATTTTGTGAGATGTCATTGGCACCATTTCGTTGAGTATGGTGCGCGGATTAATGTCTGTTACCAATATGTCTTTGTCGATAAGCTCGCCCTTAATGTCTCTGATTTTGTAGCGCAACGTAACCACTACAATCACATACACCTCTTGGTCAAAGGAGTAGGTGCGGCTGTTGCTCCATTTTAAAGTATTGTTAGCTAATAGGTATTTAGAAAAACGGTCGTAAGTATAGTCATAGTCTACCTTCTGGATTTCGACAACAATGCGTTTTTCTTTGTCTTCGGCAAATAAATCCATTTTGAAACGAATGGCGCTGACTTTGGCATCTAACATTTTCTCGGTTTCTACCTTGTCTATGTGCATTTCTATGCCCAAAACGTCTTTGACAAATGCCGTGAAAACTTCTACATCTGTGAATACTTTTTTGAAATGTACTTCATTGTCTAAATTAGCTAACATGGTGTGTGTTTTTGTTTGGGTGAAAGAACGTTTGGAAATCTATACTGAATTGAAAATACTTTTCGGATTTGATAATAGACGATGTCATGCACTCGTCCCAAGATGTAACATCAATTAACAGCAATTTACCATTCCTCGAAATACTATTATCGTAAGCATCAAATGGTGATTCTACTTTTTT
>JAEUUX010000030.1 GCA_016787295.1 Chitinophagales bacterium
AATTTGCACCTGCATATTGCTTCTGGCACATTCCCAGCGGTAATCTGCACCTGCATATTGCTTCTGGCACATTCCCAGCGGTAATCTGCACCTGCATATTGCTTCTGGCACATTCCCAGCGATAATTTGCACGCGTATTTCTGCTCCAAATAAAAAAAAATAAAAAAAATGCAGTAGCTATGCAACTTTTTTCATAGAATTTCGTCTATAGTGCAGTAGCATAAGCTAATTAGTAAAAGGGCTAATAGCTGTGTGCTACAAACCTTATTCATTAACTTTCTAAATACTTATCCTGTATGCAAATTACCAAGCCCAATATGGTGCAACTGAACAACTTTTTTGACAACAGCACCAAAAATAATCACAAAAAGATGCTATCTTTTAGCACCGACCATAAGCACAAACTCGACGAAGGTAAGCATGACCCCGCTATTGCCGAATTGGTAGATCTGATAAAGCAGCCTTACGATGACTTTCAACAAACGTATGCCTCAGTGGTGAGCAACTATGGCTACTATCAGGGCAAAACGCAACAAACAGAGACCCTGTTTAATGACTTAGGACGCAAAGTAAAACAATGGGATATTGCTGTTCAAAACGTTTATATGGACGACACTCCCGAATACACCATGATTTTCCCCAATAAGCGTGGCGCATTCCAAAAGGGTACGTATGAAACGCGTTTAGAGGCAGTGCGAGCTTTAGAGATGTCATTAGACCGTTTTCCTGACTTGGCGACAGTTCTTAGCGATGTGCAGGCATTTCGCCAGAAGATAGAAATAAGCCGCGCCGAGCAGCAAGCCGTAGAAAAACGCGACCAAGACCTCCGCATTGCCCTTGAGGAAAAACGCACTGCCTTAGCAAAAGTCATGCACCGCATATTTGGCAAGTTGTTGTTCATCTATGGCGACCAATATACCCGCATCGAAGCCTACTATGAATTGCAGTATTTCCAACGCTCTACTAATACTACTGCCAGCGACTTCAAACTTATTCCTGCTAATAGCCGCGTGAAAGCAATAGATGGTATTTTTAAAGAAGTTGACCAATTTGTGTTGAGCAACAAAGGTAATGTGCCGCTTGGTTTCTTCGTGACCGACGATGAACTCTCCCCTACTCCCGCCGATATGACCATTCTTCAAGCTAATGAAAGCCAAGTTTATTCTTTGGAGGAACTTACCGACGGCAAAGCCGCCCGCCTTTTGTTGGTGGTTAATCTGTCAGGCGAACAGACGCGTTTTAGTGTCAATAGAGCTACTAATGATAGTATAAACTAAGTAATCGCTCCGTAAAGTAGGATTAATACCCTACCTTATGGAGCATTTGTTTTGTGAATTACCCCATAAGCCTTCGGGGGTTCAAAACTCCCGAAGGTTTGATGACCAAACAAACGTCAATGGGGCAAAATGATGATAAAAATCGGTCAATAGTACCAACAAAGCACGACAAAACAAATTCCCCCCATACCATAAGCGGCAAGGGGGGACAAAAGTATTTACAAGGTCTAATATACTGTGGGCTAAAGACCCGCAACGCTAACAAACCCCTTTATATGCTGCTAACATATAAAGGGGTTTTGTTTTGTTGATAGCGCATGTTGGCACATAGGAGCGTTACTCTCCTTATCCTGATGCCTTTGTTAAGGCATATTTAGTCCTAAACATACCGCCAAACATGCCTTATTTCACAACATTGGTTTTCATTTTATTAATAAGCTGCTGAAGTTTCAAAGCGTCGGTGACTTTTGGGTGTTCGTTAGAAAAATGATGGCGCAATATGTCTATTGCACGTTGGACATAGTATTGTGCTTGTAGTTTGTTAGTCAAGCTGTAGTATATGCTGGCGATATTGCTGTAGGAAATAGCCAAAGCTTGGTGTTTTTTGCTGAGTATTTGCTCAAAAATAGCTATGCTTTTTAAGCTATATTCCAATGCTTCGGGAAAACACCCCAAAGCCACATAGATGATGGATATGTTGTTGTAGGCAGTGGCTAAATTTGGATGATTGGAATCCAATGTTTTTTCACAAATAGCTACATCTTTTAAGGAATACTCCAATGCTTCGGGCAAATAGTTCATACTTTGGTAGAGGGTAGACATATTGCTGTAGGAAGTAGCCAAATCGGTATGATCGGGGGCAAGCACCCGCTCGCGAATGGCAATGGCTTTTTGTTGGAGGATAAATGCCTGGCGAAAGTTTCTTAACTCGTGATAGATAACTGATATTTTGTTGTATTGAGTGGCTAAAGCAGGGTCATTGGGGTCTAATAGCTGTTCCAAAATAGCAAGGGCTTTTTGTTCATATACCGCTGCTTCGGACAATTGCTCTATGGCTTGATAGATACTAGCCATATTACTGTAGGAGATAGCTAAATCAGGCTGATTTTTGTCCAAGTATTTCTCTTGGATAGTGAGGTTTTTTTGTTGATATACCAATGCCTCTGGCATACGCCCCATTTTGCGGTAGATGACCGACATATTATTATACAAAGCAGCTAAATTGGTAGGATTTTTGTCTACTGTTTGTTCCAAAATCCTACTCATTTTTTGTAGATAGCCCAATGCTGCGGCAAATCGCTTCATTGTTAGGTACATTTCAGCTATGTTACCATAGGGAACAAGCAAATCTTTATGATTTCTACCTAATTCTTGCTCCATTGTAGCAACTTTTTGCAACATATCTACTAATTCGGGTGTCTCTTTGTCCATTTCGGGAGAATTTTATGGTGAAAACAGGGATTAATGAGCGAAAAAAAAGTGACTTAGGAGTGATGTTTGGGTGCGATGGGTTTATGTTTTGCTAATCTTTTTCTGCAACCGTAAAGCAGCCCTTAGATTGGCGTGTCCATCAGGAAAACAATGTTGCAATATGGCTATGGCGCGGGCAATATAGTCTTTGGCTTGGGTTATGTCTTTCATATCGTAACAAAGATATGCAATATTGATGTAGGAATTAGCCAAATTGGGATGATTTTCGCCTAATGTTTGCTTTTCTATAGCAATGGCTTTTTGTTGATATGCCAATGCTTCGGGCAGTTGTTCCATATCTTGGTAGATGCAGGATAGGTTATTGTAGGAAGCTGCTAAATTGGGGTGATTAGGGGCTAATACTTTTTCGCGAATAGCAATGGCTTTTTGTTGATATGCCAATGCTTCGGGCAGTTGTTCCATATCTTGGTAGATGCAGGATAGGTTATTGTAGGAAGCTGCTAAATTGGGGTGATTAGGGGCTAATACTTTTTCAAAAATACCAATGCCTTTTTGTTGATATGCCAATGCTTGGTGCAGTTGCCCCATAGCATAATAGATGCTGGATAGGTTGTTGTAGGAAGTTGCTAAATTGGGGTGATTAGGGGCTAATACTTTTTCAAAAATACCAATGCCTTTTTGTTGATATGCCAATGCTTCGGGCAATTGCCCCATAGCTTGATAGATGCTTGATAGGTCGTTATAGGAAACTGCCAAATCGGAGTGATTAGGGTCTAATACTTTTTCACGAATAGCAATATTTTTTAGGGCATATTCCAATGCTTCGGGCAATTGCCCCATGGACTGGTAAATACTTGATATATCACTATAGGAAATGGCTAAGACAGGGTGATATTTGTTCAATGTTTTTTCACTAATGGCAATTCCTTTCAGGCTATATTCCAATGCTTCAGGAAATTGTCCCATAGTTTGATAGACGATGGATAAATTAGCGTAGGAAGTAGCTAAATTGAGGCGTTTATCGTTTAATGCTTGTTCGCTAATGGCAACATCTTTCAGAGCATATTCCAACGCTTCGGGAAATCGTCCCATAGAATAATAGATGTTGGATAAGTTGTTATAGGAAACTGCTAAACTGGGGTCATTTTTATCTAATATTTGCTCCCATATAGTAATGACTTTGTGTTGATAGGTCAAAACACCGTCAAGAAAACCCATCTTCTGATTCATTTCTACCAGATTAGCATAAGCAATAGCCATTTTGGGGTGATTTTCGCCAAACTGTTGCTCAAGTTCGGCAACTTCTTTAAGGGCTGCTGTTAGTATTTTTTGATTTTTATCCATTTTGGGAGAATTTTATGGTGAAAACAGGGATTAATGAGCGAACAAGAAGTGACTTAGGAGTGATGTTTGGGTGCGATGGGCTTATATTTGCGCAATAATCTCCTGCAACTGCAAAGCAGTCGTTAGATTGGCGTGTCCATCAGGAAAACAATGTTGCAATATGGCTATGGCGCGGGCAATATAGTCTTTGGCTTGGGTTATGTCTTTCATTTTGTAGTAAATAGAAGCAATGTTGGCATAAGAGGCGGCGATATTTGGGTGTTTTTTGTTTGCGGCTTGTTCGCGAATGATGATGGCTTGTTGTTGGTATGCCAATGCTTGGTGCAGTTGCTCCATATCTTGGTAGATGCAGGATAGTCTGTGGTAGAACATAGCCAACTCTTGGCTATCGGCTGTTGTTGTTTTGGCGTGGAGGTCAATGGCTTTTTGTTGATATTCCAATGCTTGGGGATATTGCCCTGTGGTTTGATAGATGACCGACAGCCTGCTATAGGATACGGATAAATTGGCGTAATTGATGTCCGATGCTTGCTCAAGTGTGTCAATAGTTTTTTGTTGGTATTCCAAGGCTTGTGGGAATTGGTGCATTTTTTGGTAGATGCTGGATATGTTGTTATAGCTATTTGCCAAATCGGGGTGGTTTTTGTCAAGTATTAGCGCTTGGATATGTAAGGCTTTTTGGCGGTATGTTAGTGCTTGTGGCAGTAGCCCCATGGTTTGATAAATTTTTGATATTTGTCCATAGCCATTTGCCAAATCGGGGTGGTTTTTGTCCAGTATTTCTTCGAGAATGCTGATACTTTTTTGTTGATAGGTCAGTGCATTGGCGGGTTGTTTCATAGTTTGATAAATATCGGCTATGTTATGGTATGAGACCGCAAAGTTGGGGTGTTTTTGGTCTATGGTTTGTTCCCGAATGGCAATAGATTTTTGTTGATAGGTCAGTGCGTTGGGCAGTTGGTTCATAGCTCTATAAATGCCGGATATGTTGTTGTAGGCAACTGCCAAAATGGGGTGGTTTGGCGACAATAGTTGTTCGTTGATGGCAATGGATTTTTGTTGATATGCCAGTGCCTTAACGTATTGCCCCATTGCTTTGTAGATTAAGGATAGGTTGTTATAAGATGTAGCAAGGTCGGGGTCGTTTGGTTTTAGTATTCGTTCTTGTATGGCAATAACCTTTTGTTGATATGCCAATGCGTCGGGCAATTGTCCCACTGCTTTATAGATTAAGGATAGGTTGCTGTAGGCTTTAGCAAGTTTTCGTTGATTTGGCTTGATGTTTTGCTCTTGCAGGGCTACGGCTTTTTGTTGGCATGTTAGTGCTTCGGGCAAGCGTTCCATCGTTTTGCAGATGGAGAACAAGTTACTATAGGCTCTGGCAAGGCTTTGTCTATTTGGGTCGCTGTCTTGCTCTTGAATGGCGATGGCTTTTTGTTGGTATGTTAGTGCTTCGGGCAAGTGTTCCGTCGCCTTATAGATGTGTGACAAGTTAGTATATGACATGGCAAGGCTGGGGTGATTGGGAGGCAGTATTTGTTCTTGTATCAAGATAGCTTTTTGTTGGTATGTTAGTGCTTCGGGCAGGTGTTCCAAATCTCTATGTATGCTGGACAGGTAGCAATAAGAGATGGCAAGGTCGGGGTGGTTTTCGCCCAATAGTTGCTCTTGTATAACGATGGCTTTTTGTTCATATTTCAATGCTTCGGACAGTCGTTTCATCGTCCTATAGATATTTGATAGTGCATGGTAGGAAATAACGGTATCGAGGTGGTGGCTGCCCAATGTTTGTTCTTGGATAGCGATAACTTTTTGTCGATACATCAGTGCTTCGGACAGTAGTCTCATGTCTTTATAGATGCCTGATAGATGACTATAGGCAGTGACCAATTCGGGGTGATGGGGGTCTAGTATTTGTTCGCAAATGGCAATAGCTTTTTGTTGATAGCTAAGGGCTTCGGGCAGCAGTTTGAGTGCCTTATAGATACCAGATAGCCCATAGTATGAGGCAGCAACATCGATATTATGACTGCCCAATGTTTGGATTTGGATATTGATAGCTTTTTTTCGATACGTTATTGCTTCCTCCAATAGCCCCATATCTTTATAGATACTCGACAGATGACCATACGCAATAATGAAGTCGAAGTGATTTTTGTCCAATGTTTGCTCTTGGATAGCAAGGGCTTTTTGTTGATAGTCTAATGCTTCGGGCAATCGTTTCATCGCCTTATAGACGCTTGACAGATGACCATAAGCAACAACAAAGTCGGGGTGGTCGGGGCTTGTTATCTGTTTGCGCGTGGCGATGGCTTTTTGTTGGGCTGCCGCTGCTTCCTCCAATAGCCCCATATCTTTATAGATACTCGCCAGATGACCGTATGAATTAGCCCTGTCGGAGATGTTGCGTTCGGGTGCTTGTTCGCGAATGGCAACACACTTTTGTTGGTGGGTTAATGCGTCGGAGAGTCGCCCCATATCTTTATAGATAAATGATAAATAACTATAGCCCAGCGCAAGGTCGGGGTGGCTTTTGTCTAATATCCGTTCGCGAATGGCAACAGATTTTTGTTGATAGTCCAATGCCGCTTGGAATTGTCCCATATCTTTGTAGATAGCAGATAGGTTGTTATAAGAAGAAAGCATATCGAGATGATTGGGGTCAAGCACCCGCTCGCGAATGGCAATGGCTTTTTGTTGATATGCCAATGCTTCGGGCAATTGCTCCATTAGATGATAAATACCAGACAAATTGTTGTAGGAAACAGCAAGGTAGGGATGATTTTTGTCTAACTTCTGTTCACGAATGGCAATGGCTTTTTGTTGACACTCCAATGCTTGGGTTAGCTGCTTAATAGCCCTATAGATTAAGGACAGGTTGTTGTAGGAAGTAGCAAGGTCGGGGTGATTTTCGCCCAATGTTTTGGCTTGGATATGAATAGCTTTTTGTTGGTAGATGAGTGCATCTTCAAATCGTTTCATATTTTTGTAAGTACTCGCCATGATGCTATAGGAAATGCCCAACTCGGGGTGATCTTTGCCCGATGCTTGCTCTTGGATAGCAATAGATTTTTGTTGATAGGATAATGCCTCCGAAAATAGTTTCATATCTCTGTAAATGCCCGCCATATTGTTATAGGCAATAATAAGTTGTAGGCGTTTTTTGTCCGATATTTGTTCGCAAATGGCAATAGATTTTTGTTGATATACCACTGCCTCTTGGAATTGTTTCATGTTTTTGTAAATACTTGCCATAATGCCATACCCAATACCCAAATCGAGGCTATTTTTGCCCGCTGTTTGCTCTTGGATAGCAATAGCTTTTTGTTGATAGGACAATGCCTCCAAAAATCGCTTCATGGTCTTATAAATACTCGCCAAACTACAGTAGGAGCTAACAAGTTGCGGGTCATTTTTGTCCAATGTTTGTTCTTGTATATGGGTAGCTTTTTGGCGGTATGCCAATGCGTCGGACAATTGCCCCATCGTCCTATAAATATTTGACAAGTTGTTGTAGGAACTGGCAAGTTGTGGGTCGTTTTCGCCCGATGTTTGTTCTTGTATGCGGGTAGCTTTTTGTTGATATGCCAATGCGTCGGGCAATTGCCCCATAGCCTTATAAATGTCGGACAAGTTGCCGTAGGAACTCGTAAGCTGTGGGTGATTTTTGCCCAATGTTTGTTCTTGTATATGGGTAGCTTTTTGGCGATATACCAATGCGTCGGCAAACTGCCCCATAGCCCTATAAATGTTGGACAGGCTGTTGTAGGAGTTAATAAATTGAGGGTGATTTTTGCTCAATATTTGTTCTTGGATACGGATAGCTTTTTGACGACACGCGGCTGCCTCCGCAAATTGCCCCATAGCCCTATAAATGTTGGACAAGCTGTTGTAGGAACTAATAAGCTGCGGGTGATTTTCGCCCAATACTTGTTCGTGAATGGCAATGGCTTTTTGTTGATAGGCAAATGCCTCTGCAAATTCCTCCATAGCCTCATGAATGTTAGACAAGATGTTGTAGTAGCTAATAAGCTGTGGGTGATTTTCGCCCAATACTTGTTCTTGTATGCGGGTAGCTTTTTGTTGATATGCCAATGCGTCGGGCAGCTCCCACATATCTTGGTAGATTTGGGCTATATTGCTATAAAAAGTAACTAAACCGGGCTGATGCGGGTCTAATAGCTGTTCAAGAACGACAATAGCTTTTTGTTGATATGCCAATGCGTCAGCGTTTTGCTGTAGGCTATGATAGATAACCGCCATATTGTTGTAAGACAATGCCAAACCATGCTGCTTGCTATCCGATGCTTGTTCGCAAATATCGATAGCTTTCTGTTGATATGCCAATGCGTCTTCGCCTTGCTTCATGGCTCGATAAATAGTAGCCATGTTGTTATAAAAAATAGCGACATCGGATTTATCATCGCCCGATGCCTGTTCGCAAACAACGATAGCTTTTTGTTGATATGCCAATGCGTCGGGCAACTGTCCCATATCTTGGTAGATTTGGGCTATATTGTTGTAAGCAATAGCCATTTTGGGGTGATTTTCGCCCAATAGCTGTATTTTGATATTGAGGCTTTTTTGTTGATATGCCAATGCGTCGGGCAATTGTCCCATATCTTGGTAGATTTGGGCTATATTGTTGTAAGCAATAGCCATTTTGGGGTGATTTTCGCCCAATTGTTGCTCCATAGTGGCAATTTCTTGGAGACTTGCGTCCAATAGTTGTTGATTTTTATCCATTGTTTAAAAGTTTTAGGGTTTATGGTGCGTTTATGGCGCAGAATATAGCTGATTTTGGGGTGAGTTTTGGTTGCGATGGGATTTAATGGGTGGTGGAGTGCTAATCTACCCCATTCAAAAGGTCAATGCCCTATCAATAAGGCAATGAATGAGCGTAGGTGCGGTGGTGGTGGCTTGCTGTCTTGCATGGCGTTGGTCAAAATGTCTGCCATTTCTCCGTAGGCTAGGGTTAAAACCCTGTTTTGCGGAGCAGTTTTTTTGCATAATAGCTATAGTACAGAAAAATGACCACAAAGTTAAGACATTTTTAGCCAATAAACCCCAAAGAGGTGAAATAATTTTAACAAACATCACATCTCCATGCTGCTAATAAACCCCAATAGCGTGAAATTATACCCTTGTTTCGTGGCATAATGTCAAGTTATTGGGGTTTTTGTTAATGGTTTCCTTACATTTTGCTATCATCTTGTCACCCTTTTAGGGTTATTTGGGAGATGTGGGAATATTTAATTTTTGTCTTGCAAAATGTTTGTCAGAATGGTCGTAATTTCTCCGTAGGGTAGGGTTTAAACCCTACCCTACGGAGAAATTGGTTTGCGGATTAGCCCTTAACCCTTCGGGGGTTTTGAACCCCCGAAGGGTTGATGCAGGCGTGCAGGTCTTTAGCCCGCATACCACAAAACATACAGCTAATAACCAAAACCATTAAACCCCAATAGCGTGAAATTATACCCTTGTTTCGTGGCATAATGTCACCCCATCGGGGTTTTTGTTAATGGTTTCCTTACATTTTGCTATCATCTTGTCACCCGTGTAGGGTTTATTTTGGGGTGTGGTATTGTTTATTTTTTGTCTTGCAAAATGCCTATCAGAATGCCCTAAATTTCTCCGTAGGGTAGGGTTAAAACCCTAGCCTACGGAGAAATGATTTTGCCCAAACCCCAACAACACCAACAAAACATGACAAAACCAATTTCTGCCCTACCATAAACGGCAACATTTGCCAATAAGCCCGCCGAAAGGGGAATATGCTTGCGGGAGATGGGCTTATGTTTTATTGAGACCTTCCCGAAACTCCAACAGCTTTGCCATATCGGGGTGTCCATCAGGAAAAATGTGGTTCATTGCGGCTATTGATTTGTCAATATACTCTTTGGCTTTGGCGATTTCGTTCGCTTCGCGATAGAAAAAGGCGAAGCTACTGTAAGAAGTGGCTAAATCAGGGTGTGGGTTGTCCAGTGACTGCTCAAAAATATCGATAGCTTTTTGTAGGTATTCAAATGCTTCGGACTTTCGCCCTATGAAATAATAGATGTTTGATAGGTTGTTATAAGATGTGGCTAACTCAGGGTGTGCGCTATCCAGTGTTTTTTCGCGAATGCCAATAGCTTTCAGACAATAGTTCAGGGCTTTGAGCACTTGTCCCATATTTTGATAGATGACAGATATATTGTTGTAGGAAGTAGCGAGGTCGGGGTGGTTTTTGTTCAATGATTTTTCGCGAATAGCAAGACTTTTGGAGCAATAACTCAAGGCTTTGGGATATTGTCTTATGGATAAGTAGATGTTGGCTATATTATTATAGGAAGTAGCTAAGTCGGGGTCATTTTTGCCCAATGTTCTTTCGCAAATAGCAATGTTTTTTAGGGCATATTCCAATGCTTTGGAATATTCTCCCATACCACGATAGATAGTTGATAAGTTGTTGTAGGAAGTGCCGATGTCGAGATGATTTTTGTGTGGTGCTTTTTGACGGATATCAAGACTTTTTAGACAATAATTCAAAGCCTCCGACAATTGCCCCATAGATTGGTAGATCATGGATAGCTTGTTATAGGAGTTGGCTAAAGACATATCGTTTTTGTCTAATACCTTTTCATTGATGGCAGTATCTTTTAGGGCATATTTCAATGCTTCGGAGTATTGTCCCATAGCATCGTAAATACCTGACAACACATTGTAGGAAATTGCCAATTCGGGGTCATCGGGGTCTAATACCTGCTCACTAATGGCAATATCTTTTAGGGCGTATTCCAATGCTTCGGGCAGTTGTCCAGCGGTATGATAGGTTAATGCTATGTGGTTGTAGGAGGCAGTAAGGTCTAAGTCATTTTTATCTAATACTTGCTCTTGTATGGCAATGGCTTTGAGTTGGTAGGTCAAAGATTGGTCGAGATAGCCCATATCTTGATACATATCTGCCAAATCGACATATGCATCGGCTACATCAAGGTGATTTTTGCCCAATTGTTGCTCCATAATGGCAATTTCTTGGAGGGCTGCGTCCAGCATTTTTTGATTTTTGTTCATTGTCTAAACATTTTAGGGTAGATGGTGGGTTTATGGTGTAGAATATAGGTGATTTGGGGGTGAGCTTTGGGTGTGATGGGATTACATCTTGTTAATGCGTTCCTGCAACTGCAACATAGCTGCTAAGTCGTGGTGTTCATCAGGAAAATGGCGCTGCATGATGGCTATTGCACGAGCTATATAGTCTTTAGCTTGGGTTATTTTTTTCGTTTTGTAATACATAAATGCAATATCAGCATAAGGATCAATTGAATCGGGGTGATTTTTGCCCAATGTCTGCTCCGTAATAGCAACAATTCTTTGTTGATATTTCAAGGCTTTGGGGTAATCCCCCATTTCTTGATAAATAAGTGCTATATTGTTATAGACAACAGCTAAATCGCGGTGATTTTTGCCCAATATTTTTTCATAAATAGCAATAGCCTTTTGTTGATATGCCAATGCTTCGGGCAATTGCACCATAGCTTTGTAGATTTGAGCTATGTTGTTATAGGAAGTAGCAAGGTCGGGGTGGTCTTTATTGAGTGCTTGTTGGCGAATAGCAAGCGCTTTTTGTTCGTGTACTAATGCTTCCGACCATTGCCCTATAGTTGCGTAGAGACTTGATACATTGCCATAGGAAGTAGCTAAACTAGGGTCATCTATGTCTAATGCCCGTTGGGTAACGCCAAGATTTTTTAGGGCATATTCCAATGCTTTGGGCAATTGCCCCATAGCCCGGTAAATACTTGACGCTGCCCTATAGGAAAACGTCAATTCAAGCTCATCGGGAGCTAATACCTGCTCGCTAATGGCAATGTCCTTCATGGCATATTCTAATGCTTTGGGCAATTGTCCCGCAGTTTGATAGGTCAATGCTATGTGATTGTATGAAGCGGCGAGCTTGTTGTTATTTTTACCTAATACTTCTTCCTGTATGGCAATAGCTTTGTGCTGATAAGCCAAAGATTGGTCGATATCGCCCATATCTCGATACATATCTGCCAAGTCCGCATAAGCATCAGCTACATCAGGGTGTTTTTCGCCCAATGTTTGCTCAAGATGTGCAATTTCTTCGAGATATTCATTCAGTATTCGTTGTTCTTCGTTCATTGTTTAAAAATTTTATGGTGAAAGTGGGGTTTATGGGGTGGAATGTGGGTGATTTTGGGGTGAGGGTTGGAAGGAATGCGGTTTAAGGACTAATGGGGTCTCCATGTACTTTATTCGAAGGCTGAATGCAGCATTAACAAGGCAATAAATGGCGGTAGGTGGAGTGTTGTTGGCTTGTTGTCTTGCAAGGTGTTGGTTAGAGTGGTCGTAATTTCTCCGTAGGGTAGGGTTTAAACCCTACCCTACGGAGAAATGGTTTTGCGGATTAGCTATATGACAGAAAAACTGCCGCAAAATTAAGCGTTTTTTGGTAAATAAATCCCAAATATGGGAAATAATTACAGCAGATATAGCACATTCATCCTGTAAATAAACCCCAACAAAGTGACACGATGCCCTTGTTTGGCGGCATAATGTCACCCTGTTGGGGTTTTTGTTAATGCTATTGCTGCATCTTGCTATAATATTGCCACCCCTTTAGGGTTATTTTGGAGATGCTGGGGTGTTGGTTTGTTGTTTTGCATGGTGTTGGTTAGAGTGGTCGTAATTTCTCCGTAGGGTAGGGTTTAAACCCTACCCTACGGAGAAATGGTTTTGCGGATTAGCCCATAACCCTTCGGGGGTTTTGAACCCCCGAAGGGTTGATGACCAAATACCGCAACAATTGCCAATAATCCCACCGAAAGGAAAACAGAATTGCAGGAGATGGTACTACATTTTGTTAATGCGTTCCTGCAACTGCAACATAGCTGTCAAATTGGGGTGTCCATTAGGGAAATTGTGTTTCAATATGGCTACAGCACGGGCTATATAGTCTTTAGCTTGGTTTATCTGTTTCGTTTCGTAATACAGATAAGCCATATTGCCACAAGAAGTAGCCAAAGCGGGGTGATTGTTATTTAATATTTGTTCGCGAATAGCAATAGCTTTGTGTTGGTAGGTCAAGGCTTCGGGCAATTGTTCCATAGCTTGATAGATGCCTGATAGATTGTTATAGGAAGCAGCTAAATCGGGATGATTTTCGCCTAATACTTGTTCTCGTATAGCAATAGCTTTTTGTTGATAGCTCAATGCTTCAGGCAATTGCCTCATAGCATAATAGAGAGTAGATAAGTTGTTATAGGAAGTAGCTACATCGGAATGTTTTTTGCCTAATACTTGCTCTTGTATAGCAATGGCTTTTTGTTGATATGCCAATGCTTCGGGAAACTGTTCTATATCTTGATAGATGATTGATAGATTGTTATAGGAAGTAGCTAAAGCGGGGTGATTTTTACCTAATACCTGCTCTTGTATAGCAATGGCTTTTTGTAGATATGCCAATGCTTCGGGCAATTGCCCTATATCTTGGTAGATGCTTGACAGATTGTTATAGGAAGCAGCTAAATCGGGGTGATTGTTACCTAATACTTGCTCAATAATAGCAATGGCTTTTTGTTGATATGTCAATGCTTCGGGCAATTGTCCCATAGTTTGGTAGATCATTGATAGATTATTATAGGAAGTAGCTAAATCGGGGTGGTTTTTGCCTAACGCTTGTTCAACTATGCTAATGGATTTTTGTTGATAGATCAAAGCTTCGGGCAACTGTCCCATAGTTTGGTAGATCATTGATAGATTATTATAGGAAGTAGCTAAATCGGGGTGGTTTTTGCCTAATACTTTTTCGCGAATGGAAATAGCTTTTTGTATATAAATCAATGCTTTGGGCAATTGTCCCATAGCTTGGTATATCATTGATAGATTGTTATAGGAAGCAGCTAAATTTGGGTGATTTTTGCTTAATACTTTCTCAAGAATACTCTTAGTTTTTTGTTGATATGCCAATGCTTTGGGCAATTGTCCCATAGCTTGGTAGATCAATGATAGATTGTTATAGGAAGTAGCTAAATCGGGATGATTGTTACCTAATACTTTTTTGCGAATGGAAATAGCTTTTTGTTGATAGCTCAATGCTTCGGGCAATTGTCCTATAGTTTGGTAGATGATTGACAAGTTGCTATAGGAAGTAGCTAAATCGGGGTGATTTTGGGCTAATACTTGCTCTCGTATAGCAATAGCTTTTTGTTGATATGCCAATGCTTCGGGCAATTGTCCTATAGTTTGGTAGATGATTGACAAGTTGCTATAGGAAGTAGCTAAATCGGGGTGATTTTGGGCTAATACTTGCTCAACAATGCTAATGGCTTTTTGTTGATAGGTCAATGCTTCAGGTAATTGTCCCATAGCTCGATAGATTTCTGATAGATTGTTAGACAAAGTAGCTACATTGGTATATTCATTAAGGTTCTCACAGGCAGTTTCATAACTCTTATAAAGCCACTGCACCACTGTAGCCGCATATTGTGTATAGGGTGCTGCTGTGGTAAAGTTGGTATTCAATGCTTCATGAAGTTTTGCGCCTAAATAATAAACGATCTTGTTGTATAGCAGCGGCGTAGGCGGGTAATGGTATCGCACTATTTCTTGTAGCAGCGGGTGCATACAGTATGCCTCTCTGTCCTGTACTTCGTCTATCCAGCCTTGTTCGGCTAAGGCATTGCAGCAGTTAATAAAGGCTGTTGTCTTCATGTCGGGCGCTATGCCTTCGCTGAATAGTCCTTTGTTAATACCTTCTGTGGGGGTGAGGGCAAATTGTTGTAACAAATACAGCGCGTCGGGTTGCTGCGCTATGCCGCTTATGTCAAATGCCGTGTTTATACAGCCTAAGATATTGCGCGCTTTGGCTCGGTCTTCGGCTGCAAAGTATTCGTCCAATGCTATGTCTATTTGCAAGTCCTCGTCTTGGTATTGTTGCTGTTGGTAGCGTTCCAAGAGGGTGGCTATGCTCATCAGTCCTTTGCAGGCTTTGGCTATCTTAGCCACCAACACAATCAGTAGCGTATTGTAGTGCAAAAGCGGGAGGAGTTGGCGGACTTGCTCGGTCTCGGTGGTTTTCATCGCCTCAAAATGGTGTTTAAACAAAGTAAAGGCATCGTTTGGGGATAGTTCCGCTACCTTAATGCTGTGGAATTGGGTAGGGTCTAAGTGCAAACGGCTCGTTATCAGCACCTTCCAGTCTTTAGTCCAACTCTCCTGTATCTCTTTGTCGTCCCTTTGGTCAAAGTTGTCTATAATCATCAGGCGCGCTGCGGGGCATTGTAGTTCTTTGGCAAGCAGGCGCTCAAAGCATTCGTCTATAGTGCCTTCGAGGGCATAGTGGGGGTTCAGGGCAGCCACATAGCTGCTCTTAAAATCGTTTTTGTAGTAGATGTAGCGGACGGTTTGGTAGGCATCGGCATATTGGTAGGCATATTGAACGGCTAAGGTCGTTTTGCCAATCCCCCCAATGCCATTCATCAGTACAAGGGCTTGTTCTTGGGATAGGTGTTGGTGCATATATTCCAACATGGCATCGCGTCCTATACAATAGATAGGTTTGCGTGGTAGTTTATAGTTGTGGGGAGGTAGGGCGGGGGCATTGTTTTGGATAATGGTAGCGTTTTCTATCGTCCCTATGTTATAGATAGTGTGGGCGTGTTGTGTTATGCCTTGCTGTAGCTGCGCTACAAAAGCGCGCAGGTCTTCTTTGGTCACTATCTTTTGGCGCATATCAACAATAGCCAATAAGATTTGCCATCTTTGGGCTTCTGCATTGGGGCTAAGTTCGGTTTCAAAACATTTGGGGAAAAGCGCCAAGGCTTTTGCCAATGCCTGTTGATAATTCTGGGCATTATATCGTGGCAAAGCCTTGTCTACAATGTATTGGCTTAGTTGTTCACAAAAATCAGGCAAGGCAGCAGGCAAGTTTTCTTGTGTCATTGCCTCCGCTGTGTATTTTTGTACAGCGGTCAGGGCATCCGTCAAAGCATCTTGGCAGCCGTTAGCTTCGCAAAGGGCATACAATAGGCTTGCTACAGATTGGCGTTCTCCTATTTGGTTTTGTCCGTTGCATTTGGCTTCGTATTGTTGTAAGGCAGCGATAAAGGCTTTTTCATACACCTTCCGCAATTCCTTTTTGCCGCTTTTGCTAAACAACTTTTCCTTTATCGGCTCTTTTACGTACTGTTCTATCAACAAATCGCCTATACTTTCTATGACTTTTTGGGTTGCGGCTGTGCCTATGTCATACAATTGTGCGACAACCATCAAGGCGAAGCTCGTACTAAGTGTTTCCATACACAATTCTGTGGTTTAGTATTGAAAATGGGGTGCAAGTTAGGTGTTTTTTGGGGAAATGTTGGGTGTTTGTGGGGTGTTTTTTCTTTGCTATAGGCACAATTGTCCGTCCGATGCCCAATAGTTTTACTCATTGCTGCCCCCTCTCCTACCCCAAGCCAACACTCAATCTGCCGACAAAAGCTGTGTTGGTGACAATGGCAAGAAGCTAAACCACTAAACAACATTTGCACCCTATCAGGTGTGGTAATTGTTGGGAGATATGCCAATCATTACTACAACACTTCGGGGTGCAATATCGCCATATGGCAAAGCAGGGTCTATGGTGTTTCGCTGAAAAGTAGTTTTATCAATACCCTTAGTCGCTGCATAAAATTAGGGTCATTGAGGGACATACCACTTACATACTCTCTTTTAAGCTGCTGTAGTAGTGGGTTATCAGGTGGATATTGGTCTATCAAATCAAACAAATCAGCTATTTGTTCCCGTTCGAGCAGTTCAAGGGCTTGTTGTTGGGCAGCGTTGCGGCTAAGGCTTTGCGTTGTGCGTTGCGGTCTATGTATAGTGACCTTCACCATCGGCGGGCGGTCGAGGCTTTCTATTTGTGCGGGCTGCAAACCCTGTTGGTGCAATACGCGTTGTGCCTTCTGAATGCCTGTGCCTATTTTATCTATGTAACCATAGAGCCTAAATATGGCAGCAATGACCGGATTTCGGAAAAAAGAAGCCTCAATGCGGTGCATATCCAATTCAGGGGGCCAAGCGCCGGGGCTTTTTATCACTATTCGGTCATCAAACAGCTCAATTTGGATATAACTGCGCGTATCTTTGGCATAAGTGCGGTGTACAAAGGCATTGGCAACCAGCTCTTTTAATGCCGCCATAGGAATTTCATAGAAGTCGAGGCTGTTTTGGCGATCCCTACTCAAAGGGATATGTTTTTGCAGTAGACTCATGCAGGTTTCGTATTGCTGTATGAGGTTGCCTCCAATGTTTTGCATATCCAATAGGTCATTAGCACGGTCGCTACCCTTAAAGAACACAAAATTGGTTTCTGTAGCGGTCTGGCAGAGGTTGTGCATCTGTTCCGCCTTCCCAAAACACAAAACAGTACCTTTCAATAGGCTGCCATTGGTGGCAAGCGATAGCTTTTTGAGGTAGTTATGGGCAGTAATGGGGTCGGGCGTGTCGGAGATATGCTCCCCCAGCAGGTTTTTGACGCGCACTTGCTGCCAAAAACTGCTCAAGGTCTCTTCATCAAGTTGTAATATGCCCAATTGCTTCAGCGGTTCGGAGGTATCTGCATGCGTATTTTGCTGTCGCTTGTCAAATATTTCCTGATACGCTTCTTTTTCTGCCCTTTGTTGCCAAGCAGCGTGTTCCTCAAAACTAAGCGGGCGTGCTGTGTCCTGCGTTGGTAACAAAAGCCGGAGTTCTGTTACTATTTCATACAGCGTTTTGTCTTTATTGCGGCTTTGGCTAAGGTACTTGCCGTTGCGTGGTAGGGCTTTTAGGTCTTTCCAAGGGCTTTGTTTCCACTCACAGGGGCGTAGTAATATAGGGACTATCATTTTGTTGTGTTGCATGGCATACATGACATAGTTGTAATGGGGATAGTCGGCAGAAAGAAACGCACTACTTATCAAAGCCAACACCAAATCCGCCGCCTCGATGCCTCGTTTAATCTCTTGGTCTATGTGCTGCCCTGCCAATACATCACTTTCATCAGCAAGGGCAATAAGCCTCTGTCGTTCTAATACCGCTAAATGCTTTTTTAGCTGCTCGAGATAAGCTATATCTTTTTCTACATACAATAGAAAAATGTTGGTGGGCGCAGTGCCAATAATAGTCTCCATATTAGGTCGGTTGGTTTAGACGGATAAAAAAAATGCTATCATCTTTGGTCTTGGGTCTGGTCAATGTGCAAAAAAACCTATCTTCGCGCCATTTTTTGCGTGTTTATATTGCCTTATTGACCTATTATAGCAATAGATGTGCGATTTTGAGGGCGAAAGTTAGGTGTTTTTTAGCAAATGTTGGGTGTTTGTGGGGTGTTTTTTTTAGCACACCACCACTCGCAACAAGCCATTGGGCAGACTCAGCCTCATCGTCCCATCTTATCTATGTGCGCTAAGGCTACCTATAGCAAAATCTCCCTCTTTGTACCAAACAGTACCAAAGAAGGAGATTTTGTTGTATGCTTGTATGGGAATAAGGGTGTCTTATGGCGTTATTTGCTCAATCTGCACCGTTCCTATATTATTAGCGTTCCATTGAACAGTAATAGTGTTCGTGCCTTGTCCCGATAGGATAGTGCCATTGCTGACTGTCCAACTGTAGGTGCTGTTCTGTATGGCAGGAACGGTGTAGGTTTGTATGGTATTGCCGCAAACGGTGGCATTACCGCTAATGGTGGGCGTTGGTCTTTGAGGGATATTGTCCAATAAGGCTTGGTATTTGGGAGCAGTGGTCAAATAAGGTGCTTGAATGTCAATGTCATTCAACACACCCCAAGAGCCATATACACTTTCTTGTGGTCCTGCTAAACTGAAGTTGCCTGCCAAACGACAGCCCCAAGCTCGAATGGTATCCAACACTTCGTCATATAAATCATAGATGCCCTGTGTGTATTGTGCGTCCCACATGGCTTGCTGATAGTCGTAAGGTATGCCAAAAACATTGCCTACAAAGTGTTGTCCGCCTTCGTAAGTAGCAATTTCTTTGCCAAACAGTTTTATTTGGTCATAGTCGCGCTTAAAAAGGCTTTTGTTTTGTAACCAAGCATTGCGAGCATTGGTAATAATGTCGGCAGGCGTAGAAGTGGCAGACAATACAGGCGAAGCTGTGCTACTATGGTCTAATCCAAAGTAGTGGGTCGGTGCGCCATAGTCCCACTCATCTTGGTCTAACTGTGAGAGTATTTGCTCGTTGAGGTAGTTGTAGGTAACTTGCATGCCAAGCACGCGTTTAACGCGGCTTTTTTGTGTGCCAAATACATTGTGCCAAATGCGGAAGGTGTTTTTTGCTTTTTCGGCATACGCCCGTCCGTAGTTGAGGTTGCTGGGAGCTGTTTCGACGTTATAGTGCGATTGGGGGAATATCCAGTTCCATACTTCGTTGCTATATTCCAAGTAGATGTTGAGGTTGGGGTTTAGATTATCCCTAAAAAACGTTGCCATCTGCTGAATGTAATCGTCGTTGGCGGCGTGTGGCACGCAAATCCACACATCTTTTTGTGTTTGATTAGCCAATTGCACCATCGTTTCGTAGGGTACGCCCGTTGGTGTGGCATAGGTAAAGTAAGCGGTCGTGCTTCGGTCGCTCCACTCCACAGCGGGGTTGCTGTTGGTGTGTCCCCAATCCATAAAACGCAACATTTTAAAAGGCGCAATCTTATCAATAAAACCTTGATAGAAAGGGTTCGTTGTCAGGTTGATATTTTCATCAGCTAACCTAAGCAAGCGAATGTTGCGAATGTGGTTGTTAGGAGCCGAACTAAGGATTTCTACAAAGATATTGTTGTTGGCAGTCAAGGTGAACTGTATGCGCCCTGCTGTGTTGCTGCTGACATTCACTCCACCGCCTACTTGCATCGTACCACTGCCGTCGTATAATAAGACGTACTGCTGGTTCATTTGAAGGTTAGTGCCTGTTTCACTTTCGGACGAAATAACATAGCGAACAACCGTATTATTACCTGCCGAAGTGGTTTGTGGTATATGCGTGGGATAGCCATTGGCATCAAAAGTCATCTCGCCTAAGATGTTCGGGACATACCAACAAAAACAAGTGGTAGTAAACGGAATAGGTTCGGGGCGAACGTGTTTAAATAGGTTTCGCATCGGACGCTCAACGCCCCAATCAGCAAAACCGCTCATGTTTGTTCCTATATCCATAGCACAAGAACTTGGTTGCCAGCCTGCGCAAGTGGTGCTATCTATGCTTAGGTGCAATTGAAAGGTATCCGTACAAGCCGTTGTGTTGCTGTTGGCTGTAAATTGGTAGATTCCTGCCGAAAGGTTGTTGTATTGGTTGCCATTGGTGGGTGTGAGTAGGGTGTTGTTGGCATTGCGCAGTTGGAAAGTTGTGCCGTTGGCTGCGTTGATGCTTATCCGCCCGTTATTGTTGGCACAAGTAGGCATATTGCTAACAGTAAACGACGTTTGGCAAGGGAAAGTATTGTTTTCATCGAGCAAAGTAATGGTCTGATAGGCAGTATGCTGCAAACCCATATTATCGGTGACGGTCAAACTGACATTGATACTGCCCAAAATGTCGCTATAGGTGTGCGAGACGGTGCTGGTAGTGGCAGTAGTGCCGTCTCCGAGATTCCATTGATAGGTGAGCGGGCTATTTTCGGGGTCTGTGGAATTAGTACCGCTAAATGTCACTGCAAGCGGCACTTGTCCCGTAGTGGGCGTGGCAGTGATAGCGGCTGTGGGAGGCAAGTTAACAGCGATGGTGTTGTCGGGTGCTACACAAGCGTATGAGGTAGCCAAGCGCAATTCGTCGATAGCTCCGTTGTTGGCATTGTTGCCCAAATAAACGGCTGCGCTCCTGATGATGTTGGGCGTGGTGGTTGTTTGTGTGAGTGTTGGTGTTGTTGGTATGTTGTTGCCCAGCGTTGCGGGGTTGATGAATAGCGCAACATTGGTGTTGTTAGCACCAAAGACCATACGAAGCACTACAAAAACACTAGTTGTTGTTGTGACAGGCACGGCGGTTGGGTAATAGTTGCCATTAAGTTGGAGAGTCCAGCGCCTTTGCCCGCTCACATTGGAGTTTTGCGCACCAAAATAGCCAACAGCAATGTGTTGGTTAGCACAATTGGAACACCAAGCCACATTGCCATCGTTGTGGAGGTCTATCCATACTGGTTCGTCGTTATTGGCATCTTTTCGCAATAAGTAACTAACCCAAAGGGTGTCACCTGTTTGCGACCCAATGCCGTCTTGGTTAGTCGCCACATAATCGTCAAAAGCACCACCATCGTTGTAGTCCAATCGTCTGCCGAGGGTTAGGTAGGCATAACCGCCGCGTGCATGATTGCCCAGTGTTTGCAGTGCATTATAGGTCAAAGAACCGTTGGTGCTGTTGATTTGATAGCCCGGAATGGTCATGGTTTCGTTTTGGACGTTCCATGCTGTTGTCCAACCTGTCCCGCCGCTTAGTCCGTTGAGTGGGAGGTTGGCAGTGTTGTTAAAACCTTCATACGCGAGATAGGTGCAGGGTTGTGCATTGGCAATGAGTGTAAAAAGTACGGCTATACATGCGTACCAACCTAGAAAGTTTTTTGTTTGATTCATTGTTTCGTCAGATTTATAAGATAATGATTGTTACTATATGGTTACTCCTCCTGCTTATTGCGTTTCTTTATTCCTCTCAAACAATACATACACCTTTGGCAACAAAATGTTACTTTTCATGAGCAGAAAAGTTATGTGTATTGGTCAAAAGCGAATCCTTATCATCGTTTTGGGAGAAGAAAGAGACATTGAGTTCAAAGCCGAGGATAAGCCCCAAAGAAACAATATAGTACCAAATCATAACAACAATGAGTGTGCCAAGTGAACCAAAAGCTTTGCTATAGGGATTAAAGCTGTTGACAAAAGCAGAGAAAAGCGTAGAAGAAATGAGACAGAAAAGGGTGGCGAGGGTGGCTCCCGGTGTAAAATATCCCCAAAGCGTGCGTTTGGAGGGAGCTAGATAATAGATAATGGCAATGGAATTGAAGACCAATGAGAAAAAGAGGAGCGTTCGGAGGGTTCTTAATAGCCATTGTCCAAACCATTTTTGTGTGCCGATATGGGTAATTGCCCAGTTGATAAAAGCTTTTCCTACAATGGCAATGGTGATAGTGGCGATAACAATACCTACCAACAACAAAACTAACCAAATGGAGACAGCTTGGTATTTTAGGAATTTTCGTTTCACAAAATCAGGGTTGTCTGCCTTCCGAAAAGCCCGCATTAATGCCCGCATACCGTTGGAGGCAAAGTATAGGGTGAGCAATAAGCCAATCAGCAAGAACCAGCCTTTGCGCGGTATGCCACCAATGCCTTTTATGACATCAATAATGGCTCTACTTGCTGTATCGGGCAACATGTAGGGCAACATGATAAACAAATCGTCTTGTAAATTGCGAACAGGTAGGTAGCTTAGGAGAGAAAAAAAGAATAAAATGAAAGGAAACGTAGCCAATAGTCCATTATAAGCTACGGCAGCGGCTCTTGTCTGAATAGAATCACGCGAGATATTGGTTTGTATAAAGCGAACTGTTTCTCGCAAAGATAAATTCATGCCCCAAAGCCTGAATTGAGCTAATTGTTGGAAAAAAGCAGCTATATAACGACGCATATCAGTTGGGTTTTTGTGCAAAGGTAAAAATTTTTTGGCTACAGAAAGCTATTTGTGTGTATTTTCTGTTTATTTTTGCGGCGACACTATAGAATTTGTAAAAAAACGCTTAGATTTGGGCGATAAAACTATGACTATATGAAAAAATGGTTCAAAAGGCTTTTGTTATTGTTCCTAATTTTGCTGCTGGGCGTGCTTGCCATAGCCGCCATATACCTATATAATAAGAAACCACAACTATCGGGCGACATTGTATTGCATGATGGTGTTACAGCCGATACCGAAATTGTTTTTGACCGCTACGGTGTGCCACACATCTATGCACAAAACGAAAACGATGCCTACTTTGCATTGGGATACGTTCATGCTCAAGACCGTTTGTTCCAGATGGAAGTATTGCGCCGTTTAGCGAGCGGTCGTTTGTCGGAGATATTTGGCAAAGATCTTTTGACCGTTGATAAAATGTTTCGCACTTTATCGTTGTCGCAACACGCCGATAAGGTGTTAGCAGAAAGTTCGTCAGAACAAAATACGCCTTATTTCCAAGTCGCTAATGCCTACGTAAAAGGTGTAAATACCTACATCACCCAAGGTAATGTTCCCGTTGAATTTGATTTGTTGGGCATCGAAGCGCAGCCGTTTACACTCAAAGATTGCTTGTTGATAGGAGGTTATATGGCGTTTTCATTTTCCGAATCGTTCAAGCAAGACCCTTTGGTGACCTATATCCAACAAAAATATGGCGAGGCTTATTTAAAGGATTTGGTGACGAGTTGGCATGGTGATGATAAGTTAGTGCCTGTGAACAATGGTCAAACCAATAATCCCACTTTGCCCGTTGCTCCACCACAAGCCCAACTGCTGCAACAAGATTTGCAAGGTTTTGCTGCCTTAATGGAACATTTAGACCGACAATTTCCCGCGCCTATTTTCCAAGGCAGCAATGCGTGGTTGATAGCTCCTAATAAAACCCAAACGGGCAAAGCTATTTTGTCAAACGACACCCATATCGGATTTGCACAGCCTTGCGTGTGGTACGAAGCCAACTTGAATTATGGCAACCAGAATTTTTATGGCAGTTTTTTGGCAGGTGTTCCTGTAGCGATGCTCGGACACAACCTTCATTTTGCTTGGGGCATGACCATGTTCGAGAACGATGATGTTGATTTTTATGTAGAAAAACCCAATCCTGCCAATCCTGAACAAGTTTGGGAAAGAGACCATTGGCAAGATTTGGGAAAACGCACCGAAACCATTCACATCAAAGGGCAGGCAGACACTACGATTAGCGTTCGCTGGAGTTCGCATGGCGTGTTGGTCAATAGCCTTTCTCCTTATTTTGATTCACAAAAAAATACCCCCATTGCTATGTGGTGGGTCTATACTTTGTTTCCGCAAGCACCGCTATCCTCGATGTATGCCTTGAGTAAGGTGCAACGTGTCGAAGAGGCAAGAGAACATTTGGCAAAAATCCATGCGCCGGGACTCAATATCATGACCGCAGATAGCGATGGCAATATCGGTTGGTGGGCAGTTGGCAAAATCCCCAGAAGAGACGCACATGTCAATACTTCTGTGTTTTTGGACGGAGCAAGTGGCAAAGATGATGTGACAGAATGGTACGATTTTGACAAAAATCCCTACCAATTTAATCCCGCATCAGGCTATATTGCCTCTGCCAACAGTCAACCCGCTAACACAGGTATTGGTTTGATACCCGGTTATTATCAGGCCGTCGACCGTTATCAGCGCATTGCCACACAATTGGAGCAAAAAAACGATTGGACAGCCGCCAGCGTTAGACAGTTAATAAACGACGATGTGTCAAGTGTTTATCCAACTGTATTGGCGCAAATACTGCCTCTCATTAAGCCCCAAACAACTAATGAACAACAAGCATACCAATTGTTGCAACAATGGAAAGGCGAACATACGGCTACCTCAATAGCTCCTACCATTTTTTATCGCTTTTGGTGGCATTTGCATCGTTTGGCTTTGCAAGATGAAATGGGCAAGCAACATTTTGCACACTTCTTAACAGTGGCTATTGGCAAAAAAACAATGCCTCATCTATTGAAAAATCCCGATTCGCCTTGGTGGGATAATGTACAAACCCCTTCCAAAGAAAACAGAGACGAGTTGTTGCAACAATCCTTTGCATTGGCACTCACCGATTTAGAACAACAATTAGGCAAAGACCCTAATCAATGGCAGTGGGAAAAAGTGCATCTCTTGACACACGAGCATCCTATTGGCAAAGTTAAACCCTTTGACAAATGGTTAAACGTGGGACCATTTGGAGCGGCAGGCGGGCGCGAAGTAATCAATAATTTAGATTTTATTATGGATTCAACAGGCATTTATCGCATCAAAGGCGGTCCCGCATTGCGGCGTATTGTCGACTTTAGCGAGCCTACACAAGCTACTTCTTGCTTGCCAACAGGACAATCAGGCAATCCATTTAGCTCACACTACAGCGACCAAGCATTGCTATATGTCAAAGGAGCATCGCGCTCCGAACTGATGGATAGAGCAAAAGTTTTGGAACAACAAGAAGGTGTGTTGTGGTTGCGAAAAAGTAAATAAATGCTCGTTTAGTTTCTATTTGCAGCCCCAAAAGCCCCATAGAAGCATAGAAATGCCATAAATTGCGAAAAGAAAAGCAGTAATTTTGTTTTTGTTTGTTGGATTCAACAAAAAACACTACTTTTGTCCGTACAAATGGGCGAATATCCCTTACAGTTCCTCTCGTATTTCTATTTCCAATGACAATAGCGTTTTTCATACACCCCAAATCCACAAAAAAAATAACTCAATAATATGCCACAATTTTCGACAGAAACCCTAAGCAAAGTCCATGAAATTATTGGGCGCTATCCTGCGGGACAACAAAAATCGGCGCTGATTCCTGTGTTGCACTATGCACAACGCGAATTAGGCGGTGGTTGGTTGCCCACCGAAGTAATGGATTATGTTGCTCATTTGCTGCAAATCAAACCTATCGAGGTCTATGAAGTGGCTACTTTCTATTCGATGTATAACCTAAAGCCAGTAGGACGTTTTGTGTTGGAGATCTGCCGCACGGGTCCTTGCTGCTTGGTGGGTGCCGAACGGATACAAGACCACATAGAACACACCTTGGGTATCAAAGAAGGCGAAACAACCACCGATGGCATGTTCACCCTCAAAACAATGGAATGTTTGGGAGCCTGTGGTTATGGTCCTGTTTTGCAGATACTGGAACAATTTCACCAAAATTTGACCGAAGAGAAAGTCGATGCACTTATCGCTTCTTGTCGCCAAAAAGCTGCTTTGATGAACTAATCTTACTTATCTTTACACACTTTTTCCTATCAAAAACATAAACCAACTAAAATATTGCTTATGTCAGAACGTAAATTTGTTATTTATTTGGTCGATGACGACGTAAAAACGCTCATCATGTATAAACACCAATTGGAAAAACGCATCGAACATCCGCTTGAGGTGCATGTGTTTGCATATGGTGAAAATTGCTTAGACCGTATGGAAGAGCAAAAAGCCGACATTATTGTGTTGGACTACTACCTGAACGCTATCCGCGAAGATGCTATGACAGGTATCGAAGTGTTGGGTAAAATCAAAGCCATGTCTCCACAAACAGAAGTCATTATGATTTCGGGACAAGATGATATGGAAACGGCTATCCAATGTATTCGTAATGGTGCATACGACTATATCATCAAAAACGAAAAAGCCATGTCGCGCTTAGAGTTAGTCGTCAATAAAATTTTGTATCAAAACGAAAAAAAAGCATAATTCTAAGTCTTTTTGATTTACCTATAGTTTCTATTTCCCAGAAAATCCTTCTCAAAGTATGATATTTGAGAAGGATTTTTGTGCCTAATTACCTTTTCAAACCTATTTTAATCCTAATTATCAAGCAAAGTTATGAAAAAGTATTGGTTAATCTGTTGTCTTTTAGGGCTATCGTTGCCAACTTGGTCACAACATAGCTACGATTTACAGTTGGTAAATCCCACTGTAGATTGTATGGCACATCAATTTTGCACTACCCTGCAAATCAGAGCTTCTTTGCCCAATGATACTTTTAGTATTGGGTCGCACACCATTTTTTTGAACTATAATATCAACGTATTGCAAAATCCAAGTTATCAATCTTTGCATTTCGATAACACAGACAGTTGTTTTTTGGGCATGAGTGTTTATATGCAGCCCGCCTTGGGTTTTGATGGCAATACAGGCGAAATCAACATCACTACCAATATGACCATTCCCAATAATGGTTGTCCCACTGTAGACGATGAATGGACAGATATGGGACATTTATGTTTCGAATTATTGGGAAATGTTACTAATACCGATGTTGATTTGGTATTTAATCCTGTTTATATCACCATTAACCAAAACAACGAACAACCACAACACTTGCAAGGACAATTGATACCACTACATTTCCAACCCGATTGCTCCGACTATAATGACGATGATGGTGATGGCATAACGAATATTGAAGAAAACACTATTGGCACAAATCCCAATGCTGCCGACACCGATGACGACGGTTTGAGCGATGGACAAGAGTGGTTAAACTATGAAACCAACCCTTTGAGCGCCGATTCTGATAACGATAATTTGGGTGATTGGGACGAAATCATTACATACCAAACCAACCCTAATGTTGCCGACTCCGATGGCGACCAACTCTCTGATTTTGAGGAAATTGTTACCTATCAAACAAATGCAATTGCGGCTGATACTGATGGCGACCAACTTTCCGATTTTGCCGAAGTAATTAATTATGGTAGTAATCCAAACCTTAGCGATTCCGATGGCGATTCATTACCCGACGCTCAAGAAATAGCCACTAATCAGCAAAATATCAATACCGACCAAGATACTTTTCCCAATATACTCGACGACGATGATGATGGTGATGGCATATTGACGATACAAGAAGACACTAATCAAAATGGTACTCTATGGGACGACGACGACGACAATGACGGAACTCCCGATTTCTTAGACCCCGATGCTATTGGCGGAATTAGTGCTGTAGTTTTGCAAAAACCATCGATTTTCCCCAATCCTACACAAGCATATTTATACGTTTTGTTGCCTGCTACCATGCCATATTATTTGGAACTTAACAACTATTTTGGGCAACAAGTTTGGAGCAGCAATGGCGCAGGAAATACGAAGATAGATGTACGTCATTTACCCAATGGACTTTACCAAATGACCATAGTTTGCCCCACTACCAATAACCGTTGGGTGCAAAAAATTATAGTGTGTGGAAAATAAGCCTCTCCATAACGCATTAACGAAACACTATCTATACTAACACCGATACGGTCTTCGAATTTTGACGGTTTGGGAAATCTATAACTTACCACAGAAAAACCCCGCTCTAATTGCAATTAGAGCGGGGTTTAGAGTGAGTAAAAAGTATCCTCCCAAACATTGTTTCTTCTATTGAAAAACCCTAAAGTATTTTCAATTCAGTATAATTTCACCAATTTAGTGTAAAAATAGGCTAAAAATTTGTATTTTTGGCAAGAAATTCGTAATATTGCACCATGAAAGACCGTCATTTCCCACTGCTCGCTTAGGATTATGGATTTATTTTAGGATATGCAAGGATCGGACACCTATTGGGCATCAGTAGCGGTAAATGTTGTCAATTTTATTGTTTTTTATCGGGTCATCACTGATTGATTGCCGACAATAGCTTACCTATAGGTACAGACCACCTAGTAGACAGCTAAGGTTGGAACTATCTATTGCCTTTGTTGGGTTATCTATGTTAGTGAGTTGGTAGTGGGACTGTTTATAGTAGCATATAGTATTTGCGATAGGCATTTCCGAGTAATCCAATAACTTTACGATGTAGGTCATTAAGGTTCAAAATCTGTGGTCGGTGGTTGACATAAAGCACCTGAACGGGTGTAAAACAAGCAAAAATCCAGCGGGCAGTTGGGTTGTTGACCTGTTTTTTCAATTGATTGGGGAAGGTGAGGTCTTGTTGCTTCAAAGCCTGCCGTATTTTGAACTCTATGGCAGCATAAACACTTAAACAAAGTGTCATAATAAACAAAAGTGCTTCTACCCGCTCGGGTTTCTTGACAAATAAAGTGGAAGCAATAAATTGTGGGTCTTTTAGAAACCTAAATCCTCTTTCCACTTTTGCTTGTCCTTTGTAATACTTAAAAAACAAATCATCAGGCAGTTGCTGGCTATCTGTCTGATTGGTGGCAATAATAAACTTACCTTTGGTATTAGCCATGTTTGCAAAGGTGTCTAAGGAACAGCTAGGGTTTGCTGCCACATAGTAGTGATAACCATCGGGCTTGGCATCTTTTTTTGGTCTCCCTTTTTTATCAAAAAAGCCCACGGCAACAATGTTTATATCGCTAATAGACAGATATTGGCAACTTTCTGCCAACTGATCTATCGCTTTTTGAGCTGTTTGTTGGCTAGCAAAAGCCGTTTTCTTTAATTTTTCCAACGCTTGTTGCTCCCTAGTGCTGTCTTTGAGGTATTTTTTGCGAAGTACCAATATCTCTCTTGCATATGCTTCCTCCGAATGTACCAGCAACCAGCGTTGAGCTACCCCTGCATATGTCGAGGACAGGGGTACATACTGATAACCTTCTGCTAACTGTTTCCACTGGTCATATGTGGCTTCTATGGCTGAATAGCAAGATTTTAGCGTTGCAGGCACACGACTTATCCAATAAACATCCGTTCCACAGGTGCTAAGGGTCTCTTTAGTATAACCACAACTATCAGTGCGGTATTTGTAAACTGTTTCAAAAACATGATTATTCAAAGTATGCTTCTATTCTTTGCGAAGTTGACGAAATTACATCAGGTTTAGCAGGACTCCAACTTATTCGAACGGGGACAATTGCAAATGGAGCAAAAAAGT